>NZ_JAJTTE010000035.1 GCF_021343995.1 Pseudonocardia terrae | reverse complement strand
TCGACGAGGCCGCCGCTCACCTCACGGCCACTCGGTTCGAGCACCTGGGCTCCACCCAGGCCGAGCAGCCCACGACACGGGCCCGGTATGCGGAGCTGCTGACCCGCGCCGCGGAGGCACGGACGTTCGTCGCCGACACCCTCGCCGCGCTGGAGCTGGGCCGGCGGGACGCGATGCTGCGGGTGCCGCAGGTCAAGGCGGTCGCCGGGGAGGCCGCGGCCGAGGTGGCCGACGGGGTGATGCGGCTGTGCGGCGGGTCGGCGTTCCGCCGCGAGCTGGGCGTCGAGCGGCGGTTCCGCGACGCTCTGGCCGCGCGGGTCATGGCACCGACGACCGAGGCGCTGCGGGACTTCGTCGGGCGCGCTGCGCTCGGCCAGCCGCTGTTCGACGAGGTGGGTGCCTGATGGGCGGGACGCTGCTGATGGGGGCGGTCGCCTACGACCCGAAGGTCGTCACCATCTGGGAGGGCTTCCGGCAGTGGTTGCGTGCGGCGGGCATGCCCTTCGACTTCGTCCTCTACTCGCATTACGAGCGTCAGGTCGAGGAGCTCGTGGCCGGCCGGATCGACGCCGCCTGGAACTTGCCGCTGGCCGCGCTGCGCGCCGAGCGGCTGGCGGCCGCACAGGGCCGGTCGGTGGCGGCAGTGCTGATGCGCGACACCGACCGGGACCTGACGTCGGTGGTCGTCACGCGCGCCGACTCCGACCTCGCCTCGCTGCAGGACCTCGAAGGCCGCACCGTCGCCGTCGGCGCCGTGGACTCACCGCAAGCGACCCTGATCCCCCTGGACCACCTCCGGGCCGCCGGTCTGCGACCCCACGGCCCCGACGCGAACATGACGGTGCGGCGCTTCGAGGTCGGCGTCGGCTGCACGGCGATCACATCGGCGGTGAACGTGACGCCGCCCGGGCGCTCGCCGCGGGCGAGGTCGACGCCGCCTGCATGATCGACGCCAACAACCTGCTGTTCACCCAGGAGGGCACGCTGCCGACCGGGACGCGGACCCTCGCCCAGACCGAGCCGTACGACCACTGCACGATGACCGTGTCCGGCTCCGCGCCCGCCGATCTCGTCGACCGGTTCGTCACGCTGCTGCCGGAGATGTCCTACGAGGACCCACGAGTGCGGCCGTTGCTGGACCTGGAGGGGCTGCGGGTGTGGCGCGAGGGCCGCACCACCGGGTACGCACAGCTCGCCGAGGCGGTCGACCGCAGCGGCTTCTACGACGCCGAGGGCCGGGTGACGGCCGCCGGGTACGCCCCGTGAGCAGCGCCGCGTCGGAGGGAGCGCGGCTGGACCTGGAGTCGCTGCCGTTCCCCTCCGGCGCACACCTGCTCGTCGACCGGGCCCTCCGGGGCCTGGTCCCGGGCACGGAGCTGCACCTCGTCGGGACCGACCCCGCACTGGGCGTGCACCTGCGTGCCTGGTGCCGGGCCAAGGGTCACGAGCACCCCGGACCCCGCCGGCGGGCACGTCGTGCGGCGGGGCCGGGCCGACCTGCAGCGCTGGGTCGGGGCGGAGCGGGCAGGGGCTCCGGGTCCGGACGGGCTGGTCCGCAGGCCACCCGCACAGTGGGGTCTGGCGGCCCGCGGTGCGCTTGTCGAGGCGGGCGGCCCGGTCCCGCGGTCGTTCGACCTCGACGACCGCGACGTCGTCTGGGCCGACTCGCGCCGAGGCTCTACGCCCATGCCGCGTCTGCGCAGTGGGACCCGCAGACCGCCGTCGACTGGTCCGCCGCTGCCCCGCTGTCGCCGGAGATCGAGGCGGCGGTGGTCCAGGTGATGACCTACCTGGTGGAGAACGAGCAGGCCGCGTTGGTGATACCGGCGCGGCTGCTCGCCCGGGTGCACCCACACTTCCGCGAGGTGCAGCAGCTGTTGGCGGTGCAGGCCGCGGACGAGGCCCGCCACGTCGAGGTCTTCACCCGTCGCGCGCTGCTGCACGGCGGGGAGATGGGCACCTCCTCGGCGGGCGGGCGGGCCTCGCTGACCACGCTGTTGGACGAACCGGACTTCTCGCTGGCGTCGTTCCTGCTCTCGGTGCTGGGGGAGGGCAGCTTCCTGGCGTTACTGGCCTTCCTCGACGAACACGCCTCCGACCCCGTCACCCGTCAGGTCACCCGGCTGGCGCGGACGGACGAGGCCCGGCACGTCGCCTTCGGCGTCGCTCACCTCGAGCACCAGGCGGAGCGGGATCCGGCGCTGCGGGGCCGGCTGCGCGGCGGTCGAGCGCCGGCACGACGCGTTGATCGACACGGCGGGGCTCAACGCCGACGTGTTCGACTCGCTGGTGCTGCTGGCCGCGGGCGAGTGGAGTCCGGCGGCGATCGCGCGCGGCCACGCCGCGGTGGCCCGGTTCCAGCGCGCCATCGACGAGGGCCGCCGGCACCGCCTGGTCCGGCTCGGGTTCCCGGCGGACGAGGCCGCCGAGCTCTCCGCGCTGCACACCCGCAACTTCATGTGACCGGGCGGGGTGACGAGGCGGCGTCGCCGATGCGACGGCGCAACGCATCGCGCCGCGGGTGGTGCGCGAGCGGGTCTCGGCTCGAACGGCTTGCGCCCCCGGGGTACGGGAGGGCGCGGCCCACGCGTCTCGACTCGACGCCTACGCCCGCGCGGATGGCCCGGGCGGTTGCGCACGAGCTGCCCGTAGACGAGGGCATACGGCTTCCGGGATCTTGGTGACGATCGCGTAGCGCCCTGTCCCTTTTACTGGCCAGCCGGTCCGTTGAGGTGTTTCGTAGAGGGGCAGCCGAGTCGCGTCCAGCGCCGGCACTACGAGACATCGAGGGCCCGATGGATCTCGAAGGAGCGTTGACGCGTCGCCGGGAGGCGATCTTCGATCGGCTCGAGCAGCTGGACCAGCGGGAGACACAGCTTGCGAACCGGCTGACCCGGGCATTGCCGCCGGAATCACTCGCGGATGCCACCGCGCATGCGGCAGCCGCGTCAGACCGTGCGACGGCCGCCCTCGTGCATGCCGCGCAAACGCACGAGGTGGCCGCCGACCTGCATCAACGGTTCGCCACGATGTGCGACGCCTACGGGGCCACCGACCGTGCGTTCGATCACCGGCGGGCCGCCGAGCAGGAGTGGACCGCCGCCAGCAACGACAGACGCACCGCCGCCGACGGGCGATCGCGCTCCACGCCGCCGGTTCCGCAGCCCCCGGACAGCTCTACTGGCCGGCTCCGTCCTGCCTGAGCGCCGAGGATCTCGAGCTCAGCAGGTCGTGTCGACCGGGGAGTTCGCCGCCGGCCGGCGGACGGCCCTCGGCGCCGGGCGCGTCGTTGACAGCTTCTTCCAGCGAGAATAGTTTCTTTCGGAAGTAATGCCAGCACGGAGAGGTGGGAGGGATAGCGGTGCCTGAGGTCGTGTTCAGCGTGGATCAGTCGAAGTCGATGCGGGATCAGGCGGTACCCGGGCACAATCGCTGGCACCCGGACATCCCGGCCGCGGCGTCGGTCCGTCCCGGCGCGGAGTTCCGAGTGGAGTGCCGGGAGTGGACCGATGCACAGCTCGGCAACAACGACTCGTCGAACGACGTGCGGGATGTCGACCTCGCCGTCGCCCACATGCTCAGTGGCCCGGTCGAGATCGAGGGTGCCGAGCCCGGCGACCTGCTCGTCGTGGACATCCTCGACCTGGGTCCGTGCCAGCCGCCGCAGGAGTACGGTGACGCCCCCGGCCAGGGGTGGGGCTACACGGGGATCTTCGCCAAGGCCAACGGGGGCGGGTTCCTGACCGACCACTTCCCCGACGCCTACAAGGCGATCTGGGACTTCCACGGCCAGGACGCCACCTCGCGGCACATCCCCGGGGTGCGCTACACCGGCATCACCCACCCGGGCCTGTTCGGTACGGCACCGTCCGCCGAGCTGCTGGCCGAGTGGAATCGCCGCGAACAGGCGCTGATCGACCAGGACCCGGATCGGGTGCCGCCCCTGGCCCTGCCACCACTCGAGGACGGGGTCCTCGCCGGCACGTTGAGCGGGTCGGAGCTGGAGCGCGTGGGCCGCGAGGGTGCGCGCACGGTCCCGGCCCGGGAGAACGGCGGGAACCACGACATCAAGAACTTCACCCGAGGCAGCCGCGTTTACTACCCCGTACACGTGCCCGGGGCCAAACTCTCCGGCGGCGACCTGCACTTCTCGCAGGGCGACGGCGAGATCACGTTCTGTGGCGCCATCGAGATGGGCGGTTTCATCGACTTCGGGGTGGACCTGATCAAGGGAGGTATGGAGAAGTACGGCATCACCACCAACCCGGTGCTCATCCCTGGTCGCGTCGAGCCGCGCTACAGCGAGTTCCTCACCTTCATCGGCGTCTCGGTCGACGAGACCTCCGGCGACAACCTGTACCTGGACGCCACCGTCGCGTACCGGCGGGCGTGCCTCAACGCCGTCGAGTACCTGAAGAAGTTCGGCTACTCCGGGGAGCAGGCCTACCTGCTGCTCGGCTCGGCCCCGATCGAGGGACGGGTGTCGGGCGTGGTGGACATCCCGAACGCCTGCTGTTCGCTCTACCTGCCGACCGGGATCTTCGACTTCGACATCCGGCCGAACAGTGAAGGCCCGCAGTCGGCGGACCGCGGCGCGTGCGCGACGAGCAGTTGACGCGCTGAAGGGGCGAGCGCGCACGAAACGCGCGTCGTCGGTGAGAAGCGCGATCGCCGACTCCGGTACCCGCCGGAGCCGACGCCGCCGGGTGTCCTGCACTGACCATCGAGAGCGGAAGGTGAAGCGATGTTGCTCGCCGTGGTGTTGTTGTACGTCGGGGCCGTTCTCGGGGTGAACGGGATCTGGCTGATCGGGCAGGCGCGGGCAGTGGAGGAGGTCGAGCGGGTCTCGGCCCACGCCGGCGCGGCCGCGGAGCCACTGGACGTGTCGAGCTCGGTCGGCGGCCGGGGGGCCGAGCCTGCCCCGGCGCGGAGGGAGGGCTCGCCGCTGTTCCTGCAGAACCGGGAAGTCGCGGTGATCAACATCTTCACCGGCTTCATCGGCGTGGTGATCGCGCTGATCTTCCTGGTGCAGGGCGCCGTCGGCAACGACCTCGCCGCGGTCCGGGGCGGGGGTTTCATCCTGCTGTTCGCGTTCACCTACCTCTGGGTGGCGTTCAACCAGTACCTCGACGCGGGGGGCCGGGCCTTCGGCTGGTACTGCCTGTTCGTCGCGATCACGGCCATCCCGGCGGGGATCTACACGCTGCAGAACGCGAACGGGAACGTCGCCCTGATCTGGCTGGGCGTCAACTGGTTCCTGTGGGCCATCCTGTGGGGGTTGTTCTGGGCGCTCCTCGCCCTGGAGCTGCCGATCGCCCGGCCCACCGGATGGGTCACCATCATCGAAGGCATCGGCACGGCGTGGGCCCTGGGCTTCGCCGTGCTGATCGGGGTGTTCTCGTTCTAGCCGGACGTCGACCGGCCGGCACCGAGCACACCCGCCCCGAGGCGGCGGTCGGGTGTTGCTGCCTCGGCTCCGGGGCGGACCGGAGGGGTTGGGCGATGACGTCGAACTCGAGCCCGTCCGCCCGCGCGAGGTAGACGCTCTGCAGCAGGTGGTTCCCGGCCATGCGCACCACCCTGCGGGGGCTCGCGTAGGCCAGTTCGTCCGCCGCCGCGCACAACCGGACCGGCTCGATGCTGCCGGCCCGCTCGGCGAGCCTCGCCATGAAGGTCAGCGCCGCCGGTCGAGGTCGGCGGCGACGCAGGCGCGGTTGGACCTCACCGCGTCCGATCCCAAAGGGAACATCAGCACACCGTTCGGCGCGCTGCGGCCGACCCGCCGGACAGCGGCGGAGAAGTCCTCCGTACCGAGCGGCACGAACACCTCGTCGAGGACCCGGACGAATGGTGAGGACCGCGCGAAGCGTCGCGCCACCCGCGCCGAGGTCCGCGACGAGACGTGGTCGTCGCCGGCGGTGCACCAGGTCCGTACGCCCGGCTCCCGGGCGAGCCTCACCCGACACTTCGAATCGACAGTGTTTACGATGACAGCGATCTCGTCGCCCGTCGGAGAGGACTTCCCGTGGCCTCAACGTCCCTCGTGCCCCGAGAGGCGTCGTTGACAGCCCGGCCGGCGCAGTCGCTGCACACGTTGCTCGCCCGGGTCACGCACCGTGTGGCGCGGCAGGTCGAGGCCACCCTGGCCGGCTGCGGGCTCGCCCTCGACCAGTGGCGCGTCCTGGACCTGCTCGCCGACGAGCAGGGGCACTCCATGTCGGAGATCGCCGAGCACGCCATGGTGCCCGCCCCGACCCTGACGAAGATCGTCGATCGGCTCGTCGACAACGCTCTGGTCCACCGCAGGGTCGACGAACGAGACCGCCGCCGGGTCCTCGTCTTCACCACCGATCACGGCACCGACCTGCACGCACGCATCGCCCCGCAGGTCATCAGGGCGGAGGACGACGCGGTGGCGGAGCTGGAGCGTGACGACGCCGCGCAGCTCGTCCGGCTCCTCGCCCGGCTCGCTACGGAACCGGCCCGCTCCATCTGACACCGCGTCCACGGGGGCGACCGGGCGTGCAGGGCCCAGGACCCTCTCGCGGAGGGGGCCTTGGCCCATCGCGGTCACTGCCGGGTCGTGCCAGCCTGACGTACACCCAGCGCGATGCCGGGCGATCGGCGTGAGGAGTTGAGATGCCCGAGAACCCCGACCTCGCGCCCGCCTCGCCGGCGTCGCCCGTCCCCGCCCTGACCCGGCGTGCCGCCGTCGCCGGTGCCGGTGCCGCGGCCCTCGGGATCGGACTCCTGGCCGCCGGCTGCGTGACCGGCGGCTCCGGGAGCACCGGCGGGGACAGCCGCGGCGGCGGGGTCGGAGGCGGTGCGCCGCCTGCTCACAGCACCACGCTGGGGCCTGCGTCGAGCGTTCCGGTGGGCAGCGCGGTGGTGTTCGCGGACGAGAACGTGATCGTCACGCAGCCGACCGCGGGCACCTACCAGGGCCTCTCCGCGACGTGCCCGCACGAGAGCTGCACCGTGACCGACGTGCAGGGCGCCGTGCTGGTCTGCCCCTGTCACGGCAGTGTCTTCGGCCTCGAGGGGCAACTGCTGAAGGGACCGGCCACCGGGGGCCTGAAGCCGGTGAAGGTCACGGTGTCGGGTGGCCTGATCACCCGGGGCTGATCTCCTCAGCGGGTGATGACCAACCCCGCGGACGGGCCGAATGCGAGCAGAGGTGTCCGCGGAAGCGGGTCAGCGGATGCCCTCGAGGATGATCGCCGTGAAGCGGGCGGCGTCGTCCGGGTCGCCGTCGATGGCGATGCCCGACCCGACCGGGCGGCGCCACAGCCAGGCGTCCAGGTCCACAGCGCCGGCGCTGATGGTGAACGTCGGCTCCGAGGCCGGCACCGTCGCGTCGGCGAGGCGGAACCCGGGCTGCCGGTCCTGGTGCTTGTGGCCGTCGCGGGTCGGGCCGGTGACGTCGCCGAGCTCCACCACCCAGTCGGCGCCGGTGTCCGGGGTGCGCAGCGAGCCGAGGGGGCCGCGGCGGCGGAACTGCGCCCCGGCAGCGCCGCCGAAGAAGTACCTCAGGACCTCGTCGACGCCGTCGGTGGCCAGCTGGGCGTCGACGGGCGTGACCGCCCCCGCGGTCAGTTGGGCGTCCAGCCGATGGATCAGGGTCTCGTGCGCGACGCGCCGGCGCACGAACCCCACCGTCCGGTCGTCCGACCACGTCCACGCCGCGGTGTCCGCGGGTGCGTCCTGCAGCACCCGGACGAGGCGCGCGAGCTGGTGGTCGAAGTGCTCGAGCAACTCGGGCCGGTGCGCCGCTGGGCTCGGTTGCTCCACGGCCGGCGGGGTGATGAGCCGGCCTTCCACGACCGTCGCCCAGAAGCCGAGGACGACAGTCACGTGGCGCAGGAGGTCATCGGCGTGCCATCCCGGGCAGGTCGGGACGGTCGCCGACGGGTCCGCCGACGCCAGGGCGGCGCGCAGGAGCGATGCCTCGCGGCGGATGTGGTCGACGTGGTCCAGCGACACGGTCTGCACCCGAACCCCGATCGATGCTCGGCCTGGGAGGACTATGCCAGAACCGCGGCGTCGGGGCACGGAGGTCCCGGACCCTCCGGACTCGTGTGCCCGGGGTGACGCCGGTCATCCCCGGAGGCTCACCCCGCTTGGGCGAGGCAAGGCGGGATCGCGGGTTCGACGCTGGCAGGCCGAGACGGCCTACGTGAGAGCCGGCGTCGAAGGAAGCGGTGGCTGCCGCACCCGCCGACGCCGCTGCACCCTTGCTCGCAGGGAAGGCCCACGGTGGAGGTGTCCGCTCCCGGTCGCGGCCCTGCGTCCGCCTCACCCGTGGCAGAAGCGCAGAACGGAGCTCTCGTGGAGCAGATCCGCGGCCTGACCATCGCCCGCACCCTCGCCGATGTCGTCGCCGAACCGTTGGCGCTGGTGGTCTACGACATGCAGGTCGGGATCGTCTCGCAGCTGCCGGACGGGGCCGACGTCGTCGCCCGGGTCGCGCAGGTGCTCGATCTCGGTCGGCGGGTCGGGCTGCCGATCTTCCACACCCGGCACATCTCGCTCCCGGTGCAGGTCGCCGGGGTGGCACAGTTGCGCACCGCCATGGACTGGCAGCACCGGGAGCGCCCCGACGAGGTCGTCGCGCCGTTTCCGGCCGAGGCGCCGCAGACCCGGATCGTGCCCGAGCTCGCGCCGCGCAGCGACGAGGTGGTCCTGGACAAGATCACCATGTCCGCCTTCGCCGGCACCTACCTCGACATCGCGCTGCGCGACTGCGGCATCCGGTCCTTCCTCCTCGCGGGCATCGCGCTGGAGGTGGGCATCGAGCCGACCGTCCGCCACGCCATGGACCTCGGCTACCTGCCGGTCGTCGTCACCGACGCCTGCGGCAGCGGGAACGCCGAGGCCGCCCATAGGTCCCTGGACGCACTCGCGTTCGCCGGCGGCTCACTGCAGACCGACATCGCGTCCCTCCGAGCGGCCGCCCTGAAGACGCGTTGACCGGCGCCTCGTCTGACAGATGCCAGCGGATACCGACGATCGACCCTTCGATTCGCGATGCTCGACGAGATCCCCAGAGCCTCGATGCGCCGAGGGCGGGTGCGATCGACGGCGGGCTGAGCGGTGGTGCTTCCTACGCGACGAGTCCCTGCACGGGGCTCGCCGACGCGGGCTCGCCCTCGACGGCGATGGAGAGCATCAGCTCCGAACCATGGCGACGCACCCGCGTGATGCGGAAGACGCGCCGCACGGCCGCGTAGGCGGCCGCGTTCACCACGAGCACCTCGCCCACGAGCTCGCGGTAACCCAGCTCGACGGCCCGGTCCCGGGCAGCGTGCAGCAGCCGGGTGCCGACACCACAGCCCTGCCAGCGGTCCACGACCTCGACGGCGAGCTCCCCGCGGCCGTCATCGAGGTCCATGATCCGCACGATGCCGATCGGGTCGCCCTGGGTGAAGGCGGCGAGCGCAACGTGTGTGCGACCGTCGAGCGCGGTCAGGCTGCGGCGGGTGGCAGCCGAGAGCTCGGTGACCGGGGCCTGGAAGCGCAGGTAGCGACTGTGCGAGGACAAGCCGGCGAAGACCACGTCGACGACGTCGCCGTCGTCGGGGCCGAGCTCGCGGATGCGGACGAGGCGATCGACGGCGGTAGTGGCGGCATCACTCTCGGCGTCGCGGTGTGCGGTGCTGTCGTCAGTGGGGGTGATGGCAGCGTTCATCGGATCTCCCTTCTCGTTCCCGGGGCATTTCCCCGACGGCTGAAGGGTGGGCGTCACCGTGCGGTCGCACCGTCGGTCGACCGGCCCCTCGGCCGGAGGGTCCTGCCGTCCCCCGATCGATTGACGCGCTGCTCCCGCCCGTACGGCGAGGCGCCTCTTTCGTGCGCAGTCGGACGCCACAGCCCGGCCCCACCATCGTGGAGGGGCCGGGCCGGGGCCGGGCGGGTTCAGGTCTGTGGCACCCCCTCGACGGCGTCGGCGTCGTGTGCGCCGATCTTGCGGTCGGATCCCGCGTCGACGGGCTCGTCCTGCATACGCCGGTTCTTCGTCTCGCCGAGCGTGACGACACAGATCAAGCTGAGCAGCCCGAACCCGGCGATCATCAGCCCGACGGCGTAGCTGCCGAAGCTGCTGGCCAGCTGGGCGGCGACCAGCGGGGAGACGGCGCCCCCGAGGACGCCGCCGAGGTTGTAGCCCATGCCGGCGCCGGTGTAGCGGTAGCGGGTCCGGAACATCTCGGGCAGATAGGCGCCGACGGGCCCGTAGGCGATACCGAAGATCGCGAGCGTGCCGATGAGGCCGATCGCGAACCCGGTCCCGGAGCCGGTGCCCATGATCGGGAACAGGGCGAGCGCCCACGGGATGGACAGGACGCAGCAGGCAAGGATGACGGTGCGGCGCCCGAACCGGTCGGACACGATCCCCGAGATCGCGGTGGTCGCGCCGAACACGACGGCGGCGACGATGTTGAGGATGAGCACGGTCTGCCGGTCCAGGCCCGCGCCGGTCTCGCTCGTGCCGTAGCTGGTGAGGAACGCGGTGCCCATGTAGAACAGCGCGAACAGGATGGTCAGCACACCGCCGCCGAGCAGGACCTCACGCGGCTGCCTGCGGAAGACCTCGAGGATCGGCGCCCTGACGGAGGCGGCCGGCCGCCGGTTCTGGGCGTCGCGGAAGGCGGGGGTCTCGTCGATGGTCATCCGCACCCACAGCCCGACGCCGACCAGGACGACGGACAGCAGGAACGGGATCCGCCAGCCCCAGTCGAGGAAGGCGGCGTTGGTGTCGCCGAGCACGACGTTGATGGCGAGGAAGGTGCCGCTGGACAGCGCGAACGCCAGGGCCGGGCCCATCTGCGGGAAGATCGCGTAGAGGCCGCGCTTGGTCGGCGGGGCGTACTCGGCGGCGAGCAGCGTCGCGCCCGCCCACTCACCGCCGACCGCGAGGCCCTGCAGGAACCGTAGGACGACGAGGATGATCGGGGCCGCGATCCCGAGGGTGGCGGCCCCGGGCAGCAGCCCGATCATCACGGTGGAGATACCCATCAGCATCAGCGTGGCGATGAGCGTCTTCTTGCGGCCGAGCCGGTCCCCGTAGTGGCCGAACAGAATCGCCCCGAGCGGTCGGGCGATGAAGGCGACGGCAAAGGTCGCGAACGAGGCCACGATGCCCGCGCCGGTGCCGAGGGCAGGGAAGAACACTTTCGGGAAGACCAGGGCCGCGGCGGTGCCGTAGATGAAGAAGTCGAAGAACTCGATCGTGGTGCCGGCACAGCTGGCAAAGGCCACGCGCCGCATCGGCGCGGCGCGAGTGGTTCGGTGCTCCATTGATTCTCCGTTCGTTGGACAGATCAGAACTGGGGGTGAGGTGGGTCCGGCGATGTGCGCTCGGCGGATCAGGACGGGCAGCCGGCTGGTGCGCCGCTCAGCCGCGGTGTGCCGGGGGTCAGATCCAGGTCGCACGGGAGGAGTTCGGCCTTGGCGCGGCGGTGATGGGCGCGGACCTCCTCCGGTGTCGGGCTGTGTACGACGGCGCCGTGGCGGACGACGGGTACCTGCAGCGGCCGGTCGAGCGTCGTCCGGCCGAACTCGGAGCCGGTCCGGCCCGGGGTGGCGACGACGCGTTCGCGGGCGGCGTGCCCGGTGTCGTCGAGGTCGCGGTGGGCACGCTTGGCCCCACCGATCGTCGCCTTGCCGGCGCTGCGCTTGGCGACCGGGCGCAGCGGAGCGTCCGGGCCGGGGGCGTCGGCGATCGCGACGAGCTTGTAGATCATCTCTGCGGTGGGCGCGCCGGCGCCCGTGACCAGCCGGGTGCCGACCCCGAAGGTGTCCACGGGGGCATCGGTGAGCGCGGCGATGCGGTGCTCGTCGAGGTCACCGGTGACCGTGATCTTCGTGTCGCGAGCGTCGAGGGAGTCCAGCAGCGCTCGGGCCCGAGCGGCCTCGACGGCCGGGTCGCCGGAGTCGATGCGGATCGCGCCGAGGTCGGTGCCGGCCACGTCGATCGCGGTGCGGATCCCCTTGCCGGTGTCGTAGGTGTCGACCACGAGGGTGGTGCCGGTGCCGAGGGCGGCGACCTGGCCGGCGAACCCTGCCCGCTCGTCGGTGTGGGCGAGGACGAACGCGTGCCCGCTGGTGCCGGCGACGGGCACGCCGTGGCGCAGCCCGGCCTGCAGGTTGGAGGTGGCGGTGAACCCGACCAGGTACGCGGCACGGGCGGCGGCGACTGCGGCGTCTTCGTGGGTGCGCCGGGACCCCATCTCGATCAGCGGCCGGTCGGCGGCCGCGGTGACCATCCGGGCGGCAGCGGTGGCGACGGCCGAGTCGGCGTTGAGGATCGACAGGACGAGCGTCTCCAACAGCACGCACTCGCCGAACGTGCCGGAGACGGTGAGCACCGGCGAGTACGGGAAGTACAGCTCGCCCTCGCGGTAGGCGTCGATGTCGCCGGTGAAGGCGAACTCGGCCAGGTAGGCGGCGGTCGCGTCGTCGGCGAAGCCGGCGGCCTGCAGCATCGCGATCTGGCAGGCGGTGAACCGGAACTCCTGCAGTGCCTCGGACAGCCGGCCCAGTCCCGCGACGACACCGTAGCGGCGGCCGGCCGGTAGTCGACGGGCGAAGACCTCGAAGGTGGCCCGGTGCGCGGCGGTGCCGTCGGCGAGTGCCGCGCGCAGCATGGTGATCTCGTACGTGTCGGTGTGCAGCGCCGTCGAGGCGGCGGTGGTCGTCATGGGGGTGATGACCGTGTGCCCCGGGTCGAGGGGACGGCGGTCGAGAGGACGGCGGTCGATGGTTTCGGTCATGGCTTCCTTCCGAGGTGGGCCGGGTGTGCGGGCCGGTGTCGTGATCAGGTGCTGAGGTAGGGCGGCATGCGCGGCTGCTCGGCGGAGGCCGGTGACCGGGCAGGCCGCCCGGCCGATGTGGCGCGGCTGCTGTCGCGGGCCCCGTGTCGTGCCCTCCGGCGGGTTCACCGGGTCCCGCTGACCGCCCGGCGGTGGGCTCGGGCTGTGTCGAGGCGCGGGTCGGTGGAGAGGCTCACGGGATCCGCAGAGGTCATCGCCTCGAAGAACCGGACCGCGTATTCCCTTCAGCCGCGCCCACCCGCCGCACATGAACGATTCGCTGCTGCGTGCCTCAGCGGTCGTGAGAGCAGTCTCGCGGGGGCCGTTCCTGCGCGACCTCCGCCGACCGGTTGACGGCCCGGTCGATCGTCGGGTCCCCCGATCGGCCGGCCCCTACCCAGTCGTCCGGACGTGGTTCGTGACGTCGCCGGTGGTCAGTGCGGCAGGGCGTCGTCGTCGGGCCCGACACCCCGAGCACGTCATGGCATCTCCTGCCGCCCGGGGCGGATGGGTGCACCCTGGTGCGGGGCGGGGCGGGGCGGGGCGATGGCTGAAGGACGAAGATTCCGCGCGATGGGCACGTACAGGCAAGGAGCGCACAGATGGCTGAGCAGTTCTCCGTCGGAGACCACGTCAGGTGGAACTCCGAAGCCGGACATGTCGAGGGAGTCATCACGAAGAAGCACACGGAAGACGTGGAGTACAAGGGTCACATGCGGCGGTGCACCGAGGACGACCCTCAGTACGAGATCAAGAGCGACAAGACGGATCACATTGCCATGCACAAAGGAGGTGCGCTGAAGCGCATCTGAACGATGGCGCACCGGATCTGCACGATAGGACATTCGACCCGCACCTTCGACGAGGTGCTGGCGATGTTGCGGAACAACGCCGTCACGTACGTGGTGGACGTTCGCTCGTTTCCCTCGTCGAGGAAGTTTCCGCAGTGGAACCAGGCGGCGATCGCCGAAGCCTTGCCTGCCGATATCGGGTACCGGTGGATACCGAAGCTGGGCGGCCGTCGGCACACGCCGAAGAACGTGCCCAGTGTGAATGGCGCATGGCGGGTCAAGGCGTTCCGACACTACGCCGATTACATGGCGAGCGATGCGTTCGCCGAAGGACTGCGCGAACTGCTGGACCTGGCCGAGCGAGAGTGGCCGGCAATCATGTGCAGCGAGGCGGTGCCGTGGCGCTGTCACCGCGGCCTGATCACGGACGCGCTGATCGTCCATGGCGTCGAGGTCGTGGACATCCTGTCGAGGACGACCGCGAAGGCCGCGGTGCTGCACGAGCACGCGCGCGTCCAGGACGGGCTGCTGACCTATCCGCCGCAACCCTGACGTCGGCGGTGACTCAGGTTCCGACGGTGCCGGCCGCGCGCCCGGTCACAGCGGCAGCGCCGGCGCGCAGGCCGTCCCGGTCGAACCCGTGTCCGCCGTGCCCGTCCCAGACGCCGTGCAGCAGGAGCATGACTGCGCCGAGTGCCAGCAGGACCGGCCCGAGGAGGACGGGCAGCGCTGCCGCGCGCCGGCGCCATCCGGCAGGCTCCCGCCCGACCAGGATCTCGGCTTCCCGAAACAGCTGAGCCTGCAGGACGGCCCACAGTGCCGACCAGCCGTTCGGGACGGGGGTGTCGAGGGTGGGCAGGTCGGCATTGAGCGCGACGAGCTCGTCGCGGTAGCGCGCCTGATAGGCCCGGCCCAGGCGCTCCTCGGCCTCCTCCATCGTCAGCCGGCCTTCGCCGACCGCCTGGTGGATGACGGCGGCGGCGTGCTCACGCTCGGCGTCGGAGCAGCGCACGCGGCCCGCCCCGGGGGCGGACGGGGGGTGGTGCGCGCCGGTCGGCGTGTCGTGGCGAGGGTGGGCGGACGCGGTGCCGGCGCCGGTCGCGGTCGTGGTCATGGCGGATCCTTTCTGGACTCCTCGTCGGAGGGGCGACGTGGTGTGTCAGGTGGCGGGCGCGTTCGGGTTCTTGGCCCGGGTGAGGGCGTCGTTGCGGGTGATCGCCAGGTAGCCGAGGACGAGGGCGATGGCCAGCGCCCAGAGTCCGGCGACGAGCGCGGTGTCGATGCCCAACCCATTGCGGGAGGTCGGGCCGCCCATCCAGTCGGCGAAGGAGGCGCCGAGCGGGCGGGTCAGGACATAGGCGATCCAGAAGGCCGGGATCGCGCCGAGTCCGAACCGGCGGTGCGCCACGAAGGGGACGGCGATGAGGGCGTAGAACACCAGGCCGGAGACCAGATTGCCCAGCCGCCAGCTCTCGGCGGTGAGGTCCCCGACGGCCGTTCCCAGGGCGAAGGTGGAGATCACCGCGGTCCAGTAGAAGCCTTCCCGCCTGCGGGTGGTGATCGAGCGGAACGACACGGTGCCCTCGCTGCGGTACCAGGCGACGAACACGGCGGCGACGGCCAGCAGGGAGACCAGGGAGGTGGCCCAGACCGGGATGCCGAGGGCGTGGGGGACGTCGGCGGCCATGGTGCCGAAGACGGCGACCAGGCCCACCGTGGACCAGTAGCGCCAGGCGACATAGCGATCGGCTCGCAGCTGCGCGCGGAGCGCCACCACGAAGGCGATCGCGACGAGGGCGACGACGATCGGCCCCACCCGGCGTACCAGGGCGTCGGAGGCCGCCTCGCCGAGCCCGGTCGAGAGGACCTTGACGAGCCAGAAGAACGCGGTGACCTCGGGAACCTTGTTCCCCATCCGGGGTGGTGCAGCGCGACGGGGAGCGAGCTCGGTCATCGAAGGGCGGCCTCTCGTGAACAGGACGGAACGGGCTCCGGGCCGGGGTCGGGGCGTTGCGTGCCGGGAGCCGCTTCGGAACATCGATCACACTGCCGATCAGGCGTGAGGCATCGGCGTGGACTCGGTCGGAACTCGGTAAGAACGACGGTGCCTCTCGCCCCGGCTGCTCTCACTGTGCCCCTGGACGCGTGCGCCTCGGCATGTCCACGTCCTCGCAGTTAACCGTCCGCTTGCCGAGCGTTTACCGGCCCGACAGGTGATCTCTCCTACGTTCCGGCTCATGACGATCCCGGTCGGCACGCAGATTCCCGGCCCCGCCGGGCCGGCCGGCGCCACGCGCCGTGGTCAGCGAATTCGCGCAGCAGCGTGGGCGCTCGTCGGTGTCTCCACGGCCGCGGTGGTGGCCGTTCCCGCCCGGCTCCCGTTCTACGACTACGCCGAGTGGCTGCTCCAGGGCCGGATCGTGCACGAGATCCTCACCGGCGGGACGGTGGACGGGCAGCGGGTCACCGAGATCTACTCGCTGCTCCCGGTTCCGGTCCCGAACCTCGCCGCGCCGGCCGGGATCGCGCTGCTGAACCTCGTCCTGCCGATCGAGGTGGCGGGGCGGGTGTTCCTTCTCCTCGGGTGCCTGGGCTTCGTGGCCGGCTACGCGTTCCTCGTTCGTCGGCTGCAGGGCAGGCCGACGGTGCTGGAGTACACGGGCCCGATATGGGTCCTCGGCTACTTCCTCGACCGCGGCTACGTCAGCTATCTGTTCGGCCTGCCGCTGGCGTTCGTCGGCATCGCCGCCCTGCAGCCGGTTCTCGCGGGCCGTCCGCTGAGCCGACGACGAGCGTGTGGGATCGCAGCGCTGGGCCTGCTCACCTTCCTGGCGCACCTGATCCCGTGGGGCGTGCTGGTGCTCGCGGTGCTGATGCACGCCGTGGTCCTGGCGCGGAGGGCCCGTCGCCGGGAGGCCGCGGCGCTCGTGGCGACCTGCCTGCCCGCCGTGGTCCTGCTCGCCTGGTACGCGGCGGCCGCGCCGGTGGACCACCACCTGTCCTTCTACACGTCGCTGCGGGACAAGGCCCTGGCGCTGGCCGAGCCGTTCCAGGCGTTCCTGCGGCTCGATCCGTTCCCGAGCGTCGTGCCGACCACGGTGATCGAGGTCGTCGTCGTGCTCGGTCTCGTCGGGCTCGCGGTCGACGGGCTCCGCGCCCGGCGCCGGGACCTCGCCCATCCCGTCGTCCTGACCGCGGCGCTCCTGGCGGTCGTCGCGGTGCTCGACCCCGTCGGCAACGTCAACAGTCTGACCAAGCCCGATCAGCGACTGGTGTTCCCCGCCGTCCTGATGCTGCTCGCCGCGCTGCGGTGGAAGCGGGCGACCGCGGGTCGGCGCGGCGTCGTCGTCGCCGCGGTCGTGCTGCTCGCCGGGCTGCACCTCGTCCAGCTGCTGGCGGTGCAGTCGGACCTGCGGGACCTGACCTCCGCCGCGAGGCGTGTCGTGCCACCCACCGCACGCGTGGCGACCGACGCCGTCTCGGTCGACGGCGGGTGCGGGTCCACGGTCGGGCCGACCATCGGCCTGCCGGCGCTCAAGTGGGTGGACGTCGACCGGCTCCTGGCCTCCGGTCAGCTCCGCGCCGACCTGCAGGAGACCTCCGGGATCGCCCTCCGGCCGGGGCTGCCCCCGGCGGGCCTCACGCCGCTGAACTCTGCGCCCGACCGCATCGGCGCGGCGATCGCCGCCGCGGGCTCGCCCCCGTACGTCGAGGTGTTCGCCTGCCCGACCGACCTCCGAGGCGTGCCGGACCAGCTCGGCGACGGATACGGCGTCGCCGCCGCCGGGTCGAACTACCTGATCCTCGAACGGCAAGCGGCTGGGTGACGCGGTCCGGGGCGGCAGCAGAGGCTCGTCGTCCACGGAGTCCTGGTGCTGGTGTCCTAGTACTGGTCCTGCATCTGTGACCCGAGGCTGCAGGCAGCGCCGGCGCTCAACGCCAGATCGGTCGCGTTCGCGGTCGTCGCGACATCGGGCGAGTCCGGCGCGTCGATCCAGAAACGGCGGGCGGCCGCCTCGCCCGCGGCGAGCGCGCGCGGGTCGGCGGGGTCGCCCACCACGGCTGTCGCCGGGCTCGCGAGGAGCGCTGCACGCAGTCGCCGCATCCGGGTGCGGGCGTCGCGCTCCGAGGCCCCGGGCGCCCCGGGTACGAACACCACGACTGCGGGGCGCATCTGCGCGACCGTCTCCGCCACCAGGTCGTCGTCGAGCGTCACAACGACAGTGGCCGCAGCAGGCACGTCGAGCAGCGCGGCCAGCACCCCGCCGCCACCGCGGCCGTCCCTGAGCTGCGCCGCGCAGGCGGCCGCGATGGCTGCGGCCGTGCCCGGACGTGCTGCGCCGGCCACGAGCACGAGCGACCGTTCGCACGCGAGGTAGGCCGCGGTCCGCGGCTCGATCGTCCGTGCAAGACGGGCACCGACGGCGGCTTCCGGGTGCCCGAGACGGCGGGTCAGCGCGGTCACGGCGCGCGCGGCACGGAGGGCGAGCCGTACGCGAACCGGCAGGGGCTCGGACACGACGTCCCCATGGTCAGGGTCGAGAGCCGATGCAACCTGGGAGCGGCGGGCCACGCCACGATGCTGTCCCTCGACGGGTTAGCGGCGAGCAAATCGACCGTCACGAGGCCTCCGAGCCCACGTTCGGCCTAGTCCTGAGGGGCTCCGGGGTGCCGCGGCTGCGGGGCGTAGTGGACGTCGCCCCAGGCGGCGCGGGCGCCGCTGTCGCCGATCCGGACGACCTGGACCGCAGAGACGGCCGCGAGCAGCACGGTCAGTACGGCGAGCACCACGATCGCGACCTTGGCGGGGCCCTGGGCGACGCGGGGTGCGGCCATCGTCCCGGGCCCGTCCGCGCGGGCCGCGGCGAGCTCGCGGTCGGCCGACCGGCGGCGCAGGTGGTCGACCAGGACGAGCGCGAGCACGACGACCAGCAGCGGGCCGACGAACACCAGGAGCTGGTCGCCGAGCTCGGCGTGGGTCGCGATGGCGGGGGTGCGGGGCAGGTTGTGCTCGAGCCCCTCCCCGGTGCTCGTCGCCAGGGGCACCGACACGGCGGCCAGCGCGGTGAGCACGACGACGGGCCAGCCCCAGCGGCGTCGGGCGGCGGGCCACACCGCCACCAGGACCGCGCCGATCACCGCCGCGGGGACGAGAACGACCACGGCGTGAATGACGAGGGGATGCAGCGGGAGTCCGGTCACGAATGTGGGCACGGATCTGCCTTCCGCCGGCGGGACAGGGTCACGTTCGATCGTCGCCGGTGTTCTTCAGAGGTTTCTTGGAGGGCCGGCCGGGTCCGGGGCCGCCTCGGTCCCGGGGGCGCGCAGGTCGTGGACGGCGGCGATGGGCAGCGTGAGGCGGAACGTCGCACCCTCGTCGGCCTCGACGAGCTCGACGAGCTCGACGCGTCCGCGGTGCACCGCGGCGATCTCGGCGACGAGCGCGAGTCCGAGGCCGTAGCGGCGGCGCCCGGACTCGGCGTGCCGGGCGGAAGTGGTGAACCGGTCGAACAGCCGCGGTGCCAGGGCGGGATCGACGCCGTCGCCGTCGTCGTGGACCTCGACGACCGCGTCGTCGTCGGTGGTGACCGCGACCGAGACCAGCCGGTGGGCGTGGTGGGCGGCATTGTCGACCAGCGCGGTCACGGCACGGTGCAGCGCCGCTGCGGAGCCCTCGACCTGCACCGTGCGAGGCGCGGTGAGCCGCAGCTCCACCTGGTGCGTCGCGGCGCCGGCGGCTGCCGCGTCGAGCACGTCCCGGCACAGCGCGACGAGGTCGACGGGTTCGCAGGGGCGGTCGGCGAGCGGGTCCGCGGCGAGCAGCAGGTCCTCGAGGATGGCGGTGAGGCGGGCGGCGTCGGTGACGACGCCCTCGGTCTCGGTCAGGAGCCGGGGGTCGGCGTCGGGGTCGCGGCGCAGGCGCCGGCGCAGCAGTTGCGCCCGGGTGCCGAGGAGGGTGAGCGGGGTGCGCAGCTCGTGACCGGCGTCGGCGACGAACCGGCGCTGCAGCGTGAGCGCGGCCGAGAGCGGGCCGAGTGCGCGGTGGCCGAGCCAGGTGCCGACCGCGCCCGCGGCCACGAGCCCGACGACGCCGGTCATCAACATCGTGCTCAGCAGCCGGTTGCGCTCGGCGTGGTTGGCGGTCAGGTCGAGGATCGCCTGGACGGTCGTGCCGTCGGCGCGGTGCAGGGTGGAGATCTCGTACTGGGTGTGGTCCACGTTCCGCTCCACGGCGGGCGGATGGCCGCCTGCCGTGGCCTCGTCGAGGGCGTTCCGGTCCATGACCCCGGCGGGAAGCCCGGAGGTCTCGGTGACCCGTCCGTCCGGGGTGCGCAGGACGAGGAAGGTGCCTGCCGGTGGGTCGTCGACGTCGTCGGCGCGGGCGATCGCGCCGTCGAGCTGGGCGGTGACCTGGGACTTCTGTGCCTCGATGAGGACGACGACCGCCGCCGTCGTGAGCAGCACGACCAGCGCGGCGGCCAGGGCCGCGGCCTGGACCCCCAGCCGGACGGCGGCGCGGCGGGCCAGCACGACCTCACCGGCGGGCCTTCCGGCCGTCCGCCCCGCGTCCCGGCCTCGCGTCCGGAGGCGCATGCGCGCGGTCATGGCGCAGGCGTGCCGACGCGGTAGCCGCGTCCGCGCACCGTCTCGACCACGGTGCGGCCGAGCTTCCGCCGCAGGTAGTGCACGTACGTGTCGACGACGACCGGGTTCTCCGCCTCGGGGAACGCCAGCACCAGCAGGTCGTCGCGGCTGAACACCTGGCGGGGGCGTGCGGCGAGGGTGGCGAGCAGGTCGCACTCGCGCTGGGACAGGGCCACCCGGCCGCCGGCGGTGCAGACCTCGCGGGCGTCGAGGTCGAGCCGGGCCTGGCCGACCGGCATCTGGCGGGCCCTGTCGAGGTGGCGCCGGCGAAGCGCCCGCAGCCGAGCGAGCAGCTCGTCGATGTCGAAGGGTTTCGCCAGGTAGTCCTCGGCACCGGCGTCGAGTCCGGCGACCCGGTCGGCCGGGTTGCCCAGCGCCGACAGGACCAGGACCGGGGTCGTGATCCCGCTCCGGCGCAACCGGTTCAACAGGTCGAGGCCCTCGACGGCGGGAAGCCCGCGATCGAGGACGACGACGTCGTAGTCGCGGGTCAGGCCGTGGTGCAGGCCGCTGTGCCCGTCGGCGGCGACGTCGACCGCGTACCCCTCCTCTGCCAGCAGCTCCGCCACCATCTGCGCGAGCTCGGCCTCGTCCTCCACCAGGAGCACCCGGGGCCGGGGCGCATGCGGGTCCGTCGCCTCGGCGGGAGCGGTGCGAGGGTCGGTCGTCACGCCACCATCATGGCGCCGTCGGCGGCGGCTCCGCGGTCGGCGTCCGGACCGTCCCGCGCCTGCTCCCAGGAACCTCCAAGAAGCTGGGGGTTGGCTGGGGGCATGGACGATCTCCGGCGCTTCCGTCTCGCCGTCCGTGACCGGGGTCTGCGGCGGGCGTCGCGGGTCACGGGGTGGGCCGCGGCGGGCGGGGTCGCGGCGACGGTGGTCGCGGCGGTGGTGTTCGCCCGCACCCCGGCCTCGGCCGACACCGAGGACCCGGCTCCGGCCGCGCAGCCCGGCGTCACCTCGACGCCGCCGACCGGTACGGCGCCCGATCCCGTACCCGACGCCGCGGCTGCTCCCGTGCCGCGCACCGGCGCGGCGCCGTCGACCGCTCCTCCGGTCCGACACCACGCCCGGAGCACGACCTCCGGTGGCGGCGCGAGCACCGGGAACGTCCTGCAACCTCCCGCGACGGCGCCCCAGCCGGTCTCGGGCAGCCACGCCCACGTCAGCTCGGGAGCGTCGTGACGTGACGGTGATCGTCATGCCGCCCGCCGCGGAGTCGTTCCCGGCGATCGGGACCACCGCCACGGTGGTGGTGACCGACCGTGCGGCGCTGCGCGACGCCGTCGAGCTGCTGCGCGAGGACCTGACGGAGCTCGACCGGGTCTGCTCGCGCTTCCGGGCCGACTCGGAGATCCGGCGGCTCGAGGGCACACCGGGCACCGCCGTGGCGGTGGGGGACACCCTCGCCGTGCACCTCGACGCGGCGCTGCGGGCGGCCGCGACGACGGACGGGCTGGTCGATCCCACCGTCGGTTCCTGTCTCGAGGCCCTGGGCTACGACCGTGACCTCGCCGAGGTCACCGACTCCGGCGAGCCGGTCGTCCCGGTGCCGGCCCCCGGCTGGTGGCGGCTCGGGTGGGACCTCGAGCAGCGCACGGTGATGGTGCCCCGGGGCGTGCGCCTGGACCTCGGTTCCACGGCCAAGGCCCTGGCCGCCGATCTCACCGCGATCCGGATCACCTCTCTCGTCGGCTGCGGCGTCCTGATCAGCCTGGGCGGCGACGTGGCCGTCGCGGGCCCGCCCCCGGAGGAGGGCTGGCGGGTCCGCGTCACCGACGACCACGGCGTCGACGGTCCCGGTCCGATCGTCGCGATCAGGTCGGGCGGGCTCGCGACGTCGGGTACGGCCCGGCGCCGCTGGCGACGAGGGCGGCTGGAGTGCCATCACCTCGTGGACCCGCGCACCGGGCTGCCGGTCGACAGCCCCTGGCGCACGGTCAGCGTGGCCGCGGTCTCCTGCCTGGACGCGAACATCGCGGCGACGGCCGCGCTCGTGCTCGGCCGGGCCGCATCCGACCGGCTGGCCGCCGCGCGCCTCCCGGCACGGCTCGTCGACACCGACGGCGAGGTGTACACGCTGGCCGGCTGGCCCGCCGAGGAAGGCGGCCGCTGATGTGGACCTGGTACGCCAGTCGCGGCGCCGGGATCGTCTCGCTCGTCCTGCTCACCACGACCCTACTGCTGGGGATCTCCGGCGTCGCCCGGGTCGCCACGGCCCGCTGGCCCCGGTTCGCGCTGGCCCGGCTGCACCGCAACCTCGCCCTGCTCGCCGTCGCCTTCGTCGCCGCCCACGTGCTCACCGCGGTGCTCGACGGCTACGTCGACCTCACCTGGCTCGACGCCGTCGTCCCGTTCGGCGCCGGCTACGAGCCCTTCTGGCTCGGGCTCGGAGCCCTCGCGCTGGACCTGCTCGCCGCACTGATCCTGACGAGCCTGCTCCGGGCGCGGCTCGGGCTGCGAGCCTGGCGCGTCGTCCACCTGACCGCATATGCGTGCTGGCCCCTCGCCGTGGTCCACGGCCTCGGCATCGGCGGCGCCGACTCGACCACCGGGTGGGTCCTGGCGGTGACCCTGAGCTGCGTGGCGGCCGTGGTCGCGGGGCTCGTGTGGCGGGCCCGGATCTGGACCTCGACCTCCGGCTCCGCGGCCTCGGGTCCGTTCCCCAGGAGGTGGACACGATGACCCTGGCCCGTCCCACGCACCGGGTCGAGCCGGAAGCGGCCACGGACCCGTTCGGCGTCCCGATCCGGCCGGACGTCCGGCTGCTCGCCTCGTGGTACGTCGACCGCCGTCCCGACGACCTCGCCGCTCACCTGCGGCGGCACGGCCCGCTCCCGCACCTCGCGCCGGAGGAGCTGATCGCCCGGGTCGACGCGGCGGGTCTGCGCGGGCGCGGCGGCGCAGGCTTCCCGACCGCGGCCAAGATCCGCGCCGTCGTCCGCGGGCGAGGGCGGCGGGGCCGGCGCCGTCCGGTCGTGGTCGCCAACGGGTGCGAGGGCGAACCCGCGTCGCACAAGGACGCCGCGCTGCTGCACTGCGCCCCGCACCTGGTCCTCGACGGGATCGCGCTCGCCGCCCGCGCCACCGGGGCCGGTACGGCGTACCTGTGCGTGCACGCCGGGTCCCCGGCGGCACAGGCGCTGCGCGAGCAGGCCGCCGCCCGACGCGATGTGGTGTCGGTCCGCGTCGAGGAAGTGCCCGCCCGCTACGTCGCCAGCGAGGCGTCGGCCCTGGTGCAGTACCTGTCCGGAGGCCCCGCCCTGCCCACCTCGGCGCCGCACCGCGCTTCCGAGCGGGGCGTCGGCGGGGCGCCGACGCTGGTCGACAACGTCGAGACGCTGGCCCATCTCGCTCTGCTCGCCCGCCACGGCGCCGACTGGTTCCGCGTGCTCGGCACGTCCGCACTACCCGGCACCCTCCTCGTGACCACCGGGGGAGCGCTGCGCCGGCCCGGCGTCGTCGAGGTGCCGGCAGGGACCCCGGTACGCGCGGTCCTGGACCTCGCCGGCGGTCCGGTCGAACCGGTCCAGGCGGTGCTGTGCGGCGGCTACGGCGGAACCTGGGCGTCGCTGGACGTCCTCGACGTGCCCCTGGCCCCGGGGCCGCTCGAGGCCGTCGGGGCGACCCTCGGCGTGCCCAGCCTGCTCGCCCTGCCCGTGCGGGCCTGCGGGCTGACGCAGACCGCGCACCTGCTGCGCTACCTCGCCGGCGAGTCCGCCGGCCAGTGCGGGCCCTGCACGTTCGGCCTGCCCGCCCTCGCCGAGGACGTCACCGCCCTCGCCTGCAGCGGCCCGGAGGCACCGGCGGCCCACGCCCGGTTGCTGCGCCGGCTCGAGCTCGTCGCGGGCCGAGGTGCCTGTGCCCATCCCGACGGCGCGGTCCGCCTCCTCCGCAGTGCCCTGCGGGTCTTCGATCGCGACCTCCGCCGGCACCTGGCCGGCCGACCCTGTCCCGCCGCCGCCGAGGCCCCCGTCCTTCCCCTGCCCCGGCCCGGGAGGCCGATCCTTCCGTCCTCGCGGGTGAGCCGATGACACACCGATCCGTCGGGCAACGCGTCCGCCTCGACCCGATCGCCTGCACCGGGCACGGTCTGTGCGCCGACCTCGTGCCCGAACTCGTCACGCTCGACGAATGGGGCTACCCGCGGCTGCAGCACGGCCGGACCAGCGGGCCCGTCGACGCCGACACCCTCCCGCTCGTCCGCGAGGCGGTGACCGCCTGCCCCACCCTGGCCCTCCGCATGGAGCCGGCCCCGCTCGAGTAGGCGGGCCGTCGTCCGCGGCACACCCCCGGCCGGCCGGGCGCGCCGTGCTGGTCGCGGTCGTCGGGCTCCCGCCTGACGCGCCGACGGGTTTGTACGGCTTCGTCGTGGAGCCGCACTGCTCGCGCGTGCGCCTCCCGGGCGCGGGCGAGCGCATCGTCGGCCCGGGTCCGGGCCCCCGCCCCGACGGTCGGGGTCGACCCGCGCTGACCGTGCTCGTGCTCGCGCGGCGACCGCAGCCCTCCAGCAGCGCTGCCGTCGGATCGCAGGGTGTCAGTGGGTGCACGGCCGTACACCTGGCGGTACAGGACGGCGAAGCGACCGGGATGGGCGAAGCCCCAGCGGGCGGCGACGGCCGCGACCGTGTCGCCGTGGGCGGGGTCCACGGCCTGCAGGTCGCGGTGGGCCCGAGCGAGCCGGACCCGGCGCAGGTGGTCCAGGGGGCTGCGGTCCGCGTGCTCGCGGAACAGGTACTGCAGCTCGCGCGGGCCGATCCGGGCGGCGGCGGCGTGTCGGCCAGACCGATCGGATGATGGGCGTTGTCGTCGATGCCCAGTAGCGGGCCCTCGCCGGTGAGATCGGCCCGAGGCCGGTGAACTCGAGGGCCTCCGGTTCGATGCCGCTCACCGCCGCGGCGTGCGCGGCGACCCCGTCGCGGTCCAGGGTCAGCGGGGCGAGGTCGATCTCCTCGCTGGTGGCCCGCCACGGCTCGTGCGGCGGGACCAGGCAGATGTCCCCGGCGACGGTGTGGAGCTCCCTGCCGCGGTGCGGAACGACAGGCGGCCGGCATGGACCTGTTCCACGCACAGCAACCCGCCGAGCGGCCCGTCGTAGTCCACCGTGATGCACTGGAACCGGGTCACCGCGAAGTCGGCAGTGCTGCGCATGTGCTGGGAGAAGGCGAGCTCACCGCCCTCGCTGCTGCCGAGAGCATTCCACCGTCAGCACGCCCCGTCGAGCATGCACTGGTCGGGCAGCCTGGCCGGCTGCTGTCGCGTGGGCAGCGGCAACGGATCGCGCTCGCCCGGGCCGTCGTGGGTGCCCCCGAGCTGCTCGTGCTGGCGATCAGCTGGGCGGATTGGCCAATGCGGCGGCCATGACGTCGCGGCCGATGGGCGAGGCGACCGAACCGCCGGTGGCGGCGTCGCCGAGGTGCCCGCCGTTCTCGACGATGACCGCCACGGCGATCTGCGGGTGCTGTGCGGGGGCGAAGCCCACGTACCAGGTGTGCGGGGGCGTGGTCTTGGAGTCGGTGCCGTGCTCGGCGGTACCGGTCTTGGAGGCGATCGTGACGCCGGGGATCGCCCCGTGCCCGGTGGTGTCCTGTTCCGAGCCGATCATCATCTGCGTGATCGTCGACGCCACGCCGGCCGGGATCGCGCGGTCGAGCTGCTGCGGATCGGTCCGGTCGATCACGGACAGATCGGGCGCGTCGATCTCCTTCACGAGGTGGGGGGCCATCCGCACGCCGCCGTTGGCGATCGTCGCCGCGATCTCGGCGTTCTGCAGCGGGGTCTCGCGCACGTCACGCTGCCCGATGCCGGACTGGGCCAACGCCGCGGCGTCGGCCATCGGGCCGAGCTCGGAGGCGGCCACCGGCTGGGGGATCTGCAGGTCGCTCTGGCCGAACCCGAAGGCCTGGGCCTGGGCGCGCAGCCGGTCGGCGCCGACCTGGTCGGCCAGCGTCGCGAAGGCGGTGTTGCACGAGCGCGCGAGGGCCTCGGAGAGCGTGACGGTGTCGTTGCTGCCGGGCCCGCAGTGCTCGCCGTTGTAGTTCTCCAGCGTGGTGCTGGTTCCGGGGAGGGTGATCCGGGACGCGGCCGTGACCGGGGTGTCCGGCGTGACGCCCTGCTGCAGCGCGGCGGCCAGGTCGACCAGCTTGAAGGTCGATCCCGGCGGGTAGGTGTCGGAGATCGCCCGGTTCTCCAGGCTGCCCGGGTCGTCCGCCGAGTCGGCGGCGAAGGCCTTCTTGGCGGCCGCGGTGTCGTGCGACGCGAGCGGGTTCGGGTCGAACGACGGCGTGGAGACCATGGCCAGGATCGCGCCGGTGGACGGCTGGAGGGCGACGACCGAGCCGGCGTAGCCCTTGCTCGTCAGGTCCTGGTAGGCGACCTGCTGCAGCTGCGGGTCGATCGTGGTCACGATGTTGCCGGGGGCGGGCTGCTGTCCGGTGAGCACCGAGGAGACGTGGTTGAACAGCAGCCGTGGATCGGATCCGTCGAGGACCGGTTCGGCGGCCTTCTCGAGCCCCGTCGCCCCGTACAGCTGTGACAGGTAGCCGGTGACCGGGGCGTACATCGCCCCGTCGGCGTAGCTGCGCTGGTAGGGCTGCGATCCTCCCGCCGCCGCGCTGGAGGCGAGCAGCCTGCCCCCCGCGCTGATCTGACCGCGCGGTTGGGAGAACTCGGCCAGCACCGTGCGCTGGTTGCGCGGGTCGGCGGCGTACCCGGGACCCTTCACGACCTGGACGTACGTCAGGTTGGCGAGCAGGAGCACGATCAGCCCGACGACCACGAGCCCGACCTTGCGGACGGCGGTGTTCACCAAGCCTTCCCTCTGGCTGGACCTCGACCGCTCATGGAATTCACCGTAGCGCGCCGCGCATCGGGCCCCGGGCGGGCGCCGCCACCGGCTACGCGGTCACCGTGCGGGCGCGCGATCGCACCGAGCGGTGGGACCCGGCCCGGCTGGCGTCGCTGCCGGCCGTCACCGTCGACACCCCGGAGTCCGACGGTGCGACCCGGCAGACCGGTCCTACCCTTGACGCCGTGCTCACTGCAGCGGGTGTCGCGGACTACTCCCGCGTGCGGATCGCCGGGTCGAGCGAGTCGGTGGAGCTCGGGTCCTCGGAGGTCGGGAAGGACCTGCTGCTGGCCCAGACGCGCCGCGGCACGGTCACGCTCGCGGGTCCGGGTCTCGACCAGTCCCGGTGGGTCCGGGACGTCACCGACGTCGACGTCACCACCTGATGGGCTCGCCGTCGGGGTCGTCGGGCTCGTCGGTGCGCGAGGCCGACCTGCTGATCGGGATCGACGACACGGACACCCCGGTCACGCGCGGCACGGGCTGGCTCGCGCAGCGGCTGATCACCGAGCTGGCCGACCGGGGACTCGGCCGCTGTGCCGGGGCGACCCGCCACCAACTGCTCCGGGACCCGCGGATCCCGTTCACCTCGCACAACAGCAGCGCCTGCCTCGCGTGGCGGCGCGCCCCGGGCGCGAGCGTCGCACAGATCGTCGAGGTCGCGGGCGACTTCCTCGCCACACGCTCCGCAGCCGGCTCCGATCCCGGGCTCGCGGTGGCCGAGCGGGACCTCGCTCAGGCGGAGGCGCTGATCGGCTTCGGACGGTCGGCGAAGAGCGAGGTGCTCGAGGCCGGCGCCGCCCGGGCCCTGGCCGATGCGGCCGGGGTGCACCTGTCGGGGCACGGCGGGACCGAGGACGGGCCGTCCTGCTGCTGGAGCACACGCCGAGCGGATGGCGCTCGCGCCCCGCTACCGGGTCCACGCGCACTGACGTCGGGGAGTCGTCCGGCGCGGGACCTCCGCCCGTCACCGTCCCTCCTGTCCGCGACGGGTCAGCAGGCTGCCGCAGACGAGGCCGGCCAGCGCCGCGACCCCGGCCAGGCCGGCGCCGGCGGCCGTCCCGAGGCCTCGGCGGACCTGGACCTCCGGCCGGATCACCGCGGGTTCGGGTGGGGGCGGAGGGCGTTCGACCTGGTTCTCGCGGTCCGTCGCCGTCCAGGCGGCGATGAAGATCAGGAAGCGGGACACCGTGTACATGAAGACCATGAGGCCGAGGATCGGGCCGAACGCGGCCCCGGTCGGGCTCCGGGTCACGACCGCCAGGTACACCACCATCCCCTGCTTGATGAGCTCGAGGCCGACGGCCGCGCCGACCGCTGCCCGTCCGGCGATGCGCCAGCTGAACCGCTCGCGGGGCAGCCGCGCGTAGATCCAGAGGAACAGCAGCCAGTCGGCGATCAGGCTCAGGACGATGCCGAGCACGGTGAGGAGCACGCGGGCCCACCCGTGCTCGGCCAGTCCGAGGAACTCCAGGACCCGCCCGGCGAAGAAACCCGCCGCGGTGGTGATGCCGAAGGACACCGCCGCCGCCAGGCCCAGCCCGAGCAACGCGGCGAGGTCGACCACGAGGCGGCGCAGGAACGGCGGCTCCCGTGGCGGTTGCCCCCACTGCTCGGACAGCGCGGCGCGCAGGTTGCTCATCCACCGCATCCCCGTGTAGGTCGCGATGAGGATGCCGATCACGCCGACGGTCGAGGCGGACGCCACGGCCTGGTCGATGATCGAGTTCACCGTCGCGTTCAGTGCCGCCGGGAGAGCCTCGTCGATGTGGGCCCGTAGCCGCGCGAGGGGGTCCGGCTCGGCGACCAGCACCAGCGTCACCACGGCGAACGCCACCATGACGAGGGGGACCAGCGCCAGCAGGCTGAAGTAGGTGATCCCGGCCGCATAGTGGTTGCCGTGCCGTTCGGTGTACCGCACACCGGCGCGCACCAGGTGGTCGAGCCACGGCTGACCCCGGCGCAGCCGGTCGAGACGGGCCAGGACGTTCGGCTGGTCGGTCACCGTGGCCTCCCACCCGGTTCTGCGTTGCGTCGACCACGGTCGCGAACGCTTCGCCGACACCGATCACCCGCGCGGGGTGACGTGCGCGGGCTCGGCGGCGTGCGTGCCCGGCCGACATCCCGCGCAGGGCCAGTGTCCAGGCCTCCGCGCCGCGCTGCTCGTCGACGCGGACGGACGCCTGCGGGCACGATGCCGGGATGGACACGCACGCGGGCCCGAGCCTGCGCGCGAGCGGCCGCGACGTCCGGGACGGCCTGATCGGGCTCGTCGCCACCGGCGTGGCCCTGCTCGTCGCGGCGTGGGTGCTCGACGGGCTGTCCCTCTCGCCGTGGTGGACGGCGTTCGTGGTCGCCGCCGTGATGGCCGTGGTGGACTTGCTGGTGCGGCCGGCGCTGCGGGCCCTGGTCCGGCGGGCGGGTGCCGTGACCGCGCTCCTGCTGGGGGTGGTCGTCCAGGTCGCCGTGGTCGAGCTCGCGCTCCTCGCGGTGCCCTCGGCCGCCGTGGCCTCCCTCGGCGCCACGGTGGCGACGCTGGTGGTCGTCGCCGTGGTCTCGGTCGTGACCCGCTGGCTGCTCGGTGCCACCGACAACACCTATCTCGTCGCGAACCTGATCCGCCGCGGCGAGCGACGACGGCGCCGCACCCCGCGGACCGGCGCGGACCCCGGGGCCTCGCCCGTCGGCGTCGTCGTGGTGCAGGTGGACGGTCTGCCGTTCCCGTTGCTGCAGCACGGGATCGTCTCGGGCGTCCTGCCGACCCTGGCCCGCTGGGTGCGTTCCGGCGGGCACGACGCGGTCCGGTGGTGGGCACAGGTCCCGTCGACGACGCCGGCGAGCCAGGCGGCCCTGCTGCACGGCACCAGCGACGGCATCCCGGCCTTCCGCTGGTACGAGAAGGACACGGGGCGGCTGCTCGTCGCGAACCGCCCCGCGGACGCGGCCGTCGTCGAGGAGCGGCTGTCGGACGGGCGCGGGCTGCTGGCCGACGGCGGCGTGAGCGTGTCGAACATCTTCAGCGGGGACGCCCCGACCGCGTTCATGACGATGAGCCGCATCACCGGCCGCGGCGGCCTCGGCCCGGGCCGCGGCTACGTCGGCTTCTTCGCCAGCCCGTTCGTGTTCCCCCAGGCACTGGTGCGGACGGTCGGCGAGATGGTCAAGGAGCTGCACCAGCGCCGACGGCAGCGCCTGCGGGGGATCGAGCCGCGGGTCCGCAGGCGCGGCGCCTATGTGGCCCTGCGCGGGCTGACCAACGTCCTGTTGCGCGACCTCAACGTCGCCCTGGTGGCCGAGCACATGATCGCCGGGGTCTCGGTGGTCTTCGTCGACCTCGTCGACTACGACGAGATCGCCCACCACGCCGGCGTCGCCCGGCCCGAGGCGCTCGCCGCGCTGGCCGGCGTCGACGGTGTCCTCGGCACCCTCGAGAAGGTGGCGGCGGCCGCGCCGCGCGAGTACCGCTTCGTGGTCCTGTCGGACCACGGTCAGAGCCAGGGGCCGACGTTCCGCCAGCTGACCGGGCGCGGCCTGGAGGAGGCGGTCCGGGAGCACACCGACGCGGCCGGGGCCGCGACGCTGGTCGACACCGGTGACGTCGAGGTGTGGGGGCCGCTCAACGCGATGCTCGCCGAGGTCCTGTCGGCCGTCCGGCCGGGGGCGGGGCGGGCTGACGGGCCGCCGGGTTCCGGCGGCACGGGGGTGGTCGTCGGACCGCAGCGCGGAACGCCGGACACGGCGTCCGGTGAGCGGCCGGAGCTTGTCGTCGTGGGTTCGGGCAACCTCGGGCTCGTCTGGTTCCCCGGACTGCCGGGGCGCGTACCGATCGAGGACCTGGACCGTCGGTTCCCGGCGTTGGTCCCCGGCCTGCTTTCCGAGCCCGGGGTGGCGTTCGTCGTGGTGGACAGCGCGCGCGGCCCGCTGGTCGTCGGTCCGGACGGCGTGCGGGTGCTCCTCGAGGGCGTCGTCGAGGGCCGGGACCCGCTGGCCGGGTTCGGCCCCCGGGCCGCGGCCGACCTGGCGCGCGTCGCCGTCATGGGCTCCTGCCCCGACCTCTACGTCCACTCCACGGTCGACCCGCGCACCGACGAGGTGCACGCCTTCGAGGAGCTCGTCGGGTGCCACGGCGGCCTCGGCGGGTGGCAGAACGACGCCGTGCTCGTCCACCCCGCGGACTGGCCGCTGGACGCCGACCTCCTCGACCGGACGGTCGAGGGCGAGGCGCTGCTGTACGGGGCCGACGCCGTCCACCGGCAGCTCGTGCGGTGGCTCGAGCGGTGCGGTGCGCGGCGGGCGGTGCCGGCGACACCTCTGCACCACCCGTGATGCAGAGGTGTCGGGGCTGGAGCTGCCCGACGTCACGCTCCCGGTGCCGGGACCGGACGCCCGCGTCTCATCGCTCCACGTGCAGCAGCCCGAGCCGCCGGGTGGCACGGGTGATCGACACGTAGAGATCGGCGGGGTGACGGGCCCGGATGCCGTCCGGATCGACGATCACCACGACGTCGAACTCCAGCCCCTTCGCCGACACCGGGGTGTGCACCTCGGCGGGGAGCCCGGCGAGTCCCTCGACGTCGGCCGCGATCACCGCGAGCGTCCCGCGCCCCAGCTCGGCCGCCTCCGCCTCGACCGCCGTGTGCAGCTCGGCCCCGAGCTCGGCCGCGGGCACGGTGCGCTGCCACGGCTCCTCACCCGTCGACCGCACCGACTCGGGCGGCTGTCGGTCGGGGGCGAACTCGGCCAGGACGCCGGCGGCCAGGGCCATGATCTCGCTCGGCGTCCGGTAGTTCACCGTGAGCGTCCGGTAGGTCCACCGGGAGCCGAGGTGCGGGCCGAGCACGTCCGCCCACGCCCGTGCCCCGGCGGGGGCGCTGCGCTGCGCGAGGTCGCCGACCGCGGTGACCGAACGCGACGGGCAGCGCCGCAGCAGGACGTGCCAGTCCATGGCGGACAGCTCCTGTGCCTCGTCGACGACGAGATGGCCGTAGCGCCAGTCCCGGTCGGTGGCCGCCCGCTCGGCGACGCTCGCGAGGTGTCCGGGCACCTGCCGGGCGGCGAGGACGTCGGCGGTGACGAAGTCGGTCGGGCGCAGCTCGTCCGGGTCCTCGCCGGCGATCCGGCGGTCGGCCGACTCCAGGATGCTGAGCACCTCCGCGGCGTAGCGGCTGTCAGGGTCGCCCGGCCCGGGCCGGTCACCGGGCGGCGGCCCGAGCAGCTCGGCGAGCTCGTCGAGCAGCGGCGCGTCGGCCACCGTCCACGCCGCACCCTCGGGGCGGTGCAGCCCCGTGAGGTCGCCGAGCCCGCCGGGTCCGTCGAGTCCCTCGCCCGCCGAGGCCAGCCGCTCCGGGCAGGCGTACAGCTCGCCGAGCGCCTGCTCCGGCGTGAGCACCGGCCAGAGCTCCTCGACGGCGGCGTGGAAGTCGAGGTTCGCGCGCAGGTCGTCCCGCAGCTCGGCGCGCATCTCGGCCGTCACCTCCGCCGCGCCCGCGGGCTCGATCTCCGGGATGTCGAGGTCGCGGAGGAGCTCCGCGAGTTCGGGCGGGTCCTCCAGGTGCCGGTCGAGCTTCTCCAGGCCCTGCTGGACGAGCAGGCCACCGAGCGCGTCCCGGAACGTCGTCCGGGCGGCGTTGTGCGGCAGGCCGGTGCCCCGGGCCCGCCGGCGGGCCTCGGCCGCCGTCGCCCGGTCGATCTCGACGGTCACGTCCTCGAGCTCGATCGCGATCGGCGCCGCGGGCAGCCGTTGCCGGTCGGCGACGGCGTGGCGCAGCACGTCGAGCATCGCCAGGTCGCCCTTGGTGCGGGCCACCTCGTCGGGGTCGACGGCGGTCGCGACCACGCCCTGCGCCAGCCGGCCCGGGGTGGTGAACACGACCGCCGACTCGCCCAGCGCGGGCAGCACGCCCCCGACGTAGCGCACGAACCCGGCGCTGGGCCCGACGACGAGCACGCCGCTGCGGGCGAGCCGCTCGCGGTGGGCGTAGAGCAGGTAGGCGGCACGGTGCAGCGCGACCGCGGTCTTCCCGGTGCCCGGCCCGCCCTCGATCACGACGGCGCCGGAGAGCGGCAGCCGGATGATCGCGTCCTGCTCGGCCTGGATCGTGGAGACGATGTCGCGCATCGTCGAGCCGCGCGGTGCCTTCAGCGCGGCGAGCAGTGCCGGATCCGACGCGGATCCGGAATCGGCGTCACCGTTCAGTACGTCGTCGTGGAATGCCGTGACGCGCTCGTCCGGCGCGATTCCGGCGAGCTGGAAATGGCGTCGCCGGGTCACGCCGAGAGGCGTGGCAAGGGTCGCGCAGTAGAACGGCCGGGCGGCCGGCGCACGCCAGTCCGTGAGCGCGCTCTCGCCGTCCTCGGGATCGGTGAGCCCGATGCGGCCGACGTAGGTCGTCGTCCCGTCGGTGTGGTCGAGCCGGCCGAAACACAGGCCCGAGCGGGCGGCGGTCAGCGCGTGGACCCGCTCCGACCAGCGGTGCACGGACACGTCCCGCTCGTAGCGGGCGCTGAGCTCGCCGCCCGTCTCCGCGGCCAGCGAGCCCCGCGCCCGGTCCGAGGCCGCGGCGAGCTCCGCGCCGAGCAACCCGTGCAGCCGGCGGATCCGGCCGGTCTCCGCGGACACTTCGTCCGCGACAGCGGGACTTTCCACGCCCTCCCCATTCGTGCTAGAATGAATATGTAGAGGTACGGATTCCGTCTCTGAGTGCACCCGTCAGAATAACTCCTCGGCACTTTCCTGTGCAATAATGGAGTCCGGGTGATCCTGCTTTCCCGGAGCACTCTTCACGTGCTGAGGGAACCGGTCGCGCTTCCGCCGTCCTGCGCACGCCCGGTCGCGTCGTCGGTCGGCGCACGACAGAGCCCCCGGGGCGCACCCGGGGGCTCTCGTCGCGTCGCTCGTCCCGTCAGCCGAGGATCTTCGCCTTCTGGGCGGCGAACTCGTCGTCGGTGAGGATGCCCTGGTCCCGAAGCTCGGCGAGCTGCTTGAGCTGCGAGATCATGTCGGCCTGGCCGGTCGCGGCCGGAGCCGGCGGCGGGGGAGCGGGCTCGCCGTAGCCACCCTGCGGCGCCATCTGCTCCTCGTAGGCCCGCTCGCGGTCGGCCGCGGTCTCCGCGTCCCGATCGGCGAACTTGCGCGCCTGGTGGCGCTGGACCCGGCCGGCCACCGACGACGCGGTGCCGGCGATGATCGCGGTGCGGGCGATCCCGCGCAACAGACCTGGCATCTGTCCTCCCTCAGCTCTGTCCGGCCACGGCCTCGAGCCGCTCCACGGCCTGGAGCACGTCCGGCGCCGCGATCCGCTGGCTGGCGACGAGCTCGCCGCCGGCGTCGAGCACGGCCCCGACCAGCGGCGCGGCCCACGTGTTCTCGAACAGGAGGAGCGCCGCCGTCGTGCCCGGCCGCATCAGCTCGGCGACCGCCCGCACGTCGTCGTCGTGGATGAGCCCCGACTGAGCGCCCTCGAACGCGGTGAACCCGCCGATCCCCGCGGAGGTGACGTCGGTGAGGTCGATGCCCGAGTACGACCCGTCGGCGGCCTTGCGGATCACCGTGAGGTCGTAGAGCCGGACGATGCCGCGCCGGACCAGGTCCATGAGCGCGTCGCCGCAGGCCTTCGTGTCGGCGTCGTCGGGGAACTCGAGGAGTACGAAGTCGATCGGTCCCACGGTCGTCTGATCCGGCATCGTTCCACCACTCTCCCGTCGGAAGGGCTCACCGTGCGGGACGCTAGGCAGGGTCGACGCCCGGCGGCTCACCCTCGGCGGACGACTTCCGCGTGTGTGGTGGGGTGTGGGAGCACCTCACCCGTCGGTGCGTGACCCCTGTCTCGGTTTCGGTCCGCAATGGTCTAGCTTGCTCCACACGGTGGACGCATCCCCGATGTCCACCACGGACGGTCTCTGCCGCGCCCGCATCGTTCCCCCGGGTGGAGCAGTCGCGGCGGAAGGAGTCGCATGGTCGCCCGTCACCGCCTTGCCGGACGGTCCTTCCGCGTCCCGGATCTGTCGCCCCGGGTGCTGGCCGGCGCCGTCGGTGCCCTCACCATCGCCGGGGTGGTCGCCGGGTGCACCGCGGCCGCACCTCCGACGCCGAGGACGGCGCGGGTCGAACGCGCCTCGGTGTCCACCGGCGTGTCCGCGCCCGGCTCGCTCAGCGCGATCACCGAGCAGAACCTCGGCTTCCCCAAGGGCGGCCGGCTGACGTCGCTGCTGGTCAAGGTGGGCGACCGCGTCGAGCCGGGGCAGCCGCTCGCGAGCGTCGACGACTTCGAGGCCCGCCGGGCCCTCGCCGCCCAGCAGGCGCAGCTGCAGTCCCAGCAGGCGGTGCTCGACGAGCTGGTGGACTCACCGGCCGTCGGCGGTGCGCAGGACTCGCTGGACCAGGCGCAGCGGATCGCCGACGCCGTCCGGACGCAGGCCGACGCCACGGTGAAGGCCGACGAGGTCGCCATCGACAACGCCCGCCGCCAGCTCGACGTCGACGAGCACGCCCAGGACCAGGCGCGGGACGCGCGGAACCGGGCCTGCTCCTCGCCCGAGAGCGCGCCGGACCAGGCCGCCGCGACGAGCACCGGGTCCGGCACCGGCACGGGCACCGCCGCGGCGACCGAGGGCTCGCCGTCGGGGTCGACGGGGCTCCTGCCCATGTCCCAGGGGCTCGCCCGGACCGCCCGGACCAGCGACCCCACCGCCTGCGGCGCCGCGCAGCAGGCCTACACCGCGGCGAAGCAGAAGGTGGTCGCCGACCAGGGCGCGGTCGACTCCGCCGTGCAGAAGCGGGACGTCGACAAGGCGGCCGGCGACGTCTCGGTCCAGAACGCCGAGCAGGGCGTGGTGACCGCCCGGAACACCCTGGCCACCGCAGGCTCGGACCGCCCGCACGCCATCGACCAGCAGCAGGCGCTCGTCGCGGCCGCGCGCTCGCAGGTCGAGTCGGCCCAGCGGGACCTCGACGACACCACGCTGCGTTCCCCGGTCGGCGGCACGGTCTCGGTGCTCAACGGCACCGTCGGCGAGTTCGTCGCCCCCAGCTCGGGCGTCGGCGCGCTCGCGCCCGGCACCGACGCGACGATCCCCGGCGCCGGCGGCGGGACGACCGCCGGCAGCGCGGCCGCCGCGGGCGCGGCCTCGCCGACGCGGCCCGGCGGCACGCAGTTCCTCGTGCTCACGGACGTGAACCGGTTCCAGGTCGTGGTCCCGTTCAACGAGTCCGACGCGGCCTCGATCGCCCCGAACCAGCGCGTGGACGTCACCTTCGACGCGATCCCGGACCTCACGATGCCCGGCACCGTCGTCGCGGTCGCCCCGACCGGCACCGCGATCGCGGGCGTGATCAGCTACTACGTCACCGTCGCGCTGACCGGGGTCGATCCCAGGCTGCGGGCGGGGCAGACGGCGACCGCGCAGGTCGTCACCAGCGAGACCCCGCCCGTGCTGACCGTGCCGACACAGGCCGTGCGCACCCAGGACGGGCAGAGCGAGGTCACCGTGGTCGACGGTGGCGACCCGCGGACGGTGCCGTTCCAGCCCGGCGTCGTCGGTGCGGACCGCACGGAGGTCGTGTCGGGGCTCCGGGACGGGCAGCAGGTCCTGCTGCCGGTCGGACAGTAGCCGGGGAGGGTCCACGATGGTCGAAGGTCCGATCGAGCCACCCCCGGCAGGCGGGAAGGCCGACACGACAGCCGACGGGAACGGCGACGGGGAGGGCGGCGGGCTCGCCGCCCCACCCGCGCCCAAGCGTCGGATGAGACGGCAGACCCGCGTCTCGCTCCTGGTGATCGCGGTCGTCGCCGTCGTGGTCGCGGCCGTGCTCGTCGTGGTCTACGTGGTCGAGGGCGGCCGGTACGTCACCACCGACAACGCGCAGGTCGACGGGGACAAGATCTCGGTCAACGCGCCGGCCGGCGGGACGCTGGTCGACTGGACGGCGCACCAGGGCTCGCAGCTGCTCAAGAACCACACCGTCGGACGCATCCGGATCCAGGGCGGGTTCGTGCAGCCCCAGCAGGCCATCCGGGCCCCGGGCGACGCGACCGTCGTCGTGGACAACGGCGTGGAGGGGGCCTTCGTCGCCGCCGGGACCGAGCTCGCGATGGCCTACGACTTCTCGCGCATCTACGTCACCGCGCGGGTCGACGAGACCGACATCGACGACGTCCACATCGGTCAGCCCGTCGACATCGCGGTCGACGCCTTCCCCGGCGTCGACCTGCACGGCAGCGTGCAGGAGGTCCAGGGCGGCGCGGCCGGGGTGTTCTCGCCCTTCCCGCAGTCCAACACCTCCGGCAACTTCCAGAAGGTCACCCAGGTCATCCCGGTGCGGATCGGGATCGAGGACACGAAGAACCTGCAGCTCGTGCCGGGCATGAACGTCACGGTGAAGATCCACAAGGATGGCTGAGCGGGCCGTCAGCCCTGCGTGCGGACCGGGTCCCGGCGGGCGTCGTCGGATTCGCCGGGTTCGTCGGCCGTCGCGTGCCCGGTCGTCGCCGCTCCGTTCCCGGAGGGGCCGGACGACGGCGTCGGGGCGTCCCGGGCCGCCTCGCCCGGACCGGCGGGCGCCGGATCCGCCTGTGCCGCAGGCGCCTTGCCGGACCGCAGGAGGAGCGCGAGCGCCGCGCCGACGAGGGTGATCACCGTCGTGAGGACCATGAGGTTGTCCAGCGCCTCGACGAAGGACTGGTTGGCGGTCTGCCGGTAGGTCACGTAGAGGCCGAGCACGTGGCCCTCCCGGCCGGGCCCGAGCGCCGGGACCGGGGTGTCCGGGCCGACGAGGGCGGAGCGGTCGGAGAGCATCTGCGCCTGGGTGGCCGTGACCACCGCCGTGAGGACGGCCAGACCGAGCGCCGCCGCGGTCCGCTGCACGACGTTGTTGAACGCGCTGCCGGAGTTGACCTCGCTGACCGGGACGCTCGCGAGCCCGCCGGTCATCACCGGCATCATCGCCATGCCCATGCCGGCCGCGCGGAGCATCAGCAGCAGCGCGATCTCGACGTGCGAGGTCACCGCGGTGAGCCCGCGCAGCAGGTAGGTCCCGCCCGCGCACACCAGCAGCCCGGCGAACGCCGGCCACCGCGGCCCGATCCGGTCGTACAGCCGCCCGGCGACGGGCATCAGCACCGCCATGATCAGTGCCTGCGGGAGCAGCACGAACCCGGCCTCGAACGCCCCCATGCCCTGGGCCTGCTGCAGGTAGACCGGGACGTAGAAGAGCACCGCGAACAGCCCGACCGACAGCACCGAGATGATCAGCAGGGAGTTCGTGAACGGCCAGTACCGGAACACCCGGACGTTGAGCAGGGGCTCGTCGACCTCGAGCTCGATCACCACGAACAGGGCCAGGCAGAGCACGCCGAGGCAGGCGAGGCCGACGGTCGGCAGCGAGGTCCAGCCCCAGTCCTGCCCCTCGGACAGGGCCAGGAGCAGGGAGAACAGGGCGACGGCGATGCTCAGGAAGCCGAGGACGTCGAACCGGGCGCGGCGGGTCGGGCCGAACCGGGGGAGGACCGCGACCGCCGCCGCGGCACCGAGCACGCCGACCGGCACGTTGATGAAGAAGATCAGTCGCCAGTCCACGTACTCGACCAGGTAGCCGCCCAGCGTCGGGCCGACGGCGGGGGCGACGATGATGCCCAGCCCGTAGAGGCCCATGGCCGCGCCGAGCTGCTCGCGCGGCACGATCCGGTAGAGGATGGACAGCGTGACCACCGGCAGGATCCCGCCCGGGATCGCCTGCACGATGCGGAACGCGACCAGGCTCTCCAGGCTCCACGCCACCCCGCACAGCGCCGAGCCGCCGGCGAACGCGAGCAGGGAGACGATGTAGACGACGGTCGCCCCGTACCGGTCCGACAACCAGGCCGAAAGCGGCACGACCACGCCGAGCGCCAGCGTGTAGGCCGTGGCGACCCACTGCACCTCGTCGGTGGTCGCACCGAAGGAGTTCTGGATCGTCGGCACCGCGACGTTGACGATGCTGGTGTCGAGCACCGACATGAACATCCCGGCGATCAGCACCACGAGGGGCAGCGCCCAGCCGCGGCCGGTGGCGGGCGCCGCGGTCCGGGCGTCGGGGGGCATGCCCGCAGTCTGGCAAAGAATCGTTCCACCGGGGAACGACGTCGTGGAATGCCGCGCCGCCGCCTCCGGCCGGCGCAGCGTCCGGCCCCGTCGCTTGCCGCGCCGGGACGCGGCTGCTGGAGTGACTGCGTGACCGTCCCGCTGCTCGGCCCGCAGGACGCCGCCGTCGCGGCCCGGCGCGCGCGCGAGCCGATCCTGTGGCTGAGCACGGTGGACCGCACCTCCCGGCCGCACACAGCACCGGTCTGGTTCCTGTTCGCGGACCCGCGGATCGTGGTGTTCAGCCGCCCGGGCACGGCGAAGGTCGGGCGGGTGCGGCGCAACCCCGCCGTGGCCTTCTCACTGGACAGTGCCGCCGGCGGGGCGGACATCGTCCTCGGTGAGGGCGAGGCGGCACTCGCCGGCCCCGACGACGTCGCCGACGACCTGGCGCCCTTCGAGGAGAAGTACCATGCCCTGCTCGGCGGGCAGAGCTTCGCCGAGTGGCTGCGCACCTTCTCCCAGCCGGTGGTCGTGACGGTCACGAAGATCGTCTCGTGGCGGCCGGGGCCGGGCGGGCTGGAGCACCGCCGGATCGTCTGACGCCCTACCGCGCCGACCTTTCGCGGCGGTCCTGCTCCGCGGTGGTCAGGACGGGTCGGCGCCGGCCTCCACCGTCCGCTTGATCTCGGCGAGGGTGTGTTCGAGGCCGGCGCGGATCCGGTCGCCGTCGACGTGCTCCGTGTGGAGGGTGACGGTGACTTCCGAGCCCCCGGCGGCCGCGTTCACGGACAGCTCCCCGTGGTAGCCGTTCGGGCCCTCGGAGCCCCAGCGCAGGGAGCGCAGAGCCGGGTCGCTGTCGAGCCAGGCCTCGCCCTCCTTGCGCTCGCCGTCGACGTCGGCGACGACGTGCACCTCCTCGGCGCCGCCGGGCACGTCCCCGGTGGGGGCGCCGCCGGTCGGCTCCGCCTCGCGCATGGAGTCGAAGTAGTCCGGGAGGTGGTGGACGTCGGACAGGTAGCGGAACAGCGCGTCGGGCTCGGCCGCCACGGTGGTGGACTGCACGTAGTCACCCATGCCGGGCGGATACCCACCGGGCGGCCGGCCCATCCCGGATCAGCGCCGGGCGCGCACCGCGGCGGCGAGCTCGTCGAGCATGGCCGCGGTGGTGTCCCACGACAGGCACTTGTCGGTGACCGACCGCCCGTAGACGAGCTCGCCGCCGAGCGACTGGTTCCCCTCGACCAGGAAGCTCTCCATCATCAGCCCGGTCACGCCGGTGTCCCCGCCGGCGATCCGGGCCGCGATCTCCCGCACCACCTCGGCCTGCCGCACGTGGTCCTTGCGCGAGTTGCCGTGGCTGGCGTCGACGACCACGCGCTCGGGCAGGCCGGCCTTCGCGAGCCGCGTACGGGCGTCGGCCACGTCCTCGGCGGAGTAGTTCGGGCCGGACCCGCCGCCGCGCAGGATGACGTGCGCGTCGGGGTTCCCGGTGGTGCGCACCAGGGCGGCGAGGCCGTCGGGGTTGATGCCCATGAACACGTGCGGGGCCGCGGCGGCGCCGATGCCGTCGACGGCGACCTGGACGTCGCCGTCCGTGCCGTTCTTGATGCCGACCGGCATCGACAGGCCGCTGACCAGCTGCCGGTGCACCTGCGAGGCCGCGGTCCGGGCGCCGATGGCCCCCCAGGTCACGGTGTCGGCGATGAACTGCGGGGTGATCGGGTCGAGGAACTCGCAGCCGACCGGCAGGCCGAGCGCGGTGATGTCGAGCAGCAGCCGCCGGGCGGTCCGCAGGCCACGGTTGACGTCGAAGCTGCCGTCGAGTCCCGGATCGTTGATCAGGCCCTTCCACCCGACGGTCGAGCGGGGCTTCTCGAAGTACGCGCGCATCACCACGAGCAGGTCCCCGGAGAGCCGTTCCGCCTGGGCCGCGAGCCGGTGCGCGTAGTCGAGCGCCGCGTCGGGGTCGTGGATCGAGCAGGGCCCGACGACGACCAGCAGCCGGTCGTCGCGGCCGTCGAGGACGTCGACGACGTCGGCCCGGCCGCGGGTGACCACCGCGGCGACCTGGTCGTCGGCCGGCAGCTCGTCGCGCAGCAGCGCGGGGGAGAGCAGCGGGCTGATCCGTGCCGTGCGGTGCCGGTCGAGCGCGGCCGCAGCAATCGGGCCGGCGGCGGTATCGAGGGGGGACATTGGGGTGGGTCCTTTCGCGGACCGGCCCCGGTCGAGATCCGCCGAGCCGGCCCAGGTGGTTACCGGCTCTCATGGGATGGGTCAGCGCAGCAGGCTGCGTGCCGACCCATCCCGGGCCGGCCCGCTAAACCAGTATCGGCGCGCCATGCGCACCACCGTAGCAGCCACGCTCAGGAGAGCGTCCAGATGGCGTAGTTGAGGGCGGCCGCGAAGGTGACCCAGCCCAGGTAGGGCACGAGCAGCCAGGCCGCGGCGCGGCTGTGCCGGGCGAAGAGCGCGATCGTCGCGACGATCGACAGCCACAGCAGCACGATCTCGGCGAAGGCGACTCCGTACAGGCCCGCCGCGAAGAAGAGCGGGGTCCACGCCATGTTCAGCACGAGCTGCACGGCGTAGACGACGTGGGCGGGCACGGTGAGCCCGGCCCGGCGCCAGACGAGCCAGCCGGACACCGCGATCGTCGCGTAGAGCACCGTCCAGACCGGCCCGAACAGCCACGACGGCGGCGCCCAGGAGGGCCGCGCGAACGAGGCGTACTGCTCCGAGGCCGACGCCGAAGCGAGCCCGCCGACGACGGCGACGACCACCACCGCGGCGACGAAACCGAGCAGCGCGAGCAGGGCGGGCGGACGGGTCCATGACGCGTGAACGGTCATAGCGGACAGTCTCGACCATCGAGAGAACTTCCGCGCGGCGAACCGCTCACCGACCAGGCGACCGCTCGCCGCACGCCGCGCACGGCTGCATAACGCCGTGACGGAGCCGCCCGATCTCCACAGTGGAGTCCTCCCCTTCTGGACAGGTGATGATCAGCGAACTGTGCGGACCCGGGACCGCGACGACGCGGACCGGACGCCACCGCGTCCCCGAGGCACCGCTGGAGCGGGCGTCGCGGGTCGTCGTGGCGGCGGTCGACGGTGCCGAACTGCTGGCCGAGGCCGGTGGCCTCCTGCAACACCTCCTCGCCGGTGGCGCGGGGGTCGAGATCCTCGTGGCGGTCGACGCGGACCCGCGCCTGCTCGCCCGCTGCGGCCTGCGGGCGGTGCCGGTGCACCGGCTCGCGCTGCGACGGCCGTCGCCCGCCGCGGCGGAGGACGACCTGCTCGCCGCGCTCAGCGAGGTCGTCGGCTTCGATCCCGGCCCGGGCCTCGGGATCCTCGCGCCCGGGGAGCTCGCGCGCCGGCCCGACCGGGCCGCGGTCGCGCACGCCGCCGAGGTCGCGGCGGCGGTGTACGGGGCGGAGATCGCGCGATCGCTGCCGGAGCGGCCGGTCGGGGCCCCGGCGACGGAGTACCTGCTCACGGGCACCGAGGCGGCGCACAAGCGCTACGCCCTCGGCGCGGGCGCGACCTTCGTCGAGTCGTTCCTCGCCGACCCGCGGGTCACCTTGCCCGGCCGAGTCAGCCGCCGCCCGGGCTGAATCACCCGCCGCCCGGGCTGAATCACCCGCCGCCCGGCTGAGTCGCTCCGGCCCGTCGGGCTCGCCACCGCCCCGCCGGGAGCGCTACCGCCCGGCGGCGTCGATCCGCGCGGAGATCTGCGCGGCCAGCTCGGTGTCCTTCGCGGTGAGCCCGCCGGCGGAGTGCGTCGAGAGCCGGAAGGTGACCTTCCGCCAGCGGATGTCGATGTCCGGGTGGTGGTTCCGCTCCTCGGCGTCCTCGGCCACCCGGTCGACGACCGTGATCGCGTCGGGGAAGCTCGGCAGCTCGGCGGTGCGCACGATCGCGTCCCCGTCGCGCTCCCACCCCGGCAGGTCGGCCAGCGCGGCGGTGACGGCGGCGTCGTCCAGCAGTTCGGCCATGCCGGCCATCATGGGGCAGACGGGCGGCTCAGGCATCCCTGCGCTGCATGCGCCAGACCGCGAACCCGACGCCGATCGCCGCGTAGCAGAGCGCCCGCAGCGTCGAGGACCCCATGGCGTCGAGCGTGATCGGGTCGCGCAGCGCGTCCGCCCCCGCCGACCAGCCCGAGGTGAGCAGCCAGGGCTGCAGCCAGTCGAGCGCCGGGATCGCGCCCAGCACCCCGAACGCGATCAGCCCGCCCAGCACGCTCGCCAGCACGACGAGGGGGTGCTCGGTCAGCGACGACACCGCCAGCGCCACCGCGCCCACCGCCGCCAGCTGCCCGACGACCCACACGGCGACGAGGGCGACCCGGGCCAGCCCGGCCCCGAGGCCGAGCGTGGTGCCGGACAGGGTGACCATCCCGCCGTCGGCGCTGCCGACCACGACCATGCCCGCCAGCACCCCGACGACCGCGATCGTCAGCGTCGTGGCCGCGGCCACGACCAGCACGCCGAAGGCCTTCACCCCGACCAGCCGCAGCCGGCTGACGGGCGCGAGCAGCAGCCCGCGCAGGGTGCCGTTGGCCGCCTCGCCGGCGATCGCGTCGGCGGCGGCCATGGCCACGGCGAGCGGCAGCAGCAGGGCGAGCGCGACCGTCAGGGCCGCGATCGGGAGCACCAGGCCGTTGCCGGCGACCGCCCCGATCAGCCCGCCCCCGCCGCTGCGGTCGGCGACGACCACGCCGATCGCGATGAGGATCGGGATCAGCGCGAACAGGCCCAGCGTGACGAGCGTGCGGGGGCGGCGGAACACCCAGCGCACCTCGGCCGCGAGCATCCGGCCGAGCGGGGCGGCGGCGCGGGTGCCGGTCTCGGCGGTCGTGCCGGCGATCGTCGTCATGGTCCCTCCGTGAGCTGCGCGAACAGCTCCTCCAGCCGCGGCCGCCGCCGGCGCGCCTCGTGCACCGCGACGCCCGCGCGCACCAGCAGCGCGACGATCTCGGGCGGCTCCGGCCCGTCCGTGACGACGACGCCGGGCTCGCCCCCGCTGTCGCGGGTCGCGACGGCACCGACCTCGGCGAGCGTGCGCAGGGCCGGTTCGACGTCCGGCGTCACGATCACGAGGCCGCCGGTCCGGGAGTCGAGCAGCCCCCGCAGCTCCCCGGCCGCGACCAGCGTGCCCGACTGCAGGACGGCGACGTGCGTGCAGGTCGCCTCCACCTCGGCCAGCAGGTGCGAGGAGACGATCACGGTCGCGCCCGCGGCGTGCAGCTCGGCGATGATCGCCCGGACGTCCCGGGTGCCGGCGGGGTCGAGGCCGTTGGTCGGCTCGTCGAGCACCACGAGCCGGCGCGGCACGAGCAGCGCCCCGGCCAGCCCCAGCCGCTGCTTCATGCCGAGCGAGTAGCCGCGGAACCGGCGGTCGGCCGCGTGGGCGAGCCCCACCCGTTCCAGCGCGTCGCCGACGGCCCGGGGCATCGCCGCCGCGTCGAGCAGCGGTTCGGCGGCGGCCAGGCGGCGCAGGTTCTCCCGTCCGGAGAGGAACGGGTGGAACCCGGGTCCCTCGACCAGCGCCCCGACGTGCGGGAGCGCGGCCGCGACCTCCGGCAGCGGGTGGCCCAGCAGCTCGGCGGTCCCGGCGGTGGGGCGGGTCAGCCCGAGCAGCAGCCGGATCAGGGTCGTCTTGCCCGAGCCGTTGGGGCCGAGCATGCCGAGCACGGCGCCGGCGGGGACCTCGAGGTCGAGGCCCGCCACCGCGACCGTACGGCCGTACACCTTCCGCAGGCCGACGGCCCGGGCGGCGGGAGCGGCGGTCACCCGCGCAGCCTCCCGCACGGGCAGGGTCGTCACTTCGACAGGGCCTCGGTGAGCACCTGCTGGGGCACCGCCCCCGCGGCGACCCGCCCGTCGTCGGTGACGATCGCGCTCGCCACCGCCGTCGTGATCAGCCGCCCGCTGCCCCAGGACCCGCTGACCGGGGTGCCGAGGCGCGAGAGGTCCGGGGCCCCCTGGGACGGCTGCTCCTGCGCGGGCCGCTTCGCGATCACGACCGCGTCCCACCCGTCACCGACGACGGTCGGCTTGCCGCCGTTGGTGCCGTGGTCCGGGCCGCCCTGCGGGGCCTCCTTCACCGTGGTGCCGGGCGGCGGGGTGAAGGTGAACAGCGACGGGTCCTGGGGACCGAAGGTGACGTCGGTGAACCCGACCTCGAGGGCCGGGTCGGACGAGCCGGTGGCCAGCACGGTGAGTCGCAGCGGGATCCGCTTCTCGGAGTCGACGGCGATCCGGACCTCGCGCAGCAGCGTGCGCTCGGTGGGCTTGGGCGCCAGAACCAGCTCGTACGCCGGGCGGCCCGCCACCTCGGCGGTGCCGTCGACGCTCACGGTGCTGGTGGTGCGCAGCTTCGCGATCGCGTCGGCGGCCGAGCGGGTCGGGTCCGCGGCCTCGGGCCGGTGCTCGCCCGGCGTGACGGCCTTCTTCGTGGCGGTGCGGTCCGTGGAGTCGTAGGACCAGGCGGTGGTCCCGTCGGACACCAGCGTCTTCTCGCCCTGGGCCGACGGCAGCGCGACCCGGCCCTTGCCCGCCCCGTCCGACCAGACGCGCGCGTCCTTGGTGCCGTTCGCGAGGTCCGGGGCGCCGGGGATCGCCGGCAGCCCGAGCGCGTTGTCCAGCTCGACGGTGCCGTTCAGCGGTCCGGGGTTCGCCTTCTCGACCGAGGCCACGAGGTCCTCCGGCGAGACCGGGGGCAGGTTCGGGGCCGCCCCCGCGCCGGCGGGCACCGCCACCAGTCCCAGCCCGACCGCACCCGCGATCGCCACGCCCGTCCCGATCCGGGCCCAGAGCCGTCCTGCCGTTCCCACTGCCATGCCGGTAAGCCTGACGCATCGGGACTGAGAGAGGTCTCATCCGGACACCCCGTCGCTGAGAAACGACTGAGCGGAGCGTCCGGGGCGAGCATCAATTCCGAGGTCGAGGTTCCGCCCGGCGGTACGTTGTCGACGATGGCCAGGGTGTTGGTGGTGGACGACGAGCCCGGGGTGCGCACGGCGCTGGCCCGCGGGCTCACCGCCGAGGGGATGGAGGTCGTCGCGGTCGGCGACGGCAACTCCGCCCTGCGCGCGGCGCTGACCGGCGGTTTCGACGCCGTCGTGCTCGACATCATCCTGCCCGGGCTCTCCGGCTACCGGGTCCTCGAGCGGATGCGCGCGGCCGGCGTCGACACCCCGGTGCTGATGCTGTCGGCCAAGGACGGCGAGATCGACCAGGCCGACGGGCTGGACCTCGGCGCGGACGGCTACCTCGTCAAACCGTTCTCGTTCGTCGTCCTCGTGGCACAGCTGAAGGCGATGCTGCGCCGGCGCGACGCCGCGCTCGGCCGCTCCGGGCAGCGGGTCCGGCTCGGCGGCCTCGTCGTCGACCCGGCGTCGCGGTCGGTGACCTGGGAGGACGCGCCGGTCGAGCTGTCGCCGCGGGAGTTCGAGCTGCTGCACGCGCTCGCCCGCAGGCCGGACACCGCGGTGGCCAAGGACGAGCTGCTGCGTCTGGTCTGGGGCGACGAGCAGGCCGCGAGCCGCAACGTCGTCGAGGTCTACGTGGGGTACCTGCGCCGCAAGCTCGACGCCGTCGGCGCCGGGCACGTGCTGCGCACCGTCCGCGGGCACGGGTACCTCGTCGGATCGGGCTGAGGCGTGTTGCGGCGCCGGTTCGCCCGCGGTCTGGTGCGTGCCCGCGCCCTGCGGTGCCGCGGCTGGTGGCGGAGCCGCACGCTGCGGTTCCGGATCACCACCGTGGTGGGCGCGGTCGCGCTCGTCGCGCTGCTCGCGCTGAGCCGGCTCGGGGTGAACCTGCTGTACACCACGCTGATCGCGGCGGCGGACAACGAGCTGCACACGCAGGCCGGGGTCGTCGTGACGCGGCTGGAGCAGGGCGGGGCCGTCGCGGACCGGGCCACCCCGCCGTCGATCCGGATCACCGACACCGCGGGCACGCCCGTCGACGGGCGGGGGCCGCTGCCGATGACCGCGCGCGACGTCCGCGACCTCGCGGCCGGGCGCGCCGAGAACGTGTTCCTCGAGGGCACCGCCACCCGCTGGGTCGCCGACCCGGCGATCCTGCCGGACGGGTCGCCCCGGCTGGTGTTCGCCTCGGGCGACCTCGTCGGCGGCGCGACGCTGCTGGCCCGGGCAGCCGTCGGGTTCGTCGTGGCGGGGCTGCTGGCGGCGGCGGTCGTGGCGCTGGCGGCCTGGGTGGCGACGCGGGCGGCGCTGCGGCCGGTCGACCGGATGCGGGCGGCGGCCGCGGCGCTCCCGCCGGGGCGGCGGCTGCCGGTCCCCGCGGCGCACGACGAGCTGCGTGCGCTCGCCGAGGAGCTGAACTCGCTGCTCGCCCGCCGGGACGACGCCGTCACGCGGCTCGAGCGGTTCACGGGCGACGCCGCCCACGAGCTGCGCTCCCCGGTCGCCGCGATCCGCGCCCAGGCCGAGGTGGCGGTCGCACACCCGGACCCGGCGCTGGCGGAGGAGACGCTGCGCGAGGTCGCGGTCGAGGCCCAGCGGCTCTCCGGGCTGCTCTCCGACCTGATGGCGCTGGCCCGCGCCGATGCCGGGCAGCGACCCGAGCCGGAACCCGTCGACCTGGTCGAGGCGTCGCGGGCGGCGATCGACCGGGTCACCGAGGGCCCGGCGCCGGAGCTGCTCGCGCCGGGCGTCGCGCTGGCGGCGGCCGGAGCCGCCGAGGTCGCGCTGGTGCTCGACAACCTGCTCGGCAACGCCGCCCGGTACGCCGCGACCCGGGTCCGGATCGAGGTGCTGCCGGCGGGCCGGGTCACCCGGCTCGCGGTCTCCGACGACGGCCCGGGCATCCCCGAGGCGGACCGGGTGCGCGTGTTCGACCGGTTCACGCGACTGTCCCAGGAGGCGGGCGGCGGGCACGCGGGGCTGGGGCTGGCGTTGGTCGCGGCCCTGGTGCGCGGGCGGGGCGGCGAGGTGTCAGCGGGCGCGTCGGCGTGGGGCGGGGCGCGGCTGGAGGTGCGCTGGCCCGCACCGTGACGACGGGTGCGCAATCGTGCGTCTGCGGCGGTCCGTCGGGGTCTGGGACGATCTCGGTCGTGCCCGTGGAGAGCTGTTCGACCCTGATCGCGGCGCCCCGCCGGTTGGTCGCCGGCGTGGTGCGGGACGGCGAGGCGGCCGAGGAGTCGCTGCGGGAGGCCGGGCACCGGTACTCCGCCGCCGTCCGGCTGCTGGTGCCGGGCGACGAGGTGCTGCTCGACGCCCGGCTCGCCGCCGGCGTCCGGCTGCCCTACCGCTCGCGGATCCGGACCGTCGGGGTCGACGGGATGGTGTCCGAGCTGGTGGGCGGGCTGGCGAAGGGCCTGGTGCACACCACGACCCTCGCCGACCGGCCGGGCGGGACGGTGATGCGGGACGAGATCCGCTGGCGGTCGCCCTTCGGCGTGGCCGGCCGGATCGGCGACGCGATCCTGGTGCGCCGCCTGATGCGGGACATGCTCGCCTCCCGCTCCGCCGTCTACCGGCGGCGGGCCGAGGAGCTGGCGGAGGCGCCCGCCGTCGTCGGGGCGGCGATCGTGCGCGACGGGGCGGTGCTCGCGGCGCAGCGGTCGCGGCCGGCCGAGCTGCGGGGCCGCTGGGAACTGCCGGGCGGGCGCGCCGAGCCGGGCGAGTCGGAGCCGGAGGCGCTCGCCCGCGAGTGCGCCGAGGAGCTCGCCGCGCAGGTCGAGGTGGGGGAGCGGGTGGGCACCGACCTACCCGTGGCGACGCCCGGGGGGACCCTGGTGTTGCGGATGTACGCCGCGGCGCTGCGCCCCGACTCGCCCGAGCCGAAGGCGCTGGAGCACCTCGCGGTGCGGTGGCTGCGGGAGCGGGAGCTGCCCACGGTCGCCTGGGTCGACGCGGACCGCGCCGTGGTCGCCGACCTGGAGGCCCTGCTCCGCCCCTAACGGTCCGAACCGCTGTGCCTCGGCACGACGCGGAAGACCGGGAACCGCGGCGCCACCCGCGCGAACTCGCGGAGCGGCGCGTCCTCGTCGACCGGAATGTGCGTCCTCGCGTCGGAGCCCGTCCGACATAGGCCTTCAGGACGGCCGTGAGCCGATCCACTCCGCGCGCCGGGCGGTTGGGACGTCCGCCGCGGTACAACCACCGCCTCACGTCCACGGTTCGCCTCCCGGCGGGCGCGGACCGGCGCCGGTCAGAACAGCCACGGCAGCGCCTCCAGGCTCTTGGCCGCGTAGCGCTCACGGCCCGGGTGCAGGCCGAAGGCGAGATCTTCGAGCAGGGGTGCACCGGGCGTAGAAGACCGCCCGGACGCGCAGCGAACCCCCGCCGTCGGCCCCGTACGCGGTGAGCGCGCTGTCGAGCGCGGCCGGTCCGAGGTCGCGCAGGATCCGGCCGAGGTCGACCGCCGGGTCGGTGATCGCGGCGTCGCTCCAGTCGATGATCCCCCTGACCCGGCCGTCCTCGACGAGCACGTGCTCCACGCCCAGGTCGTTGTGGGAGAAGACCCGGCGGGGAGGGACGGGCGCCGGGGGCTCGCACAGGAACCGCTCCACACCCGCCCGGAAGCCGCGGGGAACCTCGTTGCGGACGGTCCGGTAGGTCTCGACGGCCTCGTCGCGCCATTCCTCGGGCGCGACGTCGTCGACGTCGACCTCGGCGTCCGGTCCGGCGAGTGGCAGGGCATGCAGGGCGGCGAGGACGGTGCCCAGCACCGCGCCGACCCCGGCCGCGGCCGCGGCGCGTTCCGCTCCGGAGCGGTCGAGCAGCGGGGCGCCGGCCAGCCTCCCGAGGATCAGGCACCCCTGCTCGGGCACGACCAGACGCACCGGCGGGACGGGCACGGGGCAGACCGAGGCGACCCGCTGCAGCAGCGCCGCCTCGCGCAGTACGGCGGCCGCCCTCGCTTCCTGATCCGGGCCGCGGCCGTACCGAACGACCAGGGTGCCGTCGACGTCGTAGGCGTCGTGGTCGAGGCCGGAGCCGAGCGGGGTCACCGCCCCGGCCCGCAGCCCCGGCAGGACGTGGGCGAGCTGTGCGGCCACCTCGCCCGCCCCGTCGGGCACGTCCCCGGTGCTCACGACGGGTCCGTGACGAAAGGGCCGGGGGACCGGCCGAGCGCGCCCAGCACCGCGGGGCCGGCGACCGGGGCGCTCGGGCCCCGACCCGACACCGGCGCGACCACCTGCCGCTGAGCATCGATGACGTGGCCGACCAACTGCCGCGCCGACGAGCGCGGACACGGAGTACGACGGTCCCAGGACCCGGCGGGGCAGGCGTCGACCACCGCGGTGAACCCGGCCAGCACCCGCAGATACCGTTCGCGGCTCATCGCTCGATCCCCGGTAGCAGTGGCCGGATCGCGCGCCACGCCCCTTCGGCCAGCGCGTCGGAGGTCGGGGTCGGCGTGGGCCCGGAGGAGGCGAGCCGGCCGCGGGCGTACTCGTGCACCGGGCCGATCCAGAGCGCGACGACCGCGGCGAGCTCCGGCGTCCCGGGCCATCCGTGGCCGCGCAACCAGTCGCTGATCTCATCGGCGAAGCCGCGGTGGGCGTCCCGTGCCGCCTCGTCCAGGATCGCCTGCAGCACGTCCGGCGGTGAGTGGAGGAACAGCCGGGCCAGCCGCGGGTTGTCGTCGATCCACCGCAGATGTCGCACCACGGTCCGGCGTACCCCGTCCTCGGCACCCTCCGCGACGCGCAGCGCCTGCAGCAGGACCTCCCGGTGATCGGCGAGCCCGGCCGCCACGACCGCCGCTGCGAGATCCGCCCGGGTCGGGAAATGGTGGAACAACGAACCGTTGCTGACGCCCGCGCGCTCGCGCACCGCCTGCATCGACGTCGCCTCCCAGCCGCACTCCTCCACGCCGGCCAGCGCCGCCTCGACGATCACGGACCGGCCGTCGCGCTTCATGGAGTGGAACTCCAGAGTGCCACTCTGTTCGAGGCGATGTCGTTCGCGTGGAACCGGGGCGGCGGCGGATCCGTCGAAACCGGGCATGGAGCCGATCACGCACCTCAGCCTCACCGCCTCTGACACCTCCCGTGACACCGCGCCGTCCGCCGCCCGGCCCGCCCTCGCCGCCCTCCTCGGCCGGCAGGCGGGGGTGATCGGGCGGGCCCAGGCGCGGGCCGTGGGCCTCTCCACCGACGCGATCGACCGGAGGCTCGCAGGCCGGCACTGGGTCCCGCTGCACCCGCGCGTCTACCTCGACCGCGCGCACCGGCTCACCGACGAGGCGCGGGTCCGGGCCGCCGTGCTCTGGGCCGGCGACGACGCGGTGCTCAGCGGGCTGGCCGCGGCCTGGTGGCACGGCGTGGCGCCGGCCCTCGCCGGCGAGGTCGCCGTGACCGTGCCGCGCCGCCGGTCGCCCCGGAACCGCCCCGGCGTGATCGTCCGCCGCCGCGACCTCGCCGACGACGACCGCACGAGCAGGCACGGCGTCCCGGTCACCGCCCTGCCGCTGGCCGTGCTGGAGTCGGCGGTCGAGCTGGGCGCGGCGGGCGGCCCGTTCCTGGATCGCGCGCTGCAGTCGCACGTCGGGTTCGCCGAGGTGGCGCGGGCCCACACGCGGAACCCGGGCGCCGCCGGCGCCACCGCCGCCCGCGCCGCGCTGGCCGCGACCGCCGAGCGCGCGGGGCCCGCGGCCGTCCGGTTGCTGGTCTCGCGGCTCCGGGAGGCGCGGCTGATCGGCTGGCGCACCGAGCATCCGGCGGCCGGCGTGGTGTTGCCGGTGGCCTTCCCGCAGGCGCGGGTGGCCGTGGAGGCCGAGGGCTGGGCGCGCCCGCTCGGGGCGGAGGCGCGGCGGCGCACGCTCTGGCGGCGCGGTGTGCTGGCCCGGGCGGGCTGGACGGTGCTGACCTGCCGGTGGCACGACCTCGCGACCAGGCCGGAGGCCGTGCTGGGAGAGATCGGCCTCGCCGTCGCGCTCGGCCGGAGGGCCGGACGACCCGCGTCGCCGGCCCGGAGCGCCGGGTGATACGCGTCACCGGCACGGAGCGCCGGATGACGCGGGGCGGCGGCGTGGATCACCCTGTGAGCTTCGTCATCGGCGCCGGAGGGTCGCAGCCTGGTCCGGACGCATCCGCGCCGCCCGAGCACGGAACGATTCAGAACCCGCCGCGGACCGTCCACAATGGGCGACGCGCACCGTCCACGAAGGACGATCGTGCACCCGCGGGGGCCCGCGACCTCAGTAGATGCGCGCCGCCTTGACCGCGCGCGTGTACTCCTTGCCGGTCAGCCCCTGCGCGTCGATCTTCTTCAACCGCAGGTGGACGACCGGGCAGCTCTTGCATCGCTTCGGCTTCGACCGGCAGCACTTCTTCTTCACCTTGGCCATCGTGAGGGAAGCCTAGGCTCACCTCTCGGCAAGGTCCAGACCTCGACCGGGATACCGTGAATCGTGACTTCAGCTGGATCCGCTCTCGCCGACGCCCCGCAGACCGCCGACCGCGGCCTGCCCGACGGCGTGCGCGCACTGCGCAACGTGGCGATCGTCGCGCACGTCGACCACGGCAAGACCACCCTGGTCGACGCGATGCTGCGCGCGTCCGGCGCCTTCGGCGAGCGGGCCGAGCCGGTCGACCGGGTCATGGACTCCGGGGACCTGGAGCGCGAGAAGGGCATCACCATTCTCGCCAAGAACACCACCGTGACCTGGCAGGGCGTGACGATCAACGTCATCGACACCCCCGGCCACGCCGACTTCGGCGGCGAGGTCGAGCGCGGCCTCTCGATGGTCGACGGCGTGGTCCTGCTCGTCGACGCCTCCGAGGGCCCGCTCCCGCAGACCCGCTTCGTGCTGCGCAAGACCCTCTCCGCCGGCCTGCCGGTGATGCTCGTCGTCAACAAGACCGACCGCGCCGACGCCCGGATCGAGGAGGTCGTCGACGAGTCCCTCGAGCTGCTGCTGGAGCTCGCCGACGAGCTGGGCCTCGACGAGGACCAGACCGCCCACCTGCTGGACCTCCCGGTCGTCTACGCCTCCGGCCGCGCGGGCCGCGCCTCGCGCAACCGCCCCGCCGACGGCCAGCTGCCGGACTCCGAGGACCTCCAGCCCCTGTTCGACGTGCTGTTCGACGTCGTCCCGGCGCCGAAGGACGACCCCTCCGCCCCGCTGCAGGCGCATGTCACCAACCTCGACGCCACCAGCTTCCTGGGCCGGATCGCGCTCTGCCGCATCCGCGCGGGCGTGCTCCGCCGCGGGCAGCAGGTCGGCTGGTGCCAGGCGGACGGCACCGTCACCCGCGTCAAGATCACCGAGCTGCTGCGCACCGAGGGCCTGCAGCGCGTGCCGGCCGAGGTGGCCGTGGCGGGCGACATCGCGGCCGTCGCGGGCATCGCGGACGTCATGATCGGCGACACACTCGCGGACCCGGAGAACCCGGTGCCGCTGGAGCGCATCCACGTCGACGAGCCGGCGATCTCGATGACCATCGGCATCAACACCTCCCCGCTCGTCGGGCGCGACCCGAAGCCGGGCCAGAAGCTGACCGCCCGCCAGGTCAAGGGCCGGCTGGACTCCGAGCTGGTCGGCAACGTGAGCCTGCGCGTGCTGCCCACCGAGCGCCCGGACACCTGGGAGGTCCAGGGCCGCGGCGAGCTCGCGCTGGCGATCCTGGTCGAGACCATGCGCCGCGAGGGCTTCGAGCTCACCGTGGGCAAGCCCGAGGTCGTCACCAAGACGATCGACGGCAAGCTTCACGAGCCGTTCGAGAACCTCTCGATCGACGTGCCGACCGACTCGCTCGGCGCCGTCACCCAGCTGCTCGCCGCCCGCAAGGGCGAGATGATCCAGATGGTGCACGGCGAGAACCGGGTCCGGCTGGACTTCCGGGTCCCCTCGCGGGGCCTGATCGGCTTCCGCACCGAGTTCCTGACGATCACCCGCGGCGCGGGCATCGCCAGCCACGTGTTCGACGGCTACGGCCCCTGGGTCGGCGAGATCTCCAGCCGGCTGCGCGGCTCGCTGATCGCCGACCGCTCCGGCCCCGTCACCGGCTACGCGGTCGACGCGCTGTCCGACCGCGGCGTGCTGTTCGTGGGCCCGGGCACCCAGGTCTACGAGGGCATGGTGATCGGCGAGTACACCCGCAACGAGGACCTCGAGGTCAACATCGTGCGGGAGAAGAAGCTCACCAACATGCGCAAGTCGACGGGCGACGAGCTGGTCAAGCTCACCCCGCCGACGATCCTCACGCTGGAGCAGAGCCTGGAGTTCTGCGCCAACGACGAGTGCGTCGAGGTCACGCCGGAGAACGTCCGGATCCGCAAGGTCGAGCTGGACTCGCACCTGCGCGGCCGGCAGCGCGCCCGCGCGAAGGCCGCCGCGGCCGGCGTCTCGCGCTGACCCTCCTCGCGCCGGGCCGGGCCCACACCACCGCACCACGTCGCCGGTGCGACGATGGCGGGCAGGCGGGCCGCCCGGCCCGCGCGGCGGGGGAGGGCACGTGACCGGCTGGGGCCGCAGGACGCTGCTCGTCCTCGGCGCGTGCCTGCTCACCCTGCTGGCGGCGTGCACGAACGCCCCGGTGGAGCAGCCCGCCCCGCCCCAGCCCGCGCCCCCGCCGGCGACCGTCCGGGCCACCGAGGTCGTCGTCGGCGTGGACGACCTCGGCGCAGGCTTCAACCCGCACCTGCTGGCGGACCGCTCGCCGGTCACCCAGGCCCTGGCCACGCTGGTGCTGCCGTCGGTCTTCCGGCCCGACGCCTCCGGCGCCCTGCAGCTCGACCGCACGGTCGCGACCAGCGCCGAGGTCACCTCGACCAGCCCGTTCACCGTGAGCTACGAGCTCAACGTGCAGGCCTCGTGGTCGTCGAACTCGCCGATCGCCGCCGAGGACTTCGTGTACCTCTGGCAGCAGATGCGCAGCCAGCCGGGCACGATCGACGCCGAGGGGTACCGGCACGTCACGGACGTCCGGTCGCGGGCCGGCGGCAAGGCCGTGGACGTCGTGTTCGACGAGCCGTACCCGCAGTGGCAGCACCTGTTCAGCGGGTTGCTGCCCGCCCAGATCCTCAAGGACGCGCCCGGCTCGTGGAGCAGCGCGCTGCAGGGCGGGCTGCCCGCCTCGGGCGGGCCGTTCCGGGTCGTGACCGTCGACCGGGCGCGGGGCGAGGTCATTCTCGCCCGCAACGACCTGTACTGGGCCACCCCCACCACGCTCGACCAGATCGTGCTCCGCCGGATGGGTCCGCAGACCCTGGCCGAGGGCCTGCGCGGCGGCGACGTCGACGTCGCGATGCCCACCTCCGGGCCGAAGGTCATGAAGGCCCTCGCGCCGCTGGGCAACGCGATCACGACCGCGTCCGCGCCGCGCGGCACCGTGACCGACCTGGCGCTGCGCTCGGACTACGGGCCGCTGTCCGACGTGCGGGTGCGCCAGGCCGTCGGCGCGCTGCTCGACCGCGAGAAGATCCGGGCCGCTGTGGCGCCCGACGCGCTGCCCGTCGACGCCTTCGGCCTCGCGCCGTCGCAGCAGGGGTACGCCGCGACCGCCCCCGCGGGCGCGCCGGCCCACCCGGACCCCGCCACCGCCGAGCGGCTGCTCACCGAGGCCGGTTACACCCGCGGCGCCGACGGGGCCTGGACCCTCGGCAACACCCCGCTCAGCATCGTCGTGGCCGCCGGCGCCGAGCGCGGCACGGACGTCGACGTGGCCGAGGCCGTGGCGGACCAGCTGCGCGCCGCGGGGATCGAGGTGCAGGTCGTCGCCCCGCCCGCGGCCGACCTCTTCACCCAGCGGACGGTGGTCGCCACCCCGCCCAGCACGACGACCCCGCCGCCGACGACGCCGTCGAGCGGTGCCGCCACCCCCACGCCGAGCGCGGCCCCGACGACCGGGCCGAGCCCCGCAGCGACCCCCGGCACGACCCCGAGCACGACCCCGAGCGCGGCTCCGTCGAGCGGCACCGCCGCGCCGAACGCCACCGTGCGGGCGGACATCCTCGTCGAGCCGCGCGCGGTCGGCGGCCCGATCGGACCGCAGCTGGCCTCGGACTACGGCTGCCCGGACCCGACGCCGTCGCTCCCGGCGCCGCCCACCCTGCCGAACGGCTTCTGCTCGGCCGCGCTGCAGCCGGTGCTGGAGTCGCTCGCGACCGCGGCGGTGCCCGACCCGAACCAGCTCGCGACGGCCGAACGGGTGCTCTGGGCGCAGCTCCCGGCGCTGCCGCTCTTCCAGCAGGTGTCGCTCCTCGTGAGCACCCCGGCGGGCGCCGCCGCGACCGGGTTCGGTGCCGGCCCGCTCGAGACGGGGCCGCTCACCGGGGCACAACGATGGAGCGCCCCGGTCAGCTGAGTCTCCTCCGGCCGGGCGAAAGTTACTCCAGAGTAATCACGATGTGTCGCCCTGTCCACCTCACGTCACCCTTTGGTCACGATCGGCGACATCGTTGGCGGGTGCACCTGTGAGGTTCCTAAGTTGCCCAGGGATCGGGCGGCCGCCCCACACCCCGGGCGGCCACGGCAAGGGTCGAAGGGCCCCGGTCCCAGCGGCCCGACCGGGTCCGGACAGGCGAGCAGATCGAGGAAGTCCATGAAGAGAACGAGGGCGGCCGCGGCCGCAGCGGTCGCCACGGCGGCGACGCTTGTCCTTGCGGCCTGCGGTGGCGGCGGTGGCGCCGGCGGCAGCTCGGGCGGGGTCTACGGAGACTGCAGCACCAACCCCAACACCTGCAACAGCGTTCCGGCGGACCAGCTGCAGCAGGGCGGGACGGTGACCCTGGCGTCCGAGAAGAACATCGACAACTGGAACGTCATCTCGTCCGAGGGCAACGTCGACTGGACCGGTATGTCCACGAAGCCGCTGCTGACGTACGCGTTCTACACGTCGCCCGACCTCAAGCCGACCCTGAACACGGACCTGCTGGACTCGGCCGACCTCACCAACCCGACGACGATCGTCTACAAGATCAAGCCGGCCGCGACGTGGGACGACGGCACCCCCGTCACCGCCGACGACTTCGTCATGAGCTGGAAGTGGCAGAACGGTCGCGACTGCCCGGCCTGCGAGACGGCGGGTAACGGCGGCTACGACCAGATCACCGCGGTGACCGGCTCGGACAACGGGAAGACCGTCACCGTCACCCTGGCGAAGCCGTACACGGACTGGCAGGGCCTCTTCAACTCGGCCGCCCCGCTGTACCCGGCGCACCTCGGCGCCAAGCAGGGCGACCTGAACTCGCCCGACGGCCTCGCCAAGGCGTTCGACTGGTTCGGCAAGACGCCGCCCACCTACTCCGCCGGCCCGTTCAAGGTCGAGAACTGGCAGGACAACGTCGCGCTGACGCTGGTCCCGAACCCGTCGTGGTACGGCGCGACCAAGCCGAAGCTCGACCGGCTGGTGATCCGCGTGATCACCGACGCCACCCAGGAGCCGCTGGCCCTGCAGAACAACGAGGTCCAGGCGCTGTTCCCGCAGCCGCAGGTCGACATCGTCAACCAGCTGACCAACATCCCGAACGTCTCGAACGCGCAGGCGGCCGGGCTGTCGTGGGAGCACTTCGACTTCAACCTGAAGAACCCGTTCCTGGCCGACAAGGCGCTGCGCCAGGCGCTGTTCACCGCGGTGAACACGCAGGACGTCATCGCGAAGACGGTCGGGCAGTTCAACGCGGACATCAAGCCGCTGCAGAACAAGATGTTCGTGCCGCAGCAGGACGGCTACCAGGACAACCTGACCGCCACCGGGCAGGGCTCGGGTGACATCGAGCGGGCCAAGAAGGTCCTCACCGACGCCGGGTACACCGGCGTGGGCACCGCGCTGGTCGCACCGAACGGGCAGGCCGTGCCGCCGCTGCGGATGCGCTACACCGTGGGCAACGCCGTCCGGCAGACCGAGTGCGAGCTGTTCCAGCAGTACGCGAAGCAGCTCGGCGTGAACGTCGAGATCTCGACGACGGACAGTCTCGGCACGACCACCAGCTCGGGTGACTACGACGTCATCGTGTTCGGCTGGATCATGTCGCCGGCGCCGTTCGGCGGTGCGCAGCAGCTGTGGCTGTCGAACTCCGGGTCGAACTACGGCCACTACGTCAACCCGACCACGGACCAGCTGATCAACGAGGCCGCGGCGTCGACCGACATCAACGACGCCCGGGCCAAGCTGAACCAGGCCGACAAGATCATGGCCGAGGACGCCTACGTCCTGCCGCTGTACCAGAAGCCGACCCTGGCCGCGGTGCAGAACACGCTGGGCAACGTGCGCAACAACGCGTCGCTCGACGGGATCACCTACAACACCGCCGAGTGGGGCATCCGCTCCGGCTCGTGACGTGAGAACCGGGGGCGGGCCCGGGGAGCCGGCCGACCACGAGTCGGCCGCGCGGCCCGGGCCCGCCCGCGGCGTTACCCTGCTCAGACGGCGGCCCGCCCCGCCACGCCCGGAGCGGACCGTGCTCCCACCACGAGTCGGAAGAAGCACATCCGCATGCTCGCCTTCGCCGTGCGCAGGATCCTGTACTCGATACCGGTCCTGATCGTCGCGTCGTTCATCATCTTCGCGCTGGGCTCGGCGTCGGCCGACCCGCTCGCGCCCCTGCGGGAGAAGAACCCGCCCGCGCCGCCCACCGTCATCGAGGCCGAGCGGCTCCGGCTGCACCTCGACCAGCCGCTCCTCCAGCGCTACTTCTCGTGGCTCGGGGGCGTGTTCCGCGGCGACTTCGGCCCGTCCGTCGTGTCCACGGCGAACATCGGCCACGACCTCGGCGACCGGTTCCTGGTCACCATCCGGCTGATCGCGCTGGCCATGGTGATCGCGCTGATCCTGGCGGTGGTGATCGGCGTCCTGACGGCCGTCAAGCAGTACTCGAAGTTCGACTACGCGGCCACCTTCCTGGGCTTCCTGTTCCTGGCCATGCCCGCCTTCTGGTTCGCGATCCTGCTCAAGCAGGCCGGGGTCAGCTTCAACCTGGCCGTGGGCAGCCAGGCGATCTCCACGATCGGCCAGGCCTCGGTGCCGCCGCCGAAGGGCACCGGCCCGTACGTCCTCGACATCCTCGGGCACATGGTCCTGCCGACCATCTCGCTCGCGCTGATCTCGTACGCCGCGTGGAGCCGGTTCACCCGCGCCTCGATGCTCGAGGTGATGAACTCCGACTACGTGCGGCTCGCCCGCGCGAAGGGGCTCTCCCGGCGCACCGTGATGGTCAAGCACGCGCTGCGCACCGCGCTCATCCCGCTGACCACGGTCACCGCACTCGACATCGCCTCGATCATCGGCGGCGCCGTCGTCACCGAGAACGTCTTCCAGTGGAAGGGCATGGGCGACTACCTGGTCACCTCGATCCGGACCAACGACGTCTACGCGACGGCGTCGTGGCTGCTGATCGCGGCGACCGTGGTGATCGTCTTCAACCTGATCGCCGACCTGCTCTACGGCGTCCTGGACCCGAGGATCCGCTATGCCTGACACCACCGAGCTGTCCACGGCTCCCGCACCGGCCCGGGACCGCGAGTTCACCGTCGAGGAGCGCAGCCAGGCGCAGCTGGTGTTCCGGCGCTTCCTGCAGCACCGCGCGGCGGTGGTCAGCCTCTGCGTGCTCGTGGCGCTGATCCTGCTCGCCTACGTCGGCGGCTGGCTCTGGAAGTACGACGCCGGCCAGTACACCCCGGACAACTCCGTCCCGCCCTCCTGGGACCACCCGTTCGGCACCGACTCGTCCGGCCGCGACCAGTTCGCCCAGGTGCTGCGCGGGACGCGGATCTCGCTGCAGGTCTCGGTCAGCGTCGCGATCCTGGCCACGCTGGTCGGCACGGTGTGGGGCTCGGTCGCCGGGTACTTCGGCGGCAAGACCGACACGGTCATGATGCGCATCTCCGACCTGGTGCTGACCCTGCCGCTGATCGCCGTCGCCGCGATGCTCGCGCACAACTTCGGCGGCAGCTGGTACCTGATCGCGCTGGTCATCGCGGCGCTGTACTGGGCCTACGTCTCCCGCGTCTCCCGCGGCGTCGTGCTGTCCCTGCGGGAGAAGGAGTTCGTCGAGGCGGCGAAGGCACTCGGGGCGAGCGACACCCGGATCATCCTGCGCCACCTCGTGCCCAACGCGCTGGGCTCGATCCTGGTGAACCTCACCATCCTGGTGGCGCTGGCGATCCTGCTCGAGACCTCGCTGTCCTACCTGGGCTTCGGCGTGACGCCGCCGGACACCTCGCTCGGCCTGCTGGTCAGCGAGGCACAGACGGCGCTCACGACCCGGCCGTGGCTGTTCTACTTCCCCGGCCTGTTCATCATCCTCATCGCGCTCACGATCAACTTCATCGGCGACGGCCTGCGTGACGCGTTCGACCCGCAGCAGACGAAGGTGCGCCAGTGAGCCAGCACGCGAGCGAGCCGTCTCGCGCAGGAACGGCCGACGAGATCGACCTGTCGCCCGCGCCGGGCGCGCGGGGTGTCCGCGGGGACGTCGTGCTGGAGGTCTCCGGCCTCGACGTCACCTTCCCGAGCGCGGACGGGCCCGTCCGTGCCGTGCGCGGCGTGGACTACGCGCTGCACCGCGGCGAGGTGCTGGGCATCGTCGGCGAGTCCGGCTCCGGCAAGTCCGTGACCTCGATGGCGGTCATGCGGCTGCTGCCGAACACCGCCGAGGTCAAGGGCTCGGTGCGCTTCGACGGCCGGGACCTGCTCACGCTGTCCGAGGCGGAGATGACCCGGGTCCGGGGCTCCCGGATCGCGATGATCTTCCAGGACCCGATGACCTCGCTGAACCCCGTCTACACGGTCGGGGCGCAGATCGCCGAGGCCGTCCGCGCGCACCACGACGTCTCGAAGCAGGCGGCCATGGAGCGCGCCGTCGAGCTGCTGGACAAGGTGCGGATCCCGAACGCGAAGGACCGCGCGGGCTCCTACCCGCACGAGCTCTCGGGCGGCATGCGGCAGCGCGTGGTCATCGCGATCGCCATGGCCAACGACCCGGACGTCATCATCGCCGACGAGCCGACCACGGCCCTCGACGTCACCGTCCAGGCCCAGATCCTCGACGCGCTGGCCGCGGCGCAGGACGAGACCGGTGCCGCGATGGTGCTGATCACCCACGACCTGGGCGTGATCGCGGGCCAGGCGGACCGGGTGCTGGTGATGTACGCCGGCAAGCCGGTCGAGATCGGCACCGCGGAGGAGATCTTCTACACCCCGCGGATGCCCTACACCCTCGGCCTGCTCGGCAGCCTGCCCCGGCTCGACCGGCCCAGCGAGCGGCTCACCCCGATCCCCGGGGCACCGCCGTCGGTCGTCAACATGCCGCCGGGCTGCCCGTTCGGCCCACGCTGCCCCAAGCACACCGAGCGGTGCGACGAGAGCGAGCCGGAGCTGCGCGTGACCACCGGTCCCGGCCACCTCGCCGCCTGCCACTACGCCGAGACGCTCGCGGGGCAGGAGGCGGCGGACGTGTTCGACAACGAGGTCGCCGACCACGAGGCGCTCGCCGGGCTCGCGGCCGGCGAGGGCACCGGGACCGACGGGGAGGCCCGCGCATGACCACGGTGGAGCAGGGCACGCGGACGCTGCTGAGCGTCCGCAACGTCGTCAAGCACTTCCCGATCCGCTCCAAGGGCCTGATCCGCCGGCAGATCGGCGCGGTGCAGGCCGTCTCCGACGTCTCGTTCGACATCGCCGAGGGGGAGACCCTCGGCCTGGTCGGCGAGTCCGGCTGCGGCAAGTCCACGACCGCGCGGGTCGTGCTCAACCTGCTGCCGGCGACCTCGGGCGAGGTGCTCTACCGGGGCCAGGACCTGACGAAGATCGGCCGCTCGGAGATGCGGGGGCTGCGCCGCGAGCTGCAGATCGTGTTCCAGGACCCGTACGCCTCGCTCGACCCGCGGCTGCCGGTCAACGAGATCATCGCCGAGCCGCTGCGGATCCACGGCCTGTACTCCGACGGCGGCCGCGACCAGGTCCGCCGGCTGATGCAGACCGTCGGGCTCAAGCCGGAGCACGGCAACCGGTACGCCCACGAGTTCTCCGGCGGCCAGCGGCAGCGCATCGGCATCGCCCGCGCGCTCGCGTTGCGCCCCAAGCTCCTGGTGCTCGACGAGCCGGTCTCGGCCCTCGACGTCTCCATCCAGGCCGGCGTGCTCAACCTGCTCGACGAGCTGCAGTCCGAGCTCGACCTGTCGTACCTGTTCGTGAGCCACGACCTGTCGGTGGTGCGGCACATCGCGGACCGGATCGCGGTCATGTACCTGGGCTCGATCGTCGAGACCGGGACGGCCGAGGAGCTGTTCGCGGGTCCCGCCCACCCGTACACGCAGGCGCTGATCTCCGCGATCCCGCTGCCGGACCCGCGCAAGGAGCGGGCCCGGGAGCGGATCACGGTCGTCGGGGACCTGCCGAGCCCGGCGAACCCGCCGTCGGGCTGCCGGTTCCGGACCCGCTGCCCGAAGTTCGCGAACGAGCTGTCCGACGCGGAGCGCACGCGCTGCGTGGAGGAGCCGCCGGCCCTGGTCGAGCGGGGGCAGGGGCACCCGGTGTCCTGCCACTACGCCGAGCGCAGGGCGCTGTTGTGAGGACGTAGGCTCCCGCGGTGTTCGCTGCGTTCCCCGCGCTCCCGGCCCGCCGGGTGCTGTTCGTCCACGCGCATCCCGACGACGAGACCCTGACCACCGGCGGCGCCATCGCCCGGTACGCCGCCGACCCCGGAACGGCCTGCGTCGTCCTGACGTGCTCGCTGGGCGAGGAGGGCGAGGTCATCCCGCCGGAGCTGCGCGAGCTCGCGCCGGACCGCGGCGACCAGCTCGGCGGCTACCGGGTGCACGAGCTGGCCGGCGCCCTCGCCGCGCTGGGCGGCCCGGAGCACCGGTTCCTGGGCGGACTCGGGCGCTGGCGGGACAGCGGCATGGAGCACGGCGAGGGCACCCGGGCGGTCATCCCGGCGGTGCTGCACCCGCGGGCCCTCGCCGCGCCCGGGGCGTTCGACGAGCAGCTCGCGCAGCTGCTCGCCGTCGTCGACGAGCTGCGGCCCCAGGTCGTGGTCTCCTACGCCGACGACGGCGGCTACGGCCACCCCGACCACGTCCGCGCCCACGCGCTCACCATGGCGGCCGCGAAGGCCCGCCCGGAGGTCGTCGCGCGGGTGTTCCACGCCGTGCGGTCCCGCACCGAGCTCGACGCGGGGCTGGCGGGGATCAAGGGCCTGCCCGGGATGCCGTTCCGGTTCCCCGAGCCGGACGAGCTGCCCAGCGCGCCCGACGACGTCGTCACGACCCGGCTGGACGTGTCGGCGCACCGCGCCGCGCTCGTCGCGGCGATGCGGGCCCACGCCACGCAGATCGCGGTGTGGGAGCACGATGGTGCCGTGGCCTTCGCGATGAGCAACGACGTCGCACAGCCGCTGATCGATCGCGAGGAGTACGCGCTGGCGTCGGGGGCGGGGCCGGCCCCGGCCGACGACCTGTTCGCGGGGCTCGTCTGATGCGCTGGGTCACGCTCACGGCCCTGCTGGTGGCCGCGGCCCTGCTGGCGGCCCTGGAGCTGCTGTTCCAGCCGCTCCACATCGGGTCGGTGCCGGCCCCGATCGGCACGGTGCTGGTGCTGCTCACCATGCCGTGGCTGATCCACGCGACCACGGACGTCTCGTCGGCCACGGCCGTCGCGGCCTCGCCGCTGGTGGTCTGGGTCGTGGTCGTCGGGGTGCTCGGGTTCGCGGGCCCGGGCGGGGACGTGCTGCTCCCGGCGACCTGGCAGTCCCTCCTGCTGCTGGTCGCGGGCCTGCTCGCCGGTCTGCTGCCGCTGCGCAGGATCATCGAGGCCGCGGACCGGCAGCGGGCGCGCCGCTCGAACCAGCACGACGGCGACCCGCACGGGATGATCCGGTCGTGAGCGACGGACCCATTCCCGACGCGGCGGTCGTCGGGATCCTTCGGCCCTTCGTCCGGGCCACCCGGCCGATCCTCTCGGCACTGCGCGAGTCCGACCCCTTCGGCCTGCGCGGCCGCCACGGGGGCGACGACGGCGAGCGCACCACCCGCGACAAGATCCTCGACGCGCTGGCCGCGGCACCGGTGCCCGGCACCGCGGCCTGGGCCCGGATGGACGTGGCCGCGCGGCAGCGGTGGTGGATCTTCCGGGTCGGCCGGTTCGCCACCGCGGTCGCCGCGATCCCCGGCCTGGGCGGCGCGCTCGCCCGCACGCTGCCGGTCGGCGCGGCCATCGGCGCCGCGGCGCAGGGGATGCTGCTGGTCGCGGTGGCCGGCGAGCACGGCGTCACGGACGAGGACCGCCTCGTGTCGCTGCTGGCGTGGGTGATGTTCCGGCGCCGACCCGAGCTGGGCGGCGGCCCGACGGCGGCCGAGGACGCCGCCGCGGACGCCCGCGCCGCGGAGATCGAGGGCGACCTGGCGAAGGGGAGCCGGCCGACCGCCGCGAAGGTCGGCGCCGCGGTCTGGCGGCTCGGCCGGGCCCTCTACTCGGTCGAGGACGAGCTCGACAAGCGCCCGCACGGCCGCTTCTACCACGAGGCGATCGGGATGCTCCCGGTCGTCGGGGTGCTCGGGAAGTACCTCGGCGAGTGGTCCGGGCTCAAGCGCGCGGCCCGCGAGGCGCAGCGCTGGCTCGCGGGCCGGGGACTCGCGAGGGTCTAAGCCGCCCGGCCCGGGCCGAGGTAGTGGTAGCGGTGGTGCTCGGTGCAGCCCAGTTGCGCCCAGAAGGCGCGGGCGCCCTCGTTCTGCAGGTTGACCTGCAGCACCGCCCAGCGTGCGCCCTGCTCGCGGCCCCACGCGGCCGCGGCCGCCGTCAGCGCGGTGCCGACCCCCCGTCGTCGGGCCTCGGGGCGGGTGGCGAGCCGGGACAGGTGCAGATGGTCCTCGACGACGGCGGCCCGCAGCGCGCCCGTCGGCGTCCCGTCCGCGGCGCGGGCCACGGCGAAGCCCGGCCGCGCGGCCGCGGTGAGGACGTGCCGCTCCGCGTCGCTCGCCGGCGCACCGATGACGGCCCACCAGTCGTCCGTCGGGTGGGGGGTGAGCTCCACCGCGGCCGACGAGAGCGCCGCGAGGTCCGTGAGATCCGTGAGATCCGCCACCAGGACGGCGACCTCGGGCCCGGCCTGATGACCGCCGTCGAGCACCCAGCCCTCCCGCCGCGCGGCCTCGGACCAGGGCGACCCCATCGGCGTCTGCAGCCGCGGGACGAGACCGTGGTCGGCGGCGAACCCCACGACCCGGTCGAGCGCGGCGGCGGTCGGCAGGCCCGGGTCGCCCACGGCGAGCGCCGAGTTGGCCCGCCCCGTGAACCCGCCCGCCGCGCGCAGCCGCCAGCCGCCCAGCGGCTCGTCGACCAGGGCCGGCCAGGCGTCGGCACACAAGTTCTCCAGGCGGGACACCGCGCTCCACGAGGCACGCCGCGCCGGGGCCGGCGGCACCACCCGCACCGCGACGACGGCCGCGCGGTCGACCCGCACCGGCCCCTTCCGGGTGTCGACGACGACGGTGCCCGCCCCGCCGTCGGACAGCGCTCCGACGGCGTCGGTGTGGAGGGGGCGGCCCTCCCGCTCGCCGATCCGGTACCGCAGCGCGACCCGCTCGCCCAGCGCGGCGTCGATCAGTGCGGCGATCCCGGGCCGCCCGGAGTAATCGTCAGGGGTCACCGAGTGAGGCTTGCCTTCCCGTGTGTGAGTGGGTACCCGCGGGTTAACCTGCCACGGAGAACGCCCGCGCCAGAACAGCGCCCCGCTTGTGGAGGACCTTCCGTGACCTACGTGATCGCCGAGCCCTGTGTGGACCTCAAGGACAAGGCGTGCATCGAGGAATGTCCCGTGGACTGCATCTACGAGGGCGCCCGCATGCTGTACATCCACCCCGACGAGTGCGTGGACTGCGGTGCCTGCGAGCCGGTCTGCCCGGTCGAGGCCATCTACTACGAGGACGACGTCCCCGAGCAGTGGAGCCAGTACACCAAGGCCAACGCGGACTTCTTCGAGGAGCTGGGCTCGCCCGGCGGTGCCTCGAAGGTCGGGCTGACCGAGGCCGACCCGGAGCCCATCAAGAGCATGGCGCCGGTCGAGCACGACGAGTGAACGAGCGGCAGCGAGCGAACCCTCGGTGGGGCATCGCGCTCCCCGACTTCCCCTGGGACTCCCTCGCGGAGGTCAAGGCGCTCGCCGCCGGCCACCCCGGCGGCCTCGTCGACCTCTCGGTCGGCACCCCGGTCGACCCGGTCCCGGCGGTGATCCGGGCCGCGCTGACCGGTCCGGCCGCCGACGAGCCGGGCTACCCGACCACGTACGGGCCCGAGTCGCTGCGCGAGGCCCTCGCCGAGTCGCTGACCCGCCGCTTCGGCGTCGCGGGCGCCGACCCGGCCGCCGTGCTGCCCACGATCGGCTCCAAGGAGCTGGTCGCCTGGCTGCCGACGCTGCTCGGCCTCGGCGCCGGTGACGTCGTCGCGGTGCCCGAGCTGGCCTACCCGACCTACGAGGTGGGCGCGCTGCTGGCCGGAGCCTCGGTGGTCCGGCTGGCCGACGGGGAGGCCCCGCCCGCCGGCGCGAAACTGGTCTGGCTGAACTCGCCGTCGAACCCCACGGGCCGGGTGCTCGACGCCGCCGCCCTCCACGCCGCCGTCGACGCCGCGCGGGCCGTCGGCGCGGTCGTGGCGTCCGACGAGTGCTACCTCGGCCTGTCCTTCGGCGCGCCGGTCGCCTCGGTGCTCTCGCCCGAGGTGAGCGAGGGCCGGCACGAGGGCCTGCTGGCCGTGCACTCGATGTCCAAGACGTCGAACCTGGCGGGGTACCGCGCGGCGTTCGTCGCGGGCGACGCGGCGCTGGTGAAGACGCTGCTGGAGATCCGCAAGCACGCCGGCATGATCGTGCCGTTCCCGGTGCAGGCCGCGCTCGCCGCGGCCGCGGCCGACGACGCGCACGTCGCCGAGCAGGTGAAGATCTACGAGAAGCGGCGGTCCCGGCTGCGGGGCGCCCTCGAGCGCGCCGGCTACCGGATCGACCACTCCGAGGCCGGGCTCTACCTGTGGACGACCGAGGACCGCCCCTGCCGGGACACCGTCCGGTCGCTGGCCGAGCGCGGGATCCTGTGCGCGCCCGGCGAGTTCTACGGGCCCGCGGGCGCACAGCACGTCCGGATCGCGCTCACGGCCACGGACGAGCGGATCGACGAGGCGGTGCGGCGGCTCGAGGGCTGAGGCGCCCGAGCCGCCGCCTCGGATCCGGGGTTCGGAGTTCGGCTCAGATCTCGGCGGCGCGGGCCGCGACGTGCTCCCACGCCGCCCACCACTCGGCCCGCTTCTCGGTGGCCCGGGCCCGCTCACGCTCGACGAGCCGGCCCGCCACGAACACGACGTGCGCGTCGGGGTACTCGCCGAGGCCGTCGAGCAGCGCGCGGATGCGCTCCTCGGCCACGCACGCGTCCTGGTGGTCGCCGAGCACCTCCTGGAGCCCCGCGGTGGCCTTGAGCAGCCGCTTCACCGTCGCGCCGAGCATCGGTTCCACCAGCTCGCCGGTGTAGCGCACGCGCTTGCCCAGGATGCGCAGGTCGTGCAGCGTCTGGTCGGGCGGGTCGTCGCCGGAGCGGCGCACCGCCTTGCGCAGCCGGCGCACCTCCGCGCGCACCAGGTCGATCAGCTCGGGCTGCGCCTGGGTGGCGGACGGCGTCGGCAGCGGCAGCCGGATCGCGTCGGCCAGCCGCTCGAGCAGGGCCCGGTAGCGCCCGGACTCGAGCACCGCCAGCATGGCGGCCCGGGCGTCCTCGCGTTCGGCGTCGAGGGCGGCGACGAGCTGCTCGCCGGCCGCCTGCTCCCGCGCGGGCAGGGTCGCGATCTCGCCGCGCAGGCGCAGCAGCAGGACGTCCAGGTCGCGCACCGGCCCGAGGGCCCGGCCGAGCCACCCCAGCTCGGCCCGCAGCCCGTCGGCCCAGGTGCGGTCCAGCAGTGGTCGGGCGGCCTTCAGCGCCGCCCGCATCCGCCGCACCGCGACCCGCATCTGGTGCAGGTCCTCGATGTCGCTGCCCCCCCGGGTGCCCGGGTCGTGCGCGAGCAGGGCCCGCAGCCGCAGGTCGAGGGCGGCGCGGACGTGGTGCACCGGCGAGTCCGACGGCGCGGCCGTCAGCGGGGCCGGGAGGTCGGCGCAGGTGAGGGCGACCGGGGACGTGCTGGGAGCGGACACGAGCGGCCACCGTAGCCGACGGAGGTGAACGCCGGCACCGGCGCCCGGCTGGCTCAGTTCTTGTGCAGCGCCTCGTTGAGCGCGATGCCCTGGCCGGTGCGGGGAAGGGCCTCCACGGCGCCGGAGACGCTGTTGCGGCGCAGCAGCAGCCCGTTCTGGCCGGACAGGCTGCGGGCGGCCACCGAGGTGCCGTCCGGCAGGGCGACCTTCGTGCCCGCGGTGACGTAGAGGCCCGCCTCGACCACGCAGTCGTCGCCCAGCGAGATGCCGATGCCGGCGTTCGCGCCGAGCAGGCAGCGCTCGCCGATCGCGATGACCTCGGTCCCGCCGCCCGAGAGCGTGCCCATGATCGAGGCGCCGCCGCCCACGTCCGAGCCGTTGCCGACGACGACGCCGGCCGACACCCGGCCCTCGATCATCGACGAGCCCAGCGTGCCCGCGTTGAAGTTGACGAAGCCCTCGTGCATCACGGTGGTGCCCTCGGCGTGGTGCGCGCCGAGCCGGACGCGGTCGGCGTCGGCGATCCGGACGCCGGAGGGGAGCACGTAGTCGACCATCCGCGGGAACTTGTCGACGCCGTAGACGGTGACCGGCCCGCGCCTGCGGATCTTGGCGCGGACCAGCTCGAACCCGGCGACGGCGCAGGCGCCGAAGTTCGTCCAGACGACGTTCGCGAGCAGCCCGAACTGGCCCTCGAGACTGACCTCGTGGGGCTTCACGTGGCGGCCGGAGAGCAGGTGCAGGCGCAGGTAGACGTCGGCGGCGTCGACCGGCTTGTCGGCGAGCGAGCCGATCTCGGTGCGCACCACCTTCACGGTGACCCCGCGGTCGGCGTCCTCCCCGGCCAGCGGCTCCAGGTCGGCCGAGGTGTCGGGGGCGTCCGCGCCCAGGGCCGGGGCCGGGTACCAGACGTCGAGGACGGTCCCGTCGGCCGTGACGGTGGCCAGGCCGGTGCCGGAGGCGGGATCGGTGCGGAACTCGGTGCTCACGGACGTCGAATGTAACCGCCCTGACCCGCCCGGCCCTCCTCCGGGTGCGACCCCGGCCCGGTGCGGCGCTCGGGCGGTGCGGCCCTCGGGGCTGCGGTGGACGCGGGCCCGACGGTCGGCCGTCCTCGGCGCGGGCGATCCTGGCGCAGGCCCGATTCATGATCGGTGACCGTGGAGGGGGAAGGGCCGATTTCCGACTGTGCAGGTCCGTGCGAGGTGATCATGAGGAGCGGCCCGGCTGGTGATCGCTGGTCGGGGATGAGGAGGGTCGATTCCGACTGTGCGGGTCCGTGACGGTTGATCACGATGGCCGGCCTGGCCCCGGCCCGGATCGGCCCGGCCTGTGATCGCTGGTCGTGGACCCGCACAGTCGTAATTCGACCGTCGTGGTCCAGGGCTGTTGATCATGGAGTCGGGTCGTCGCGTGAGCGTAATTTCTGGGGGTGTGGGCCTGCCGAGCCGGGTGTGCGGCGAACCGGATCGAGGCCTCGCCCCTTCCGCGATCGCCGAGCGTGGACGGGAAGGGTCGGTTTCTGACTGTGCGGATCCGTGACGGTTGATCACGATGGCCGGCCCAGCCCAGCTCGACCCGGCCCGGATCGTGATCGCTGGTCGTGGACGGCGCAGGTCGGAATTCGACAGTCGTGGTCCATGACTGTTGATCATGGAGCGGGGTCGTCGCGTGGTCGCTGGTGTCGGAAGTGTGGGCCCGCCACGTCGGGGGTGCGACGGTCTGATCGAGGGCCTCGGCCCCAGTCCTGATCGCTGGTCGTGGATGGGTAGGGGCGGTTTCCGACTGTCTTCGTCCATGACGAGTGATCATGAGGGGCGGCCCGGCTGGTGATCGCTGGTCGTGGACCCGCGCAGTCGGAATTCGACCGTCGTGGTCCCTGACTGTTGATCATGAAGTCGGGGTCGTCGCATGAGCGTGATCTCCGGGGGCGTGGGCCCGCCGAGCCGGGTCTGCGGCGAACCGGATCGAGGCCCCGCCCGGTCTGCGGTGAACCGGATCGAGGCCCCGCCCCTTCCGTGATCGCCGATCCTGGACAGGGAGAGTCGATTTCCGACTGTGCGGGTCCGTGACGGTTGATCATGAGGACTGGCCCGGCTCGTGATCGCTGATCGTGGACGTCCGGAGTCGGAATTCGACCGTCGCGGTCCACGAGCACTGATCATGGAGAGCTGTGCCGTTTCTCTGCGACGTGCGGCTGGTCGAAGCGGGTGTGTCGGGGCGGAGGCGCGGGGCGAACCTCTAAAGTGTCGGAAGAAGTTGACATGTCGGAACTCTCCGACGCATCATGGTCCCGTGCCCGACGACGTCTTCCTCGCGTTGGCGAACCCGATCCGCCGACGGCTGCTGGAGCTGCTGGCCGAGGGCCCGCGCACCGCGGGGGCGCTGGCCGGGGAGTTCACGCTGAGCCGACCGGCGGTCGCCGAGCACCTGGGCGTGCTGCGGCGGGCCGGGCTGGTGCGGGACGAACCGAGCGGGCGGCAGCGGCACTACCACCTCGAGCCCGAGCCGCTGGCCGAGATCGGGGCGTGGCTCGCACCCTTCGAGCACTACTGGCGCGGTCGGCTGCGCGACCTCGCCGACCTCGTCGAGAACGACCTCGCCGAGACCCACCCCGCCGAGACCCACCCCGCGGAGGCCGACCTCGGCAAGGCCGGCCCCGGCGCGAACGAGAGGGAGGACGACATGGACAACGACATCGACAGCGAGACGGAGGACCGATGAAGGGCAGCCTCATCGCGGCCGTGACCGTGGACCAGTTCGTGGCCGGGCCGCCCGAGAAGGTGTGGCGCGCCCTCACCGAGCCCGAGCTGCTCGCGCGGTGGTGGGCGCCGGGGGACGTCGCGGCCCAGGTCGGGCACCGCTTCACCCTCGCGATGCCGGGCTGGGGCGACGTGGCCTGCGAGGTCCTCGAGGTCCGCGAGCCGGAGCGGTTCGTCTACACCTTCAACGGCACCTGGACGCTCACCTGGACCCTGGTGCCCGAGGGCCGCGGGACCCGGCTGATCCTGGAGCACTCCGGCTTCGACCTCGACGACCGGCAGGGCCGGTTCGCGTTCGACCGGATGGGACCGGGGTGGCGGGACCACGTCCTGCCGAGGCTCGCCGCCGTCGTCGAGGAGGAGACCGTCGTCGAGGAGGCGACCGTCGTCGAGGAGGCGACCGTCGTCGAGGAGGCGACGGTGCAGGACACGGGCGACATCACGCCGTGACCGCCGTGGAACAGTAGGCCCGTGAGCGCCCCGACCGTCGCCCTGGACCTGACCGACGACCCCGCCGCGCTGACCGCCGCGCTGGTCGACGTGGCCAGCGTGTCCGGCGAGGAGCGGGCGCTGGCCGACGGCGTCGAGGCCGCTCTGCGCGCGCAGGCCCCGCACCTCGAGGTCCTCCGGGACGGCGACGCCGTGCTGGCCCGGACCCACCTCGGCCGCGAGCGGCGGGTCCTGCTCGCCGGCCACCTCGACACGGTGCCGATCGCCGACAACGTGCCGAGCCGGCGGGAGGGCGACCTCCTCTACGGCTGCGGGACGAGCGACATGAAGGCCGGCGACGCGGTGTTCGCGCACCTCGCCGCGACGCTCACCGAGCCGCGGCACGACCTCACCCTCGTGTTCTACGACTGCGAGGAGGTGGAGGCGGTCCGCAACGGGCTCGGCCGGCTGGAGCGCAACCACCGGGACTGGCTCGCCGCCGACCTCGCCATCCTCGGCGAGCCCACGGACGGCGAGGTCGAGGCGGGCTGCCAGGGCACCCTGCGCGTCGAGGTCCGGACCACCGGGCGTCGGGCCCACTCCGCGCGATCCTGGTTGGGGGACAACGCGATCCACCACGCCGGCGAGGTCCTGCGCCGGCTCGCGGAGTACTCGCCCCGCCGCATGGACATCGACGGCTGCGAGTACCGCGAGGGCCTGCAGGCCGTCCGGATCGCGGGCGGGGTCGCGGGCAACGTCGTGCCGGACGAGTGCGTGGTCACCGTCAACTTCCGGTTCGCGCCGGACCGGTCCGTCGCGCAGGCCGAACAGCACGTCCGCGAGGTCCTCGAGGGCTTCGACGTCACCCTCACGGACTCGTCCCCCGGGGCGCTGCCGGGCCTGTCCGAGCCTGCGGCGCAGGAGTTCCTCGCCGCCACCGGCGCCACCGCGCGGGCCAAGTTCGGGTGGACGGACGTCGCGCGCTTCGCCGCGCTCGGGATCCCGGCGGTCAACTACGGCCCCGGCGACCCCAACCTCGCGCACACCCGCGACGAGCACGTCGACGTCACGGCGATCGCCCGCTGCACCGAGGTGCTCCGGACCTTCCTGCGCTGATCGTCCTGCGCTGATCGTCCCCGGCCTGACCACGGCTGTTCACGCCCGCTCCGTACGCTGGCGTTCATGAGCGCCAACGGGTCCGGGTCCCGCCCGGACGAGAGGCTGCGCGGTCCGGTCGTGCTGCGCCGCGAGCAGAAGATCGAACCGACGACGACCGACCAGCGCCTGCTCGACTCGCGCGGCCCCAGCGACTGGGTGCACACGGACCCGTGGCGGGTCATGCGCATCCAGGCGGAGTTCGTCGAGGGCTTCGGCATGCTGGCCGAGCTGCCCCGCGCCGTCACGGTCTTCGGTTCCGCCCGCACCCCGCGCGACCACCCCGAGTACGCCGTGGGCCGGGCGCTGGGCACGGCGCTGGCCGAGGCCGGGTACGCCGTCGTCACCGGGGGCGGGCCGGGCGCGATGGAGGCCGTGAACCGGGGCTGCCAGGAGGCCGGCGGGCTGTCGGTCGGGCTCGGCATCGAGCTGCCCTTCGAGCAGGGCCTCAACGACTGGGTCGACCTGGGCATCAACTTCCGCTACTTCTTCGTCCGCAAGACGATGTTCGTGAAGTACTCCCAGGCGTTCGTCTGCCTCCCCGGCGGGTTCGGCACGCTCGACGAGCTGTTCGAGGCCCTCACCCTCGTGCAGACGAAGAAGGTCACCAAGTTCCCGGTCGTGCTGCTCGGCCGGGACTACTGGCAGGGTCTCTACGACTGGATCGCCGGGCCGGTGCTGCAGTCGGGGAAGATCGGCGAGAAGGACCTGGCCCTCCTGCACGTCACCGACGACGTCGACGACGCCGTGAAGGTCGTGCACGACGCGTACCGGGCCTGGGAGGATGCGCACTGATGACGGTCGACGGGACGGCGATCGGGCGGGGCGGGCGCGACCCGCACGCCGTGTGCGTCTACTGCGGCTCGTCGGACGGGGTACCGCAGCGCTATCTGGACCTCGCCGCCAAGACGGGCACCGCGATCGCCGCCCGCGGCTGGATGCTCGTGTCCGGCGGCGGCCGCCGCTCCATGATGGGCGCGGTCGCGCTCGCGGCGCGGGCGGGCGGGGCGCGGACCGTCGGCGTCATCCCGCGGTCGATGGTGGAGCGCGAGTGGGCCGACCACGACTCCGACGAGCTCCTCGTCACCGAGACGATGCGCGAGCGCAAGGCCCTCATGGAGGCGCACGCCGGCGCCTTCCTCGCCCTCCCCGGCGGGCTCGGGACGTGCGAGGAGCTGTTCGAGGTGTGGACGGCCGGATCGCTCGACCTGCACGGCAAACCGGTCGTCGTGCTCGACCCGGACGGGCACTGGTCGGGCCTGCTCGACTGGGTGTCCGGCCTGGTCGAGAGCGGGTTCGCCGGCCGTGCGCCGGTGGAGCGGCTCGTCGTGGCGCGCACGGTCGACGAGGCGCTCGACGCCTGCGCGCCCGCGCCCGCCGCCCTGCACGGCGTATCCGTGTCACGATCGCAGGCGTGAGCACGCCGACCCTGCCGCCGCTGCGCTTCGGCACCCGCACCCCGGCCGGCGACCGGGCGCTGGTGATGGCGATCGTCAACCGCACCCCGGACTCCTTCTACGACCGGGGGGCCACCTTCGCCGACGAGGCCGCGTTGGCCCGGGTCGACGCCGCCGTCGCCGAGGGCGCCGACGTCATCGACATCGGCGGGGTCAAGGCGGGCCCGGGCGCGGTCGTCGACGTCGACGAGGAGATCCGCCGGGTCGTGCCCTTCGTGGCCGCGGTGCGCGAGCGGCACCCCGACGTCGTGATCAGCGTGGACACCTGGCGCGGTGAGGTCGGCAGGCTGACCGTCGCGGAGGGCGCGGACCTGCTCAACGACACCTGGCAGGGCGCGGACCCCACCCTGGCAGAGGTGGCCGCCGAGACGGGCGTCGGGATCGTCTGCTCGCACACCGGGGGAGCGGTGCCCCGCCGGCGGCCGCACCGGGTGCGGTACGCCGACGTCGTCGCCGACGTGGTCGCCGAGGTGACCGGCCAGGCCGAGCGCCTGGTCGCGATGGGCGTGCCGCGCGAGGGGATCCTCGTGGACCCGACGCACGACTTCGGCAAGAACACCTGGCACGGACTCGCCCTGCTGCGGCACTGCGACACCCTGGTCGCGACGGGGTGGCCGGTGCTGATGGCGCTGTCGAACAAGGACTTCGTGGGGGAGACCCTCGGGACGGACGTCGACGGCCGGCTGGAAGGCACACTCGCGGCCACGGCGCTCGCCGCGGCGGCCGGCGCCCGGGTGTTCCGGGTGCACGAGGTGGCCGAGACCCGACGCGTGCTCGACATGGTCGCGTCGATCGCGGGTACCCGGCCGCCCGCCCGCTCGGTGCGGGCACTGGCATAGGCACAGGCGTAGAAAGGGAGTCGGATCACCCGGAAGAATGGTTTGAGGCTTCACGTGACCGCGTTCTCGGAACGGCATCGCCGCTCTTCACAGCTCCGTAACCTCGTGATACCTCCGCAGTAATCGGAGCCAGAACTAATCGGGTCCAGCCGGCGCTCACCCCTCCGCTGCGCCCCGGCCGCTCCATCGAGTTGTCCGTCCGTCCCTCGCGTAGACCACGCCCGAGACCGACCCGAGGAGAACCATGAAGCCCATCACCGAGGACTGGTTCGCCCGTCGCACCTGGCAGACACCCGACTGGACCGTCGAGGACCTCGTCGCCGCGAAGCGCGGCCGGACGGTCTCCGTCGTGCTCCCCGCGCTGAACGAGGAGGCGACGATCGGGGCGATCGTCGCCGGCATCCGGCCCTTCACCGAGGGCGAGCGGCCCCTGGTCGACGACCTGCTGGTCATGGACTCCGGGTCCACCGACGACACCCTCGCGATCGCCCGTGCGAACGGCGCGCGGGTCGCGCTGCGCACGGACGTCGTGCCCCATCTCGAGCCGGTCCCGGGCAAGGGCGAGGTGCTGTGGCGCTCGCTCGCCGCCACGGACGGCGACGTCGTCTGCTTCATCGACTCGGACCTGGTCGACTTCGATCCCGGGTTCGTGCCCTCGCTGCTCGGCCCGCTGCTGCTGGCCCACGGCGTGCACCTGGTCAAGGGCTTCTACCGGCGCCCGCTGCGGCTGGAGGTGAGCGACTCCGGCGCCCTGGACCACGGCGGCGGCAGGGTGACGGAGCTGGTCGCGCGCCCGCTGCTGTCGGCGCTGCGACCCGAGCTCGCCGGGATCGTGCAGCCGCTGGGCGGCGAGTACGCCGGGACCCGCGAGCTGCTGGAGTCCGTCCCGTTCGCCACGAGCTACGGGGTCGAGATCGGACTGCTCCTCGACACGGTGGAATCCTTCGGGCTCGACGCGATCGCGCAGGTCAACCTGGGTGTGCGCAAGCACCGCAACCGCAACCTGATGGACCTCGGCGTGATGTCGCGGCAGATCACCGCCACGGCGCTGCGCCGCTCCGGGCTGCCGGACACCGGCGCCGCACTCACCCAGTTCGTGCAGGTCGGCGGCGAGTGGGTGCCCAACAGCCGGGAGCTGGACCCCACCGAGCGGCCACCGATGCGCACGCTCGTCGCGGCGCCGGACCAGGTCGCCTGACTGTCGCCTGGCCGGGTCGCCTGGCCGGGTCGCCTGGCCGGGTCGACTGAGCAGGACCGCGCCGCAGCGGGGTCTGCTCGCGCGCCGTCCCCGGCCGTGATGGGATGCCCGGGTGGGGACCGCGCTCATCTACCTGCTCGTCGTCGCGGTGGTGGCGGCGGTGGTGTTCGTGCTCGCCGCGCTCGTGTTCGGTCGCGGCGAGGAGCTGGCCCCCCTCGCCCCGGGGGCCACGCCGACCAGGCTGCCGGCCGACGCCGTCCACGGCGCCGACGTGCGCGACCTGCGCTTCCAGCAGGCGTTGCGCGGCTACCGGATGGGCGAGGTCGACTGGGTGCTCGACCGGCTGGCCGAGGAGCTCGACCGGGTCACCGACGAGCGCGACCGGGTGACGGACGAGCGCGACGCCCTCGCCCTGCGGGTGCGGGAGCTCGAGGCCACCCCACCGCGGGCGGAGGGCGACCGATGAGGGCCCGCCGCGACCTGGTCGTCGCCGTCGACGTGGCCGCCCCGGCCGCGACCGTCTGGGACCTCGTCACGGACTGGGAGCGACAGCGGGAGTGGATCCTCGCCACCCGCGTGCGGGTGGTGTCCGGCGACGGCCGCACGCCGGGTTCGGTGGTCATGGCCGTGACCGGGGTGGGCGACGTCGGCGTCGTCGACACCATGACCGTCACCGCGTTCGAGCCCGCGCCGGAGGGCGGTGGCCGGGTGGACGTCCGGCACACCGGGCTCGTCGTGACGGGGGACAGCTCGTTCGTCGTGACGGCGCAGGGTGCGGATCGCTGCCGGTTCACCTGGACCGAGGGCCTGGAGCTGCCGTTCGGCCGGATCGGGGCCCTCGGCTGGCCTCTCGTCCGACCCGCGACGACCGCGGGGTTCCGGTTCTCCCTGCGCCGGCTCGCCCGGCTGGCCGAAACGGTCGGACCCACCGCGTAGCGTCCCGCCCGTGACCGTGTCCGATGCTGTGAGCCGTTGCGGCTGGGCGACCTCCGCGCCCGACTACGTCGCCTACCACGACGAGGAGTGGGGCCTCCCGCTGCACGGCGAGCGGGCGATGTTCGAGCGGCTGACCCTCGAGGCGTTCCAGTCGGGACTGTCCTGGCTGGTCATCCTGCGCAAGCGGCCGCACTTCCGGAAGGCGTTCGCCGACTTCGACCCGGCCGCCGTCGCGGCGTTCGGCGAGCACGACGTCGAGCGTCTCCTGGGCGACGCGGGGATCGTCCGCAACCGCGCCAAGATCGAGTCGACCCTGGCCAACGCCCGGGCGGTGCTCGCGCTGGACACCCCGCTCGACGAGCTGCTCTGGTCCTTCGCGCCCGCCGAGCACGTCCGGCCGGCCACCCTGGCCGACGTCCCGGCCGTCACGCCGGAGTCGAAGGCCATGGCGAAGGAGCTCAAGCGCCGCGGGTTCCGGTTCGTCGGGCCGACCACGTGCTACGCGCTGATGCAGGCCGCCGGGCTGGTCGACGACCACGTCGCGGACTGCTTCCGGGCGGCCGGACCGGGCACCGTGGAGAGCCCCGCGTCCACCCCGGACTAGCCCTGCGCGATCCGCGACAGGCCGGTTGCGCTGCGTGAACGCCACGCGGTTGATCGCCTCGGTTGCGTGTCGAGATCCGCGATGGGGAAGAATGAGGGCCACCATCCCGCCTGTGCGCGCTCCCCAGCGCATCGGCGCCCTGCACGAGACGACAGACGGAGGGAGCAGGACATGGCGGCGATGAAGCCCCGGACCGGCGACGGACCCCTGGAAGTGACCAAGGAGGGCCGGGGCATCGTGATGAGGGTGCCGCTCGAGGGCGGCGGCCGCCTCGTCGTCGAGATGACGCCCGAGGAGGCCGAGAACCTCGGCGAGGCCCTACGCGGCGCGACCGGCTGAGGCTCGCCCGCGAGGGGCCGGACGGCGGCGGTCCGGGTCTCGTCAGGCCCGGACCGCGTGCAGGTCGCGGGAGCGCAGCCCCGAGGCGCCCGCGACCCCGGTCCCGGCCGTGTCCTCGACAGCGCCCGACGCCGTGCCCGTGACGGTGCCCGGCTCACCGGGGAAGACGCGCTCCGGCGCGGCCGGGATCGTCAGCATCTCGATCGACACCGCTCCGCACGCGCATCGCTTGTAGCGCACCCACCCCTCCGAGGTGTGGTGCGTGGAGAGCGTGGTGGCGCCTGCGGTCTGTCCGCACCGCGCACAGCGCATGAGGGTCCCCTCGATTCGGTAATATGCATCCGTCGTTGACGGCTTACTCTTCGAGGGTAGCAGGTGTAAGAGGCCAGTGGATTTCATCGGTTACCGGAGTGACGCGCTCGGTGCGGCCGTCGCGCTCGTCAACACCGTGACGGCGCCGCCGCGCGGCACCCTGGAGGAGGTCGCGCCGCCGGACCGGCTGCGGCGCGTCCTGGTGGAGCACGGGTACATCGCCGGGCGGGCGCCCGCCTCGATCGAGACCGACCTGCGCGGGTGGGCGGGCCGGCTGCGCACCGTCTTCGACGCCGAGGACCTCGACACCGCGGCCGCCGCCGTGAACGCCCTGCTCGGCGACGTGCGGATCGGGCCGCACCTGACCCGGCACGACGGGGAGGGCTGGCACCTGCACTACTCGCCGCCCGACGCCGGCGTCCTCGACCGGCTCCGTTCCACCACGGCGTTCGCGCTCGCGATGCTGGTGTCGGAGTACGGCCTCGACCGGCACGGCCGCTGCGCGGCCGACGGGTGCGAACGAGTCTTCGCCGACACCTCCCGCAACGCCGCCCGCCGGTACTGCTCGCCGGCCTGCGCCAACCGGTCCGCGGTCGCCGCGCACCGGGCCCGGCAACGCTCAGCCCGCTGACCGGCCTCACGGAAGCTCAGGGCGCGACTCGCGGAAGCTCAGGGCGCGACTCGCGGGAGCTCAGGGCGCGACTCGCGGGAGCTCAGGGCGCGACTCGCGGGAGCTCAGGGCGCGATTCGCGGGAGCTCAGGGCGCGATTCGCGGGTTACAAGCCCTGGTAGATGGCGAGGGTGCGTTCGGCGGCGGTGGACCAGGCGAACTCCCGCACCGCCCGCTCCCGTCCGGCGCTGCCCATCGCCGCGGCCCGCTGCGGGTCCCGCACCAGCTCGTTGATCGCGGCGGCCAGGCCGGCGCGGAAGGCCGGGACCGCGTTCTCGTCGTAGTGCACGAGCAGCCCGGTCTCACCGCCCGCCACGACCTCGGGGATGCCGCCGACGTCCGAGGCCACGACGGCGGTGCCGCACGCCATCGCCTCGAGGTTCACGATGCCGAGCGGCTCGTAGACCGAGGGGCACACGAACACGGTCGCGGCGGAGAGCAGCTGCCGGACCTCCGCGGTGCCCAGCATCCGCCGCACCCAGATCACGCCCGGCCGGGAGGCCGCCAGCTCGCCGACCGCCTTCTCGGTCTCCTCCGCGATCTCCGGGGTGTCCGGCGCGCCGGCGCAGAGCACGATCTGCGCCTCCTCGGCCACGTCGTGCGCCGCGGCGATGAGGTGCGCGAGGCCCTTCTGCCGGGTGATCCGCCCGACGAACACCACGCTCGGCCGATCCGGGTCCACCCCGTTCGCGACGAGGGCCTCCCGGCCGGGGTCGGGGCGGTAGAACTCCGTGTCGATCCCGTTGTGCACCACGTGGACGCGGGCCGGGTCGAGCGCCGGGTAGCACTCCAGGACGTCCGTGCGCATGCCCTCGCTGACCGCGATGACGGCGTCGGCGGCCTCGTAGGCGGTCCGCTCCACCCAGGACGACAGCGCGTACCCGCCGCCGAGCTGCTCGGCCTTCCACGGCCGGCGCGGCTCCAGCGAGTGCGCGGTGACCACGTGCGGGATGCCGTACAGGAGCTTCGCGAGGTGCCCGGCCATGTTGGCGTACCAGGTGTGCGAGTGCGCGATGTCCACGCCCTCCAGGCCCGCCACCATCGTCAGGTCCGTGCCGAGCGTCTGGAGCGCGGCGTTGGCGCCGGCCAGCCCGCCGGGTGTGGGGTAGGCCCGGACGCCGTCGCGCGGGGGCCCGTCGGGAGAGCCGAAGCAGTGCACGTCGACGTCGACCAGCGCGCGCAGCGCCGGCACGAGATGGGCGACGTGCACCCCCGCCCCGCCGTAGACGTCCGGGGGGTACTCGCGGGTGAGCAGACCGATCCGCACGCGGCCACACGCTATCGGTAGATCGGCGCGCGCACAGCACGAACCGGCCGGGCGAGAGGTACGGCACGAACGGCACGCGAGTCACGCTTCGTCTGGCCGGGTACACCTCCGGCGCACTAGGGTTCACGCTCGAGACGCCCCGGCGCCGACAGGGCGGCCGGCAGGACCGTCGACGGTGGTCCCGACCCAGGGACCGCGGTGCGACGAGGGACGGGGGACAGCGGTGACGACCTCCTCGCGGATGCTGGCTCCGGGGGGCATGCCCGCCAACGTCCTGGGCATCGTCCTGGCGGGGGGCGAGGGCAAGCGGCTCTGGCCGTTGACGGCGGACCGGGCCAAGCCCGCGGTGCCGTTCGGCGGCAACTACCGGCTGATCGACTTCGTGCTGTCGAACCTGGTCAACGCCGGGATCCACCAGATCTGCGTGCTCACCCAGTACAAGTCGCACTCGCTCGACCGGCACATCTCCACCACCTGGCGGCTCTCGAGCGTGCTGGGGCAGTACATCACCACCGTGCCGGCGCAGCAGCGCCTCGGCCGGCGCTGGTACACCGGCAGCGCCGACGCGATCTTCCAGAGCCTCAACCTGGTCTACGACGAGCGGCCGGACTACATCGCCGTGTTCGGCGCCGACCACGTGTACCGCATGGACCCGGGCCAGATGATCGCCCAGCACATCGCCACGGGCGCGGGCGTCACGGTCGCGGGCATCCGGGTGCCGCGGGTCGAGGCCAAGGCCTTCGGCTGCATCGACTCGGACGAGAGCGGCAAGATCGTCGGCTTCCTGGAGAAGCCGTCCGACCCGCCGCACGTGCCGGACGACCCCGAGGTCACCTTCGCCTCGATGGGCAACTACGTCTTCACCACGGACGCCCTGATCGACGCCCTGCGCGCCGACGCCGAGGACGGCGACTCCGACCACGACATGGGCGGCGACATCATCCCGCGCATGGTCAAGGACGGCGACGCGCACGTCTACGACTTCGCCGACAACGTCGTCCCGGGCGCGACCGACCGGGACTCGGGCTACTGGCGCGACGTCGGGACGATCGACGCCTACTACGACTCGCACACCGACCTGGTGAGCATCCTGCCGGTCTTCAACCTCTACAACATGCGCTGGCCGATCCGTACGGCCACGCCGCCGTTGCCGCCCGCGAAGTTCGTGGAGGGCGGGATCGCGCAGGACTCGATCGTCGGCGCGGGCTCGATCATCTCCGGCGCGATCGTGCGCCGCTCCACGATCAGTCCGGGCGTGACCGTGCAGACCGGGGCCGAGATCTCGGACTCGGTGATCATGCCGGGCGTGCGCATCGGCCGGGGCGCGGTGGTGCGCCGGGCCATCCTGGACAAGAACGTCGTGGTGCCCGACGGCGCGCTGATCGGCGTCGACCTGGCCCTGGACCGGGCGCGCTACACCGTCAGCCCGGGCGGGGTCGTCGTGCTGGGGAAGGGCGTGACCGCCCTCTAGGGACGTCCCCTAGACGGTATGGGAAGCCTGGGCTGGGGCCTCACCGCATGTGAACGTGGGTTGC
>NZ_JAJTTE010000034.1 GCF_021343995.1 Pseudonocardia terrae | reverse complement strand
TCGTGTGTCACGACTCGCCCGAATCAGCGCGCTTCACCGGTGGATCCAGGCTGAGCTAACGGCCGGACCCGGCGGTGACGATCACGGTCGAGCCGCTCACCGTCGCGCTGATCCCGGGCGTGGCGCTGGCCGAGGCCCAGGGGGTGCCGAAGGCGTCGACGTCGAACTCGATGTCGACGTGCGGGTGCCCGGCACCGGCCGGGATCTCCACGCACAGGTCGGCCTTGTTCTCGTGACCGAACCGGTGGCCGACCTCGAAGTTCCACGCCTGGTCCGTGTGCAGGACCGCGCCCACCGCCGGACGGCTCTCCCACTCGCCCGACTCGTACGCCACGATCGCGAGGTCGCGGTCGACGAGGTTGAGGATCTGGAACCGGCGGGGGTAGCCGGCCACGAGGATCTCGGGGTCGTCGACGGCGGTGGCGGGAGCGGTCGTGGCGGGGGCGGTCATGGCGGGTGTCCTTCGCTCGAGGTGGGGCCGGTCGACCGGGCGGTCGGCGACCTCACGACGGTCCCGCCGACGCGGGCCGGGCCCCATCCGTCGCCCGGCCGGTCCGGCGCACGACCCGGCCGTCGGTCGATCGGGGGACGTCGCGAGTACTCACAACGAAGGGGAGACACCATGTCCGAGACCCTGCAGCCCGTGGACCTCACCGTCGTCGACACGAACACCGCGGAGTGGCAGAAGTTCCCGATCCCGCAGATCGAGGCCGTGCTCGACTGCCTGCCGCTCCTGTCGGATCCCGACACCGGCATGCAGGTCATGAAGATGGTCTACAAGGCCGGTTTCACCAACCCCTGGCACACCCACCCGTGCGCCCACGGGATCTACGTCCTCGACGGCACGCTGTCCACTCACCGGGGCGACTACCCGGCCGGCAGCTTCGTCTGGTTCCCGGAGGGCGGCACGATGCACCACGGCGCCACCGCCGACGCGGACTGCACCTTCCTGTTCATCACGAACAAGCCGTTCGACATCCACTACTCCACGGACTGACCCGCGGGGGTCAGTCCCGGCGCGGGCCCCGCGCCCGCTCCCGCAGCGCGAGAACGGCGCGGTCGCGCAGCTCGTCGGCCGCCTTGATCCCGGTCTGGACGAACGGGATCATGTCCCGGACCAGGTCCAGGACCGCGGCCGTCACGTGCTCCGGCCGCGCCGTCCGCGAGAGCCACGTCCCCGGTACCACCGCCACACCGTCACCCCCTGGAATCGGTCCCGCCGCAGTCAAGCCGAGGACGGACCGCGACGCCAGGGCCGGACGCCGTCTCGTCCGGTGTCCGGCGAAAGTCGGGTCGGCACCGCCGCGCGTCGGACGCACGAAAGGACCACGATGGTCGTGGCACCTGCCACACTGGACCGCTCGACGAGTGCCGCGGAGGCCGCCCGGTGAACACCACGCGCGCGCACGGCACCGCCCTGCAGCGGCTCGCGGTCGCCCTGCTGGGTGCCGTCACGCCCGAGGCGATCGGCCGGGTCTCGGTCACCGTCTCGGTGCAGCTGCTGGGCGCCGACGCCGGGATCCTCTTCGACCGCACCGACGCCGGCACCCTGACCTCGCTGTTCAGCGTCGGCTGGCCCGCCGAGATCGAGGCGCCGTACCGGCACCTCGAGCTGCGCCGGGGACGCCCGTTGTCCGACGCGGCGCTCGACGGCACCCCCGTGTGGCTCGAGGGCGCCGGCCAGTGGCGTGCGCGCTACCCGGAGATGGCCGCGATCGGCACCGCGGGCGACCGCGAGGCCACCGCCTGCCTGCCGCTGCGCGTCGACGGCCGCGACCTCGGCGCGATGGTGTTCAGCTTCGACCGCCCGCACGCGTTCGGGCCCGACGAGCGGGCCTACCTCGAGGCCGTCGCCGCCCTCTGCGCGCAGGCGCTGGACCGCGCCCGGCTGCTCGTGGTGGAGCGCCGCGCGCGGGGCGACGCCGAGCGGGAGCGCGACCGCATGGAGGTCCTGGCCCGCACAGCGGGACTGATGGAGGAACCGCTGTCCGTCGAGGAACGTCTGCAGCGGCTGGCCGACCTGATGGTGCCCGCGCTGGCCGACTGGTGCGCCGTCCACCTCGTGCGGGGCGACGAGGTGGAACAGATCGCCGTCGCCCACGACGACCCGGCCCGGCTCGACTTCGTGCTGCGGCTGCAGGAGCGGTACCCGCCGGACCCGTCGGAGCGGAGCGGCGCGTTCGAGGTCAGCCGCAGCGGCACGCCCGTGTTCCTCCCCGACATCCCGGACGAGCTCCTCGTCGCCGGCGCCGTCGACGAGGAACACCTGCAGCTGATCCGCTCGATCGGCATGCGGTCGGCGGTCCTGGTGCCACTGGTGGTGCGCGGGCACAGCCTCGGGGCGCTGACGCTGGTGCACGCCGAGTCGGGCCGGCGGTTCGACGAGCTCGATCTCGCGTTCGTGCAGCGCGTCGCGGGTACGGCGGCCGTCGCCCTGGACAACGCGCGGCTGTACCAGCAGCAGCGGCGGATCGCCCACACCCTGCAGGCGGCGCTGCTGCCGACGGTCCTGCCCGACACGCCGGGACTGCGGCTGGCCGCGCGGTACCGGCCGCAGACCGACGAGCGGACCGGCGTCGAGGTGGGCGGCGACGTCTACGACGTGGTGGCCACCCCGGACGGCCGGTCGGCGGCGATGATCGCCGACGTCTGCGGCAAGGGCCCGGACGCCGCCGCCCTCACCGCCCTGATCCGGCACACCCTGCGCGCCGAGGTCGCGCACGGCCTCGGCCCGGTCGACGCGCTCCACCGGCTCAACGACGCGATACTGCGCGAGGCCCGCGCCGACGGCCGGTTCGCGACGGTGGCGCACGCGCGGATCGCGGTCGAACCCGACGGCGGGGCCACGGTGACGCTGGTCGGGGCCGGGCACCCGCCCGCACTGGTGCGCCGCACGGCCACGGTCGAGCTCGTCCCGACGTCGGGGACCCTGCTCGGCGTGTTCCCCGACCCCGTGCTGCGCGAGACGACGCTCCGGCTGGACCCGGGGGACATACTGGTGCTGTACACCGACGGGGTGACGGAGGCCCGAGGCGTGGACGGCTTCTACGGCGTGGACCGCATGACCGCGGCGGCGGGCGCACCTGGCCCGTGGACCGCCGCGGCGCTCGCCGACGCGCTGCTGACGGACGTCGTGACCTTCCAGCAGGGCGTGCTGCACGACGACGTGGCCCTGCTCCTCGTCGAGGTGGCGCCGTGAAGCCGGTCCCGGAGGACGCCGCCCCCGACGACGCCGCCCCCGACCCCGCCGACCAGGAGGGCGCCGCCGTCGCCGAGGTCGTGCTCGACGGCGAGCTCGACATCTCCACCCTCGACCGGGCGACCCACCGGGTCGAGGAGGCCGAGCGCGGCGGGCCACGGCTGCTCGTCGTCGACCTCTCGCAGCTGCGGTTCGTCGACTCGTCCGGGGTCCGGCTGGTGCTCCTCGCCCAGGAGCGGGCCCGGGCCGAGGGCCGCCGGGTCGCGGTGCGGCTGGGAACGGGACCGGCGCTGCGGGTGTTCCAGGCGCTCGGCCTGGTGGACAAGCTCGACGTGCTCCCGCCGCGTCCCGTCGGCGAGACCGCGCCCGGCGCACGGACCTGACGACCGCGTCCGGCGCGCGCCGGACCTCCACCCCGGGGAGCACCGATGACGTCGCCACCGGCGGGCAACACGAGGTCGCTGGAGGCGGACATCGTCCGGGACCTCCGGTCGACGACCTCGTACGGCTCCTACCTGTGTCTCGACCGCCTGCTCGACGCGCAGCACCCGCGCAGCGAGCCGCCGCACCACGACGAGATGCTGTTCATCATCCAGCACCAGGTGTCGGAGCTCTGGCTCAAGCTGGTCCTGCACGAGCTGCGCGCGGCGATGCGCAACATCGCGGCGGACGACCTGGCGCTCGCCCTCAAGCAGCTGGCCCGGATCAAGCACGTGCAGCGCACGCTCACCGACCAGTGGTCCGTGCTGGCCACCCTCACCCCCGCCGAGTACGCCGAGTTCCGGCCGGCGCTCGGGCCGTCGTCGGGTTTCCAGTCCCACCAGTACCGCGCGGTGGAGTTCGCGCTCGGCAACAAGAACGCCGACATGATCGAGGTGTTCGGCCACGACCCGGCCGCGCAGGCGCTGCTGCGGGAGCTGCTCGACGCGCCCAGCCTCTACGACGAGTTCCTCCGCTACCTCGCCCGGCTCGGCCACGCGGTCCCGGCGCACCTGCTCGAGCGCGACGTCCGGCGGGCCCACACCTTCGACGCCGGCCTGGTCGAGGTGTTCCGCCGGGTCTACGAGCACGCCCACGACCACTGGGCGGTCTACGAGACCTGCGAGGAGCTGGTCGACATCGAGGAGAACTTCCAGCTCTGGCGCTTCCGCCACCTCAAGACGGTCGAGCGGACGATCGGGTTCAAGCGCGGCACGGGCGGGTCGAGCGGGGTCACGTTCCTGCGCGAGGCCCTCTCGCTGACCTTCTTCCCGGAGCTGTACGCGGTCCGCACCGAGATCGGGCGGTGACCGTGGCCCCGGTGACAGACGTCCACACCCACTACGTGCCGCGGGGCTGGCCCACCCTGCCCGGCACCGGCCCACGCCCCTCGCTGCGGGTCGACGGGCCCGGAACGGCGACCATCCTGCTCGGCGAGCACCCGTTCCGGGTGATCACCGACTCGGCGTGGAACGCCGACGTGCGGCTGGCCCACATGGACGCCCACGGCGTGGACCGGCAGGTCCTCTCCCCCACCCCGGTGTTCTTCTCCTACGAGCAGGCGGCCGACGCCGCGGCCCGCACCGCCGCCGTGTTCAACGACCTCGCCCTGGGGATCGCCGCCGAGGCCCCGGACCGGCTGCTGCCGTTCTGCCAGGTCCCGCTGCAGGACGCCGACGCGGCGTGCCGCGAGCTGGACCGGGCCGTGGCGGCCGGGCACGTGGGCGTCGAGATCGGCAACCACGTCGGCGACCGCGACCTCGACGACGTCGGGATCGTGACGTTCCTGCAGCACGCCGCCGCGCTCGGGGTGCCGGTGTTCGTGCACCCCTGGGACATGCCGGAGTCGTTGCGCAGCTCGCGGTGGATGGCGCGGTGGCTGGTGGGGATGCCGGCCGAGACGCACCTGTCGATCCTGGCGCTGGTGCTCGGTGGCGTGTTCGACCGGATCGGCCCCGAGCTGCGGATCTGCTTCGCCCACGGCGGCGGCTCGTTCCCGTTCTGGATCGGCCGGATGGACAACGCCTGGCGCGAGCGGCACGACGTCGTGGGCACCTCCGAGCTGCCGCCCTCGGGGTACCTCGACCGGTTCGCCGTCGACTCGGTGGTGTTCGACGAGCGGGCGCTGCGGCTGCTGGTCGACACACTCGGCGCCGAGCGGGTCCTGCTCGGCACCGACTACCCGTACCCGCTCGGCGAGCAGGCGCCCGGGTCGCTGATCCGCGGCGCCTCCTTCCTCACCGAGGCCCGCCGGGACCTGCTGCTGGGCGGCAACGCCGAGGCGTTCCTGGGCCTGCCCGCGCGCGAGGGGGCGGGATGAGCACCGTGGTGTGCCCGGTCGACGAGGCGCATGCGCTGCACCTCGACGCCGTCGACCCGCTGCCCGCGCGGCGGGCCGACTTCCACGTGCCGCCGACCACCGCGGGCGGGTACGCCGAGGTCGCCTACCTGGCCGGGAACTCGCTCGGGCTCCAGCCCCGCGCCACCCGCGCGGCGCTCGAACAGGAGCTGGCCGACTGGGCGCGGCTCGGGGTCGAGGGGCACCTCGAAGCGGGGCGGCCGTGGAAGCCGTACCACGAGCTCCTGCGCGATCCCGCCGCCCGGCTCGTCGGGGCCCTGCCCGCCGAGACCGTGGTGATGAACTCGCTGACCGTCGACCTGCACCTGATGATGACCAGCTTCTACCGGCCCACCCCGGAGCGGTACGCGATCGTCGTCGAGGACAGCACGTTCCCGTCGGACTCCTACGCCGTGCAGAGCCAGGCCCGGCTGCACGGGCTCGACCCGGCCGAGGCGGTCGTCCGGCTCCGCCCGCGACCGGGCGAGGACTGCCTGCGCACCGAGGACGTGCTGGGGTTCCTGCGCCGCGAGGGGCACCGGGTCGCGCTGGTGCTGTTCGGCGGGGTCAACTACCTGACCGGCGAGCTGATGGACGTCCCCGCGATCACGGCGGCGGGCCGGGCGGCGGGTGCCGTGGTCGGCTGGGACCTGGCGCACGCCGTCGGCAACGTCCCGCTGCGGCTGCACGAGTGGGGTGTCGACTGGGCTGCGTGGTGCCACTACAAGTACGTCAACGGCGGGCCCGGCGCCGTCGCCGGGTGCTTCGTGCACGAACGGCACATCGCGGACCGGACCCTGCCGAAGCTGCAGGGCTGGTGGAGCACCGATCCGGCGACCCGGTTCGCGATGGGGCCCGACGTCGCCCCCGTCGACACCGCGGACTCGTGGCAGCTCTCCAACCCGCCGATCCTCGCGATGGCACCGGTCCTGGTCTCGCTGCGGATGTTCGACGAGGTCGGGATGGAAGCGTTGCGGGACCGCAGCGTCCGGCTCACCGGGTACCTCGCCGACCTGCTCGCCACGGCGTGCGCGGACGTGTCGGCCCGGGTGATCACCCCCGCCGACCCGCGGCGGCGCGGCTGCCAGCTCTCGGTGCGGATCACCAGGACGCCGGCCGAGGAGGTCTGCGCGCGGCTCCGCCACGAGCACGGGGTGATCGCCGACGCCCGGCCGCCCGACGTCGTCCGGTTCGCGCCGGTCCCGCTCTACTGCACCCACCACGACGCCTGGCGGGCGGCGACCGCGCTGGCCGCGGTGCTGTCGTCCGGTCCCCTGTCGTCCGGTTCCGGGGAGACGCACGATGCCTGAGCCGACCTGGTCCGGGGCCCCCGTCGGACGGGTGGCCGTGGTGGGCGCCGGGCTGGCCGGCTGCCTGCTCGCCGCCCTGCTCGGCCGGCGCGGCATCGCCGTCGACCTCTACGAGCGGCGCCCGGACCCGCGCAGCGCGGGTGCCGAACGCGGCCGGTCGATCAACCTCGCGATCTCCGCCCGCGGCCTCGACGCCCTCGACCGCGTCGGGCTCGCCGACCAGGTCCTCGCCGAGGCCCTCCCCATGCGCGGCCGGACCCTGCACCCGGTCCGCGGCGCGCTGGGGTTCCAGTCCTACTCCGCGGACGGCACCCGGGCGATCAACTCGATCGGCCGGGCGCGGCTCAACCACGCCCTGCTGGACTGCGCCGAGAAGACCGCCGAGGTCGCGCTGCACTTCGAGCACCGGCTCACCGCCGTCGACCCGGCCACCGGCGAGCTGACCTTCGCCGGGGGCGGCACCCGTCGCGCCGACGTCGTGATCGGGGCCGACGGCGCCTGGTCGGCCGTCCGGCGGTCCGTGCAGTTCACCGAGGGGTTCGACTTCCGCCAGGACTTCCTCCCGCACGGCTACAAGGAGCTGGAGATCCCGCCCACCCGCGGCGGGGACTTCGCGCTGGACCCGGGCTCGCTGCACATCTGGCCGCGCGGGTCGTCGATGATGATCGCGCTGCCGAACCCCGACCGCTCCTTCACCTGCACGCTGTTCTGGCCGCAGGAGGGGCCCGGCGGGTTCGCCGCGCTCGACACCCCCGAGGCGGTGACCGGCTACTTCGCCGCGCACTATCCGGACGCCGTGCCGCTGATGCCCACGCTCGCCGAGGACTTCCTGCGCAACCCGGTCGGCTCGCTGGTCACGATCCGCTGCGCGCCGTGGGTGCGGGGCCGGGTGGCGCTGCTCGGCGACGCGGCGCACGCCATCGTCCCGTTCTTCGGGCAGGGCGCGAACTGCGCCTTCGAGGACTGCGTGGAGCTCGACCGCTGCCTCGACGCCGCCGGTGGGGACCTGGCCGTCGCGCTGCCGCGCTACCAGGAGCGGCGCAAGGCGAACGCCGAGGCGATCGCCGACATGGCCCTGGACAACTTCGTCGAGATGAGCGACCGGGTGAACTCGCCGGTCTTCCGCTGGACCACGAGGGCCCGGCACGCGCTGGAGCGCGTCGTGCCCGGGTACGTGTCCCGCTACGAGCTCGTCTCGTTCACGACGTTGCCGTACTCGCAGGTCGAGGGGCGCATCCGCCGGCAGGACCGGATCGCCGGTGCGGTCCTCGCGGCGGGTGTCGCGGCGGGCGCGGCCGCCCTGCGGAGCGTGCGGTCATGAGCGACGACGCCTTCCTGGTCCCGGGGCGGGCCCGCCCCCGCGGCCGGTTCCCGCACGCCCGCCGCGCCGGCGACCTGATCTACGTCTCCGGGACGAGCAGCCGCCGCCCGGACGGGACGTTCGCCGGCGCCGCGGCCGACGCGACGGGCACCACGGCCCTGGACATCCGGGTCCAGACCCGCGCAGTGATCGAGAACGTCCGGGAGATCCTCGCCGCGGCCGGGTCCGGGCTGGAGGACCTCGTCTCGGTCACCACCTACCTGGTGAACATGAACGACTTCGGCGGCTACAACGAGGTCTACGCCGAGTTCTTCGACGAGTCCGGCCCGGCGCGCACCACGGTCGCCGTGCACCAGCTCCCCCATCCCCACCTGCTGATCGAGATCTCCGCCGTGGCGTACCGCCCCGTGCCGGGACCCGAGCCGAGGGAGCACACATGACCGGGATCAGCGAGCCCGTCCGGTTCGACGGCTGGGTCGACGAGCACCGCCACCTGCTGCGGCCGCCGGTGGGCAACAAGCAGCTGCACGAGGGGGCCGAGGACCTGATCGTGATGGTCGTGGGCGGGCCGAACCAGCGCCAGGACTACCACGTCGACCCGTACGAGGAGTGGTTCTTCCAGATCAAGGGCGACATCCACGTCCACCTGGTCACCGCCGAGGGCCCGCGCACGGTGCACATCCATGAGGGCGAGTCGTGGCTGCTGCCGGCCGGGGTCCCGCACTCGCCGCAGCGGCCGCAGGAGGGCTCGATCGGGCTCGTCGTCGAGCAGGTCCGCAAGCCGGGGACGCTCGAGAAGTTCCAGTGGTACGCCCACACCGCCGACACCGCGACGCTCGTCCACGAGGTCGAGCTGCAGGTCGGCGACATCCGTGCGGACCTGCCGCCGGTGTTCGCGGAGTTCTACGAGAAGACGCTGCCCACCCTGCGCGGGGCCGACGGTGCTCCGTTGTCGCGGGACGCGTTGTCCCCGGCGACGTGAGCAGAACCGCATCCGTGCGCAGGTTCAGATCGTCACCGAGTGGGCACCCGGGTGTCCGGTGGGATCGGCCGAGGGGCTCGGCCGGGTTGTTGAGCCGACAGCAACTGAAGGCGGGACCGATGCTGGAACAGAGCAGTGCGCCGACGCAGGGACAGGTCACCGCCGGGCTTCCTCCCGAGACCGGCGGGTTCACCGTGACCGCCAACGCCGCGGAGTGGCGGTTGTCCACGCCGAAGGGCGCGGGCCCGCCGTCGGCCGACCAGATCGGCACCCTGCTGCGGGAGTGGCTGCGCACCCTCGCCTGGCCCCGCGCCCAGACCGCGCTCGTCCTGAAGGCCGTGGCCGAGGCCGTCGACGCGCTGCAGCGCTGCCGGGACGTCCCCGCGGTCCTCCTCGCCGAGCTGCGGATCGAGACGACCCAGGTCGCGACCGCAACTGCCCGGTGGCTGCAGATCCTTGTCGCCGGCGGGGGCGCGACGGCCGGCCCGGACGTGTCGACGCTCCGCGAGCTGGTGGACGACGTGACGGCCGGTCCGGGTGCGACGATCACGATGCAGAGCCGCGTGGTCCCACGGTGGTGAGGGAACCCGTCCCGTCCGGCGCCGGGGGTGTCGACGTAATCCCGGCGTGATCAGCTGCGAGCAGGGCGGTGTGATCACGTGGCTGGCCGACACCTCCCTCGCGCTGCTGACCGCGGTGATCTTCTTCGCGGTGTACCTCGCCGCGGCGGTCGTCCTGGTCGTGCTGTACCTGGTGCGCCGGTCCGGCCACGCAGCGGCGCTCGGCCCGCTGAGCCCCGGGCTGCTGTCGCCGCTGGGGCTGATATTCGGTCTTCTGGTCGGGTTCCTCGTGGCCGACGTCTGGTCCGACCGTGCCCAGGCCGCGACCGCCGTCGGCCAGGAGGCGAGCGCCCTGCGCGACGTCGACCTGCTGAGCAGCGCGTTCCCGGCCCAACAGCCGCAGATCCGGCAGCTGCTGCGCGACCAGATCGACGAGTACGTCGCCGGCGAGTGGCCGCGGATGGCCGACGGGCAGGGCACGTTGACCCTCGCTCCCGCGCTCCTCGTCCAGATCCGGGGCGTCGTCCTGGGAGTCCCGATCCAGAGCGACGGCCAGCGCGTGGCCCAGGATCGCCTCGAGACCTCGATCGACCGGGCGCTCGAGGCCGCCGCACCCGCCTGGCGCTGAGCACCTCCGCCATCGACCCCCTGCGGCTGACGGCGTTGTACCTGGTCGCGGTGACGACCCTCGCCGCCATGGCGTGCGTGCAGGCCGACCGGCTGCGCCGGGCCGCGACCGCCCTGGCGCTCCTCGCCACGGCCATGGCGCTCGCCCTGACGCTGCTGGTGGCGCAGGGTGCGCCCTTCACGGGCCACTACGCGATCGGCCCCGATCTCCTGCTCCAGGTGCACCCGTGAACACCGCTCCAACTCCCGGGCCCGGCGTTGGCGTGGTTCTGGAGCGGCCGTTGCGAGCCTCGGTGCCCCACACGCACAGGAGGACCTCACGATGACCGAGCACGCCGCCGGCACCCGGCGCGGCCGGAGCCCCCTCACCCTTCTCTCGATCGTCGCCGGCTTCGTGCCCTGGATCGCCTTCTCCTTCGTCTCCACCCGGCTCGCCGCGGACGGGGTCGCCTGGAGCGCCCTGCTCGCAGTGGCGATGACGGTGATCGCACTGGTCCACGGACGCCGCCGACACGCCCCGACCCGGCTCACCCTGTACTCGTTCGTCCTGTTCGGGTCGCGGTGGTCGGCTTCGTCGGCGGCCCGGACGTCGACCGCTGGCTGTTCGACTGGGGACGGCCCCTGGTCGGGGTCGTGCTCGGACTGACGATCCTGGTCACCGCACCGTTCTCGCCGTTCACGGCGGAGTACGCCCGGCAGAGCACGCCGCGCGAGTACTGGGGGTCGCCGACGTTCCTGGAGATCACCCGGACAATCTCGACGGTCTGCGGCGTCGCGCTGGTGGTGATGGGTGTGGCCGCCGTCGTGGTCAGCGCCCTCGATGTGCACGCCGACGGGACCGACAGCGCATACCTGCTCGACCTGCTGCTGAACTGGGTCGTCCCGATCGTGGCGATCGTCGTCGCGGTCCGCTTCACGGCCGTCCACCCGGCCCGGGTCACCGGCGACCGGCCCACCGACGCCGCGGCGCCCTGACGGCGAGGACGAACACCACAGTGCTCCACGCCGCCCGCAACCCGACCGAGGCCGCGGAGGCGCGCGACGCCCTGGAGCGGGCCGTGCGGACGCTCGACGCCTCGTCGCCGTCCCGGAGCCGAAAGGCTCGTCCGACTCCTAGGACGACCCGCGTCCCCTGGGTCGGAGGGCCGCCGGGAGCTCTCCGTTCGGCCCTGGTGCCCACCGCGGCGCCGGACGACCGTCGGCCGGGCCCGGCACCACGACCCCAGGAGCGACCATGCCCACCAGCGCCAGCACCGCGACCGTCGTCGACGACAGCGGCGTCCGCATCGGCACCGTGGACCAGGACGGGAAGGTGCTCGACTTCGCCCATGTCCGCATCGGTACCAGCCGGTCCGACGGGGTCGCCCTCGACTTCTCCGGACGCCGGCTCGGGCGCGTCGTCTCCTGACATGTCCACGGATCTCGCCGCCGGCATGCTCGAGCGGTCCGTCCAGCTCGCGCTCCGGGCGCCGTCGGTGCACAACACCCAGCCGTGGCGCTGGCGGCTGCGCCCGCGCGAGGTCGAGCTGCACAGCGACGCCGCGCGACACCTGCCGGGCACGGACCCGGACCGCCGGGACCTGGTGATCAGCTGCGGCGCCGCCCTCCACCACCTGTGCGTGGCCGTGGCGGGGTTCGGCGGCGCCGTCGACGTCGACCGGCTGCCCGATCCGGAGGACTCCACGCACCTGGCCACGGTCCGGCTCACGGACGGGCAGCCGGACCCGTCCGCGGCCGCGCTGTTCGGCCAGCTCGCGCGCCGGCACAGCGACCGGCGGAGGTACTCGCCGGAGCCCGTCCCCGCGGCGCACCTGGCGGCGCTGGTCCAGCGCGCCGCCCAACTCGGCGCGGTCGCGGTCCCGGTGACCGATCCTGCGGTCCTGACGAAGATGAACGATGTCCTCGGGCAGGCCGCTCGGGAGCAGCGCCACGAGCCCGGCTACCTCGCCGAGCTGTTGATGTGGACCCGCCGCTACGCCGACGCCGGCGACGGTGTGCCACCCGCCGCCGTGCCGGTCCGGACCGGCCAGTGGGACGAGCCGGGCCTGCAGCGTTTCCCGTCGGGCACCCTGTCCCCCGGCCACGGACTCGGGCCCGACGGCGGCGTGCTGCTCGTGCTGGCGACGCCGGACGACGACACCGCGGCGCGGCTGGCGGCCGGGGAGGCCACCAGCGCCGTGCTGCTCACCGCCACGCGCGGCGGGCTGGCCACGGACCCCCTCAGCCAGGCCGTCGAGATGCCGGACGCCCGGGAGGGCCTGCGCGCCGCGCTGGGTCTCGCGGAGCACCCGCAGCTCGTGATCCGGCTGGGCTTCCCCGCGCCTGGCGCGCCGCCGCTGGAGCCCACGCCCCGCCGTCCCCTGCGGTCGGTCCTACTGCCGCCGTGAGGGGGTGATCGTCCGCCCCGGACACGCCGGTGATCGCCCGCCCCGGCCCGCCGGGATGAGGCCACCCTGCTGAGCCTTGGTCTTCCCGCTCTTCGGGTAGGTCGTCGGGTGGTGCCGTCGTGCGGCGCGGCTGAGGGCGGGGGTCGACGATCAAGCCTCGACGACGAGTGGCGGAGGCCGGGACGCAGGCGCCCGGCCCCCGCGTTCTGCCGGCTACCGCGCCGCAGCGGCCTGCGACTCGCTCATGTCGCCGCCGATCCACTCCCACATGGTCCAGCGGTAGCTCCCATCCTCCTCGACCTCGTACTCGATCACGTTCGCGACCTCGCCGAGGCGGCCGAGCTTCTCCGACTTCGTCTGCGCGGTGCCGAAGACGCCGTAGCTCGCCTTGTACCCAGGCCCCGTCGGCCGGCCCACACCACCGCCGACCCAGTCGACGAGATCACCGGCCGGCGACATCATCAGCACGTGGCCCTCCCCGTAGAGGACCCCGCCGGGCCGGATCGTCTGCCGGTAGGTTCCGGTGTCCGCGATCTCCTGTCCCAGCAGGTTCCCGCTGCCCTGGAAGGACACCTCGATCCAGACCTGCTCGCCCTCCGTGGGGAGGACGCGGACGCCCGTGATCCTGCCGGCGGACTCGCCCAGTCGATCACCCAACATTGCTGGTGCACCTCCTCGTGCGTCCGTGCCCCGGTCGGCCGGCCGAGGCGCACCGGACAGGGTGGGCCTGCCCTGCCCGCGCTCCAATACGGAGAGGTACGTACTGGCGGTGATCACGAAGCAGCCCTGGCTCCCGGCACGAGAATCAGCGGGCGGGAACGCGATGGTCAGTGCGTCGTGGCGCGGCCGCGGTGGACCCGCACGTTGATCCGGGGGGCCGCAGGTCCTGGTGCAGTAGGTCCGGCGGCCTCCCCTGGAGACGTCGATGAACACCCGCCGGCAGTCGGGCGCGGCACAGGCGTCGAGGCGCTCCTCCGTGGCTTCGGCCACGATCGCCGCGAGTCCGGCGATGGTCACCGCACGAACCCGCACCACGACGTCGGCCTGGTCGTCCGCGTAGTGCAGGTGCGGGGCCTGCCCGTCGTGGGTGGAGAGGAACGGTCGGGCCGCAGCCTCCGCCAGGAGCTCGTTGACCCGTCCGACCAACGCAGGCCCTCCGGCGAAGATCGGACGCAGGCGGTCGCCCCAGACCAGCAGCGCGGCCAGCTGGTCGTCGTCGACGGTGGCGCGGGCGACGAGCCGGCAATCGTCGGCCAGCACCCGGTATCGCATCCCGATGTGAGGCCACTCAGGTGTCGCCTACCCGCTTCGTGGGGAGCGGTGAGTGAGACGCGACGAGTGGTCCGACCTCTGAGGGCAGCGCCGTACCGGTCCACGAAGGGCGCGCCGAATGGCATCTGAACTGCGACGATGTGCTGCATTTCGAACTGGTGTTCGACTAGGATCAGGGCATGGACGCAGGGGCGGTCGGCACCGCGCGCGAACGCCTCCAGCAGGCCATCGCGCAACTGGTCGACGCCGCCGGACCCACCGCCGCGGCCGACGCGGTCGTCGATGGGCTGCGTGCCTTCGAAGAGGCCCGCCGGGCGCTGGACCGCGCCGTGGTCGAGGCGACCGCCGATCTGCAACGGCGGGGTGTGTTCGCCGAGCGTGGCTACCGCTCCCCCACCGGGGCGCTGTCCGACCTGCTCGGGTGGGAACGCTTCCAAGCCCGCCGGCGGGTGATCGCCGCCGAGAACGTGTGCGCACAGATCGGGCTCGACGGCAGCGTCCTGCCCGCCCGGCTCCCGGCCACCGCCACCGTGTTCGCCGCCGGCGAGGCCGGGCTACGCCACGTCGAAGTCATCGCCCGCCTCCTCGACAGCGGCCCCGCCCGCCGACTACCGGCAGAAACCTGGGCCGGCGCCGAAGTCCAACTCGCCGCCAACGCCGCCAACTACACACCTTCCGAGCTGCACACCTGGGGCACCCAACTGATCGAGCTCCTCGATCAGGACGGGCCCGAACCCGACGACTCCCCACCGGTGCAGCTCAACGAACTACGCCTCTCCCGCTTCCGCACCCGCCCCGGCGGCAAACTCGCCGGCCGCTACGACGACGCCGCCCTGTTCGACGCCATCGCCGCCGCCATCGACGCCGGCGCCGCACCCCGCGACCCCGACGACCCCCGCACCGCCGCCGAACGACACGCCGAAGCCCTCGCCGAAGTGTGCGCCCAAGTCCTCTCCCGCGGCCGGCTCCCCGAGACCGGCGGGCGGCGCCCCCAGCTCACCGTCACCGTGCGCCTGGAAGACCTGGAGCGCCGCGCCGCGTCCGCCTCCCTGGAATTCGGCGGCCAACTCACCGCCCCCACCCTGCGCCAACTGGCCTGCGACGCCGCCGTCATCCCGGTCGTGCTCGACGGCCGCGGGGTGCCCCTCGACGTCGGCCGGATCTCCCGCACCGTCCCCGACGGACTCCGCCGCGCCGTCACCACCCGCGACGGCGGCTGCGCCTTCCCCGGCTGCGACCGCCCACCCTCCTGGTGCGAAAATCCACCACGTCCACGAATGGCAACACGGCGGCCCCACCGCGCTGCACAACCTCGTCATGCTCTGCGCGGTGCACCACCGGCTCATCCACCACTCGCACTGGGAAGCCCGCATCCTCGACGGCCTGCCGGAGTTCATCCCACCGTCCTGGATCGACCTCAGCAGAACGCCCCGCCGCCGACCACCACCGCTCCTCCAGCCGGTGGGGTGAGCGCCCACGGGCAGGTCTCACCAATGACCTGGAAGGCGCGCCGTCATGCGCTGCTGTTCGACGCGGAGGTCTACCTGGCGGCCCGCAGGACTGGCCCTACCGCGATCGCCGTCGGCCGGGTCCGAGCGCGACACCCCGCCGAGCTGCGGGGGTTATCTACGAGGCGCTCCTCCGGCTCGAGGAGGTGGAGCCGGTCGACCGGACCGTCGACGTCGACGGCCGCACCCGCCTGGCCCTGCGCCACGACGGTGCAGAGCGGGACCGCGACCTGCTGATCGACGTCGACTCCGGCCACTATGCCGGCGAGCGCGACGTCGTCACCGGCTACGCGGGACCACTCCCGGCCGGCACCATCACGGCGACCAGCAGTGTCCTCACCGCCGTCGTCGACGAACCCGGTGTTCTCCCTCCCGGCTTCGACGCACCCAGCCGTACCGGCACCCCGCACGACGACCGAGGGAGCACCTGAGCGAGATCCACGCCGGGTCTGGCCGACCTCAGCGTCGGACCGTCCGCAGCACCCGGGTGACCATGGGCAGCGCGAAGCCGGCGTCCGTGATCTCCGGCCGCGCGGCGAGGTAGCGGCGCAGTCGGTCGAAGGCGGCCTCGCGGTCCTCCCGCGAGCTGATCAGCGCCCGGCGAGCACCCCGCCCGGCCGCAGCACGCGCGCGATCTCGGGGAACGCACGCCCGGGGTCGAACCAGTGGATGGCCTGCCCGACCAGAACGGCGTCGACCGAGGCGTCCGGGAGCGGGATCTGCTCGGCGGCCCCCTCGTGGGCCTCGACGTCGGGCAGCTCTGCGCGGAGCCGGGCGAGCATCGCGGGATCGGGCTCCACGCCGACCACCTCGCGGACCCGGCCGACGAGGCTCGCCGTCAGTTTCCCGATCCCGGCGGCCAGGTCGAGCACCCGGCCCCGCACGGTGCCGAGGGCCCAGTCGACCGCCGGGCCCGGGTAGCCCGGCCGGTGGGCCGCGTAGGCCTCCGCGCTCGGGCCGAAGGACCGCGCCCGCGCGGGATCGGGGAGCTGCGTCACCACCCGACCGTAACCGCCGGTGCGATCAGCGGCCGCCGTTTCCACCGCAGCCTCGCGACGGCGGCAGGCAGGAGGGCGAGGCAATGGGGCAGTCCGGCGACGGGCGTCGGGTCGACGGGGCGCGGTGGTCGCCGCGACCCCTGAGCTCGGGCGGAGCCGGTCGGCGACCCGCATCGCCCGGCGGGTGATCAGCTCGAACACCTCTCACCAGTCGCCCGAGCGGGCCACGTACGGGCCGCCGGTGAAGCCGGCCCATTCGCGACGGCGAGGAACGGCCCGTCACCGCCGCGTCAATTCCCTCCCTCATTCTGACGACGGCGACGAAAACGCGACACGACGACGGGTCTGGGCCCGGGAGAACGGCGTCCCGCCACGGAGTCCCCGAGCGCACGCCCGGCGAGAAGCGCCAATGCCGCGACGAGGACGACGGCCACCGACGGGGCCAGGACGACGTGCGGTGCGGCGAACAGGAACTCCCGGCCCTCGGCGACCATCGCACCCCACTCCGGGGAGGGCGGCTGGATGCCGAGCCCGAGGAACGACAGGCCGGACACCGTGAGCAGCGTCCCGGCGAACCGCACGCAGGCGTGCGCGACGAGCGGGCGGGCGATGTTGCGCAGGACGTGCCCGCCGAGCACCCGGGCCCGCGCGGCCCCGAGGGCGCCGGCGCCCTCGACGTAGCCCTGCCCGAGCTCCCGCACCGTGAGCTGGTGGGCCTGCCGCGCGAACGGGGTCCAGCCGACGAGGGTCACGGCGATCAGCAGGGCCACGGTCCCGGGTCCGAGGACGACCGCGGCGAGCAGCCCGAACAGGACCGTCGGGAGCGCGGCGAGCAGGTCGGTCAGGCGCAGCACCGCCCGCCCGACGGGCCCGCCCGCGTATCCGGACGCCAGCCCGACGGCGGTCCCGACGACGCCGGTGACCAGGACCGTCACCGCCGACAGCCCCAGCGTGAGCCGGGCCCCGACCAGCAGCCGGGCGGCCACGTCACGGCCGAGCTGGTCGGTCCCCGACGGGTGCGCGGCCGACGGCGGGCGGAGGATCGCCGCGAAGTCCGTGGCCACCGGGTCGGGCAGCAGCATCGGCAGGACGACGACCAGGAGCAGCAGGATCCCGGCCCCACCGGCGAGCCGCCTCACCGGTCCGCCTCGCGGTCGTGGGCGACCGGGTCGAGCGCGAGCTGCGCGACCTCGGCCACCATCCCGGCGACCACCGCGACGGCGACGAGGACGAGCGTGCCGGCCTGCAGCACGGGCAGGTCCCGGGCCAGGACGGCGTCGAGCAGCAGCCGGCCCACCCCGGGGATCCCGAACACGGTCTCCACCACCACCGCCCCGCCGAGCAGCCCGGCCACGAACATCCCGGACAGTGAGGTCACCGAGGTCAGCGCGAGCCGGGCGGCGTGCCGCCAGAGCACCCGCCGCTCCGGCAGCCCCTTCGCCCGGGCGAGTCGGACGTGGTCGCGGCCGAGGACGTCGATCGTCTCGGCCCGCACCAGCTGCGCCGCCAGGGCGGCCGGGTAGGCGGCCAGGGTGAGCACCGGGAGTACCAGGTGCTCCGGCCCGCCCCAGCCGATGGCCGGGAACAGCCCGGCGCCGACCGCGAACACCAGGACCAGCCACGGCGCGAGGACGAACTCGGGCACGGCGATCCCGGCGATGCCGGCGGCGGACAGGGCCCGGTCGAGCGGGCCGCCGGGGCGTCGGGCGGCGAGCACCCCGGCCGGGATGCCCACCAGCGCGGCGAGCGCGAGGGCGGCCCCGGTGAGCAGCCCGGACACCCCGAGCGCCGACCCGAGCTGGTCGGCGACGGGCGTGCGGGCGACGTAGCCGATGCCGAGGTCCCCACGCAGCACGGCGCCGAGCCACCGCAGGTACTGCCCCGCCACCGGGCCGTCGAGCCCGAGCTCCGCGGCGACCCGGGCCGTCACCGCGGGGTCCGGCGCGTCGGAGGCGACCCGGGCGCGGAGCACCGCCCGCGTGACGTCGCCGCCGACGAGCCGGGGCAGCGCGAACGCCACGACCGAGGCCGCCAGCAGGATCAGCGGGAGCGGCAGCAGCCGCCGCAGCAGCGGGCCGAGCACTCAGGTGTCGGTGCGCGACAACGGGGGCAGCACCGGGCGCACCCCGAGCGGGTCGGCCACGAAGCCGCTCGCCCCGCGCGAGCCCGCGGTGTTCAGCGGGTGCACCACCATCACCCCGACGGCGTCGGCGGTCAGCACGCGTGCCGCCTCGGCGAAGAGGCGCTGCCGCTCTGCGGTGTCGGTCACGGTCGGCAACCGGGCGGTCAGCGCGTCGTAGGCCGCGGAGCAGTAGTGATCGATGTTGTAGCTGCCTGCGCAGGTGTAGTCGGAGGTCAGCGTGCTGGTCGCGTCCGGGTAGTCCGACAGGTAGCTGCGCGAGTTGAGGAACATGTCGAAGCGCCCGGCGAGCACGTCGGGCTCCTGCGCGGAGTAGTCCCCGACGGTCACCTCGACGCCGATCCCGGCCCGGCCCAGCATCGACTGGATCGCACCGGCCAGGACGGGCATCTCCGGGCGGTTCGGGAAGGTCCACAGCCGCACCTGCAGCGGCCGATCCGGGCCGTACCCGGCCTCGGCGAGCAGGGCCTTCGCGCCGTCGACGTCCGCTCCCGGCGGCGGGGCGGTCCCGCCCCACGGCACCGCCGCCCCGAACAGGTCCGCCGCGGGCGCCGCCGCACCGCCGAGCACCTGCGCGGCCAGCACCGGTCGGTCGATCGCCTTCGTCACCGCCTGCCGCACCCGCAGGTCCGAGAAGGGCGCTGCGGACTGGTTGAGCAGCAGCTCGATCGTCCGTGCGGCCGGATACTCGGCCACGTCGACGCCGGCCGAGCGCAGCTGGTCCAGCGACGCGTTCGGCAGGCCCTCGGCGAACTGGACGTCGCCGGACTGCAGGGCCAGCGCCCGGCTCTGCGGGTCGGTCACGTACCGCACGGTCACGCGTGCGGCGCCGGCCTTCGGGCCCCAGTAGCCGTCGTTGCGCACCAGGACCGCGGAGTCGGTGCCGTTCACCGTGTTCAGCACGTACGGGCCGGTGCCCGTCCGGACCACGTCCGGCTGCCCGCCGGTGTAGGCCGCGGGCGCGAGGATCCCGAGGTTCCCGCTGCTCATCCGCAGCGGCACGACCGGGTCCGGCGCCGCCGTCGTGATCCGCACGGCATCCGCGCCGTCCGCGGCGATCGTGAACCCGATCCCGCGGATCGAGCGCGGGGGCGCCGTGACGCCCGCGATGTAGCGCAACGCCGTGACCACGGCGTCCGGGGTCAGCGGGCTGCCGTCGTGGAAGGTCACGCCGTGGCGCAGCACGAACCGCCAGGTCCGCGGGTCCGCGGTCTGCTCCCACGAGGTCGCCAGGCCCGGCGCGGGCTGCACCGCGTCGTCGACCGTCGTCAGGGTCTCGGCCACGCCGAGGCTCTGGAGCCGGGCCCCGTCGTCGGCGTCGAAGGCGTACGCGGCACGCGGCGGGAACTGCAGCGCCACGGTGAGCTCGCCGTCCGCCCCGGCCTCGCCCCCTCCGCCACCCTGTCCGCTGCACCCCGCGGCCAGCAGGATCGCCCCGGCCACCGCGGCCACCAGCCGCGCCGCCCGCCGTCGTGGCATCCGGTCGTCACCTCGCCCCTCGTCCGGGCCACCCCGGCTCCGGCGCGGCCGGGTGCATCATCTGTGCAACTGTTCAGGTTGGTCAACATGAGATCCACCGAGCTCAGTTGCGCGGCGGAACGAACTGGGGCCGGCGGGTCAGCCCGCCCTGACCCATCTGTCGTCTTTTCGACCTCGACGTCGAGGGCGGGGTTGGATCACCCCGCTCCGCAGGTTAGGGTCCGGCGGACCTCGCGGTTCCGGGCACGCCAGGACCGCGGGCGTGCCCGCCCGTCGGCTCGTGCACCGGAGAGTGCCCGTGTACCCGCGGCGGTCGAACCAGGCGCCTGCCCGATGCCCACCCCTCCGGCCTCGCGGCAGGCGCCCGCTCCCGCCCCGCCGCTCCTGAGGGGCGGGCGTCCGCGCGCTACACCACCGCGGTCTCGCCCCAGATGTCCTCGAGGTAGCGGTTGCTCGTCCGCAGGCCCGCGAGCCAGGCCTCGCCGTCGGACGCCCCGGTCCCGGTCTTGGCGCGGAACACCGAGACCAGCGCGGCGCGCACGCCGGGGGCCATGGTCGAGGCGTTGCCGCACACGAGCACGACGGCCTCGTCCTGCAGGGCCTCCCACACCTGGTCGGCCGACGCCTCGAGGGCGTGCTGGACGTAGCGGTGCGGGTAGCCCTTCACCCGTGAGCACGCCCGGATCAGCGTCGCGACACCGTCGGCCTCGTAGCCCTTGAGCTCGTCGGCGTAGAGCAGGTCGTCCTCGGGGTCCCGGCAGCCGAGGAACAGCAGCGACCGGGCGATCGGCACGCCGCGGGCCCGCAACGACTCCCGCTCCTGGAGGAACCCGCGGAACGGGGCCATCCCGGTGCCGGCGCCCACCATGATCATCGGTACGTGCGGGTTCTCCGGTGGCCGGAAGGCGATGGTCGGCTGCCGGACGAAGGTGAACACGGTGCCGCCCTCGGGCACCGCGCTCAGGTGCCCGGAGCAGACCCCGCGGAAGGTCGAGCCGTCCCCGCTGCGCGCCGGGCCCTCGAGCACGCCGACGGTCACCGAGGCGGCGGAGCTCATCGTCGGCGACGACGAGATGGAGTAGTAGCGCGGGCGCAGCGGCGGCAGGAGGTCGAGGTACTCCGCGAACGGGAGGTCGCACTCCGGGTGCTCCTCGAGCAGGTCGAGCAGCGTGCGGCGCGGCGCTGCGATCTTCTCCCGGTAGCGGGCCTTCGCCTCGTCGTCGGTCCCGGCCAGCCCGGCCAGCTCGTCGCGGTAGGGCCCCTCCGGCATGTGCGCCGCCATCGCCGCCAGGCCGGCCCGGCTCGCGACGTCCTGCAGCTCCACGCAGCCCGCCAGGATGCCGAGCAGCGGGTAGGGCTCGCCGATCGGCAGGTGGGTCGGGCTCGCCCCGCTGGCGGTGAGCGTCGCGTACTGGCCGCCGTCGAGGCCGAAGCGCGCGATCACCCGGTTGACGACCGCCATGTCGTTGCGCGGCAGCACCCCGAGGTGGTCGCCCGCGGCGTAGGTCGTGCCCGTGGGCAGCGCGATCTCCAGGTGCCGCACCGAGCGCCCGCCCGGGGTGCCCGCCCGGGCGGTGAGCTCGCGGTTGACGCGGACGGTCGCGGCCTGCCCGCGGTAGGACTGCAGGATCGGGCTCGCGGTGCGGCGCTGCTCCAGCTCCACGGCCAGCCGCGGGCCGCCGCCGGCCGCCGTCGTCGCCCCGGCCTCCAGCCCGAGCGCCGACCCGAGGGCGTCCCACAGCCCCGCGTACCAGGCCTCGAACTGCCCGTCGAAGTCGCCGCGCGCATCGCCCTCGCCGCGCGGGTAGACGCGCGTCGCGCCGCGGGCCTCGAGCGCGGCGTCGACCCGCGTCGGCACCGCCTGGTAGGTCGCGGCCCAGTCGCGGTTGCCGCAGCCGAAGACCGTGTAGCGCACCCCGGCCGCCGAGGTGGCGGCGTCGTCGGCCCACGTGCAGAACTTCCCCGCGTTGTCCGGGGGCTGTCCGTTGTACGACGAGGTGACGACCACGACCGCGCCGTCCGTGGGCAGCTCCCCGACCGCGTCGTCCAGCCCCGCGGTGCGCGCCGTGTAGCCCCGGTCCGTCGCGTCCCGGGCGATCCGCGAGGCGAGATCCTCCGAGGCCCCCAGATTGGAGCCGAACAGCACCAGCAGCGGGGTGCCGTGCCGGTCGGCCGGCGCGACGGCGAGGGCCGGGGACCGCGGGATCGAGACGACCTCCGCCTGCCGCGACGACGCGCCCCAGGTCCGGCCGCTGCGCGGGCGGATGGTGATCGTCAGGCCCTCGGGCTTGAGGGTCAGCGACTCCTTGATCTTCAGCTGGTAGTTCGCGTGGTCGATCAGCTCGAAGCGCTGCAGGACCATGCCGAGCACCAGGGTCGCCTCCTGCAGCGCGAACTGGCGCCCGATGCAGGCCCGCTGGCCGGAACCGAAGGGCCGGAAGGCGTTGGGGGGCAGGCCGTCGAGACGCTCGGGCGCGACGTGGTCCGGGTTGAACTCCTCCGCGTCCGGCCCCCACACCTCGGTCAGCCGGTGCAGCATCGGCGTCAGGGCGATGACCGCCTGTCCGGGCTCGAAGGGCCCCCACCCGCCCACGGTGGTCGCCCGGCGGGTCTGGCGGGTGAACGCCGGCGCGGTCGGCCAGAGCCGCAGCGTCTCGTCGAGGATCTGCCGGACGTAGCCCAGCTGCTGGACCTGCGCCACGGTGGGCGGCACCGACGGGTCGGTGCCCAGCACACGGTCGACCTCCTCGTACGCCCGCGCGACGACCTCGGGGTGCTTGAGCAGGTAGGAGATGGCGAACGACAGCAGCCCGCTGGTCGTCTCGTGGCCGGCGACCAGGAAGGTCTGGCACTGGGCGACGATGTTGTGGTCGGGCAGCTTGTTCCCCTGCTTGTCCGTGCCGACGAGCATGTGCCCCAGCAGGTCGTTCCCGGGGTCCCCGGACGCCTTCCGCTCCGCGAGGATCTTCCCCACCGTGTCGTCCATGAACCTGCTGTCGGCCTCGAGCTGTCGCTGGGCCCCGCGGCGCACCTTGATCGCCACCGGGAGCAGGCGCTGCCGGGCCTGGGTCTCGTGCAGCGCCCCCATCATCGCCGCGACGAACGGGTGCTGGCCCTCGCGGTAGAACGAGTTGAACCGGTAGCTGAACCCGCAGAGCGCGATGGTGTCGAGGGTCAGCCGCGTCATGTCGGCGGTGACGTCGATCGGCTCGTCGGTGTTCAGCCGCTCCCACTTGAGGCACAGCTGCTCGGCGATGTCGATCATCGGGTCGAGGTAGCCCTTCATCGCCCAGGTGCTGAAGCTGGGCAGCAGGATGTCGTGCGCGGACTTCCACAGTGGGTCGTCGGTGTCCGCGGTGAACAGCCCGGCGCTCTCGTGCGTCTTGCGCAACTCCCGCTGGCTCAGCCCGACGAGCTTGTCGAACCGGCTGTCGTCGCACAGGTCGTTCACCATCTCCAGGCCGGAGGCGACGTAGAGCGGCCCGTTGGGGGTGTTGAGCCTGAGCATCGGCCCCCACTCGCGCACGAGCTTCATCAGGTCCTGGATCATCGTGGCCTGGCGGATCTCGAACATGTTGCCGAGGAACGGCACGCCCTTGGGCCCGGGGATGTCGTCGACGGTCTTCGAGGTGACGGGCGTGACGGAGGCGGTCATGGCTGGTCACTCCTGAGGCTCGGGCTGGTGGTGTCGAGGGCCGGGGCGGCGTCGGGCGCGGGTTCCTGAGGCCCGGTGTCGGGCTCCGGCGCGTGCGCGGCCGCGCGGTGCGCGTGGCGCAGCAGGAAGATCGAGATCAGCACGACCCACGCGGGGAAGACGAGGACGGCCACGGGCTTGTTGGTCACCGCGAGCAGCAGGAAGGCGGCGAGCAGGTACGCGACCACGGCCGGTACCAGTGGCAACACCTTGGCGTTGCGCAGCAGGGTCGTGGTGGTGAGCGCGAACATCCCGGCCCCACGGACCGCGAAGATGAACACCAGGCCGTATCCGACGCCGGTGAGCGCCCGCGCCGTCTGCGGGTCCTCGGCGGGCGAGTGGCCGAAGTAGACGCCGAACGCCACCGCACCGGCGGCGGCCGTCCCGGCGAACAGCAGCGTCACGAAGATGGCCCCGGCCAGCAGGTTCAGCCCGTGCGCCATCGCCGACGGCGTCGGGGTCAGCGTGTCCAGGACGGCGCGGATCGCGGTCATGTGCCAGAGGAAGGCGATGCCCGCGAGCGGCACGAGATAGATCCCGACGGCGACGAAGAGCTGGTCGCCGCCGTTCGCGTAGAAGCCCGCGTACGCCGAGTCGGGGTCGGCGAGCGTCGGGGCCCGGTGCACCAGGAGCAGCGCCACCACGAACAGGACCGCGAAGACGATCCCGCTGATCGCCGCGATCCGCGCGGCCGAGGCGGTGTCCGACGACGACGCCCCGGTCGACGCGGATGCCGCTTCCGGCGCGGTCACCGGGGCCGCCGGGGCGCCGGCCCGTCGCGGGGCGGGCCCGGCGGCTCGAGGTCCTCGAGGTCCTCGAGGATCCGCAGCAGGTCGAGCGTGCCGGAGAACGGCAGTTCCCGGCCGGAGTCTGTCGTCACGGTGCCCCCCAGTCGCCCGTCGGCGGCGCGGAGAAGCTGGACCCTCAGGTACATGACCTCCCCCTGTCACCGCCGGACACGGTGGCAGGGGGAGGACGTGGCGGACCACGGTCGGACCTTCCAGCCGACCTTCCAGTTGACTCCGGCGGACCGGCCGGGCGCCGTCCGTGACGGGGAGCCGGGCTCAGTCCCGCGTGACGCAGCGGCGCCCGGTGCCCGGTGCCCGGACCCGCCAGCGGGCCGCGCGGGCTGCCAGAGCGCGAGCGTCATCGGCACCACCCCACCCGGGACTACACCCGGCCCGCCACCCGGGTCAGGAGGTCGCGCAGGTACCGGTGTTCCGGGTCGTCGTCGTACAGGGGGTGCCACCAGATCGCCTCGACGAGCGGGGCGACGTCCACGGGGCAGGGCAGCGCGCGGACCCCGAGCTCCACGGGGATCCGGTCGACGAGCCGGCGCTGCAGCAGCGCGACCCGGTCGGAGCCGGCGACCAGGCCGGGCACGGTCAGGAAGTTCTCGGTGACGACCTGGACGTCGGGTTCGATGCCGAGCATGCGCATCTGCCGCAGGGCCGGCGTCGACGCCGTCGGGCCGTGGTAGGTGACGACCCAGGGCTGTACTTCCGCGCCACCAACTACCTGTGCCAGGCCGAGCGCATGCTGGGCCACTCCGACCCGAACCGGGTCCCGACCTACCGCCGGGTGCTGGAGCTGGCGCAGAAGTCGTTCGACCTGCGGGACCCGCGGATCAGCCGGGTGGCGATTCCGTACGAGGCCACCACGCTGCCCGCCTACTTCAGCGCCGCGCCCGCCACCGACGACGGCCCCGCCCCGGTGGTCGTGCTGGTCAACGGCCTGGACTCCACCAAGGAGCACATGTACGGCTCGGCCCACTGGGAGGAGTTGGCCGCCCGCGGCGTCTCCTGCCTCATGCTCGACCAGCCCGGCACCGGCGAGGCCCTGCGCCTGCAGGGCCTCACCGCCCGCATCGACACCGAGGCCTGGGCGGGCGCCGCCGTCGACTGGCTCGAGCAGCGCGACGACGTCGACGCCTCGCGGATCGGGATCGTCGACTGGTCGCTGGGCGGCTACTACGCACCGCGCGCCGCGGCGTTCGAGAAGCGGTTCGCGCTCTGCGTGGCCTGGGGTGCCAACCACGACTGGGGCGCCGTGCAGCGCCGCCGCCTCGAGCGCGAGGGCGAGGGCGAGGGCGAGGGCGAGGGCGAGGGCGAGCGTCCCGTGCCGCACTACTGGGAGCACGTGCTGTGGGTGTGGGGACACGACGACCTCGACACCTTCATCGCCTTCGCCGACGACGTGCACCTCGACGGCGTCGTCGAGAAGATCACCGTGCCGTTCCTGATCGCGCACGGCGCCAACGACCGGCAGATCCCGCTCGAGTACGCCCACCGCTCCTACGACAAGGCGGTGAACTCCCCCAAGCGGGAGCTGCGCGTCTTCACCCCGGAGGAGGGCGCGACCGAGCACATCGGCCTCGACCACCTGCCCCACGTCAGCACCTACATCGCCGACTGGGTGGCCGACACCTTCGCCGAGCTCGGGACGCCCCGCACTCAGTAGGTGATCAGCGGCTCAGTAGGTGATCAGCGGCTTGATCACCCCGTCCCGCTTCTCCCGCATCACCGCGAAGGCCTCCTCGGCGTCGCCGACGGAGAACCGGTGGGTGGTCATCGGGGTGGGGTCGACAGCATGTCGCAGGCGTAGACGGCGACCTCGTCGGCGAGCGCGTCCGGGATCGGGGCGAGGTTGTAGTCGGCGTCGTTGACGTGGAAGTACTCGGCGAGGTTGCCGTCCTTCTGCACGGTGAAGCGGTAGCCGCCGAGCGGGCCGCCGCACTGCGAGCTCAGCCCGCGCTGGCAGTAGTCGCAGGTGCCGTCGGGGGTGACGGCGTTGACCGCGACCCGGTCCCCGACCTGGACCGAGGTGACGCCGTCGCCGATCTCGTGGACGACGCCGACGCTCTCGTGCCCGAGGAGCCGCCCCTCGGGCACGGGGAGGACCCCGGCCACGGTGTGGACGTCGGAGGTGCAGATCAGCGAGGCGGTGCTCCGGACGACGGCCTCGCCGGGGCCGGCGGTCGGGATGCCGCGCTCGACGAGCCCGATCCGGCCCTCGCCGAGGAACGCGAGGCCGCGCATGGTGCTGCTCATGGGTGTCCTTCCGGGGAGGGCGGTCAGGCCGGGCCGGCCAGGAGCTCGCCGAGGTGCTGGTCGATCTGGGGCATGTAGGTGGGCGCCACACCGAACAGGCCGAGGTGGCCGAGGATGTCGTCGACCACGCGCAGCTCGGAGCTCTTGATCTTCTCCTGCTCGGCCCGGCAGTCCCGGACCGGGAAGAACATGTCCTCGCTGATGGGCATGACGAACGTGCGGGCGGTGATGCGGCCCAACGCGGCGTCGAGGTCCCCGCCGGTGTGCCGGGCGACGTCGCCGCGCTGCCACTTCCAGGCCATGCACAACAGGTCGTTGGGGTCCATGACGGTGAAGTAGGGCTCCAGGAAGCCCTCGAGGAAGGCCTCCTTGGACTCGAACTCCAGGGCCCGCCACACCTCCTGCTTCCAGAACTCCGTGGACAGCCCCATCACCGCCCAGATCCCCGCGTGCCGCTTCAGCCCGGCCTCGACCTCGGTGTTCGAGGTGTACTCGCCGTCGGCGAAGCCGGGATCGGAGGTGATCGCCTCGTTGAGGGCCTTGGTGAACAGGAAGTCGTGCGGGGTGTTCTGCGCGGTGCCCGCGATCGCCGCGGCCCGCTTCACCTTGTCCGGGAAGCGGACGGCCCACTCGTACGTCTGCTGGGCGCCCATGGACCCGCCGACGACGGCGTGCAGCGTCTCGATGCCGAAGTGCTCGCGCAGCAGCCGCTCCTGGGCGACCACGTCGTCGCCGATCCGGACGTGCGGGAACGCCGACATGGCGATCCCGGCGTTCTCGCCGTCGGCGTTGTGCGGCGAGGTCGACAGGCCGGAGCCGATCTGGTCGACCACCACGATGAAGTACCGCTCGGGGTTCAACGCGTGGTCGGGACCGATGTAGACGTCGCGCCAGATCTGGTGGCTGCCGGAGTACCAGGTCGTCACCAGGATCGCATTGTCCCGGGCCTCGTTCAGCTCGCCGAAGGTGGCGACGGCCAGCCGGCAGTCGGGGATGCTGCCGCCCTCCTCCAGGTCGAGCCGGCCGACGGAGATCAGGTCGTAGTCGCCGTGGAACTCGGGCGAGTAGAACGGGTTGTCGATCATGTCCAGCTCCTCGTCGAGGGACCGTGTCGCCCCACTCTCCGGGGTGTCCCGCCGACCGTCGTGTCCCTTCTTGGGACACGCCACGAGCTTGACCCGTGCCGCAGGATGTGAGTGGGGCCACAAGGAGGTGCTCCTGACGATGACCGACGCACCGGACCGCCGCCTGCTGCTCGCGAGCGCCCGCGCCGACCTGCTGGAAGGCGGTGGCGCCCCGGAGCGGGAGGGGGTGCCCGACCACGTGGCGGCCTCCTGGCGGCGCAGCGTCGCCGGCGGGGTGCCGCCGGACAGCGTGGAGACCCAGTACTTCACCGAGCTCGACCTGGGGTCCCGCCTGGTCCGCTGCGCCGCCCCGGTGATCGACCAGCTCGCGGAGCAGATCGCCGGCGTCCCGATGTGCGTCGCGCTCACCGACGACCGGGCCCGGATCCTGGCCCGCCGGGACAGCAGCCGCTGGCTCGGGCGGATCCTCGACCGGGTCTACTTCGCGCAGGGCTTCGGCTACGCCGAGGGGGCGGTCGGCACCAACGGCGTGGGCACGGTGCTGGAGTTCGGCGAGTCCGTGCACATCGTCGGCGCCGAGCACTTCGTCGGCACGCTGCAGGCCTTCGCCTGCGCCGGCGCCCCGGTCCGGGACCCCTTCACCGGACGCATCGAGGGCGTCCTCGACATCAGCTGCCTCGCCGACCACTCGACGCCGCTCATGCACTCGCTGGTACGCGACGCGGCCCGGCGCATCGAGCACAACCTCGTCCGGGACCGCGACCAGGCCCAGCAGGCGCTCTTCGACGTCTACTCGCGGGTCGACGCCCGCACCCGCGGCGCGGTGCTCGCCGTCGGCCCCCGGGTGGTCGTGGCCAACACGTCGCTGCAGACCCTGCTCGCGGCCGGGGACCAGGAGGCCCTCCACGACCACCTGCGCTTCCTCGCGGGCCGGCACGACTCCGTCGACCAGCGGATCGACCTGCCCTCCGGCGCGCGGGTGCGGCTGCGGGGCTCGACCGTCGCGGTGGGCGACGACGTCGCGGGCATGATCGGCGTCGTCACGCTGCTGGACGAGGTCGACGCCCACCCCGCCGACCATCCCGCCGCCCCGGCGGTGGCCCGGCCCCGGGGCGCCTCGTCGTCGCCCGGGTGGTGCGCGGCGGCCGCCGCCGCGCGCGCCGAGCTCGACGCCGGCAATCCGGTGCTCGTGCTCGGCGAACCCGGCTCCGGCCGGGTCGCCCTGCTGAGCGAGCAGCACCTGCACCGGAACCCGGGAGGCCGGATCGCCCGGGTCGCCGCCCCGACGGTCGAGGCCGATCCCCAGCAGGTCGCCGCCGCCGTCGCGGAGCCCGGGGAGGGGACCCTCACCGTGCTGTGCGACGTCGACCGCCTCTCGCCGCGGGCCGCGGAACGGCTGGTGGCCGCCCTCGCCGAGCACGGCGGTGCACCGGCCCTCCTCGCCGCGACCGCCGCGACCGCCGCGACCGCCACGACAGCCACAGCAGCGGACGGCTCGGCCCCCTCCGTGCACCGCTCGCTCCTGGCGGTCTTCCGCGGCTGCGTCACCGTGCCGCCGCTGCGCCACCGCACGGCGGACCTTCCCGCGCTGGCCAGGGAGATCCTCGACCAGCTCGCACCGCACCGCGAGGTCCGGCTCTCGGCCGAGGCCACCCGCCTGCTCACCCGGTACCGGTGGCCGGGCAACGTCCGCGAGCTCCGGGAGGTCCTCGCCGCCGCCGTGGCCCGACGCCCGGTGGGCGCGATCGAGGCGGCGGACCTGCCCGCCCGCTGCCAGAGCACACCGCGCAGCGCGCTGCGCCCGGTCGACGAGATCGAGCGCGACGCCATCGTGTCGGCGCTGCGTGCGACGGGCGGGAACCGCAAGGCCGCCGCCGCCGCGCTCGGGATCGCCCGCTCGACCGTGTACCGCAAGATCCGCCAGTACGGAATCACCGACTGACCTCGCACCGTGTCCGTTGTTGGGACACCTCGGGCGGGCGGGACACCGCTCACCATGTGCGGGTTCGCCCGGGACACACAGGAAGAGGTCGAGACGATGACGTCCGCACCCGACACCGCAACCGCGACCGACCGTCCCCCGCTGGAGCTCGACGCCGTCGTGATGGGCGCCGGGGTCGCCGGGCTCTACCAGCTCCACCAGCTCCGCGAGCAGGGACTGCGGGTCCGCGCCTACGAGGCCGGGGACGACGTGGGCGGGACCTGGTACTGGAACCGCTACCCCGGGGCGCGGTTCGACTCCGAGGGCTACATCTACCAGTACCTGTTCTCCGAGGAGCTCTACACGGAGTGGAGCTGGAGCGAGAAGTTCCCCGGCCAGCCCGAGGTCGAGCAGTGGCTGCGGTACGTCACCGAGCGGCTTGACCTGCGTGCGGACATCGAGTTCGGCACCCGGATCGTCAGCGCGCACTACGACGAGGACCGGGGCCGCTGGACCGTGCGCACCGACCGCGGCGACACGATCGACACGCAGTTCTTCGTCACCTGCGGCGGGATGCTCTCCGCGCCGATGGACGCCCTGTTCGAGGGCCAGGACACCTTCCGCGGGCCGATCGTCCACACGTCCCGCTGGCCGAAGGAGGACGTCGACCTCGCGGGCAGGCGGGTCGGCGTCGTCGGGATCGGGGCCACCGGGATCCAGGTCATCCAGACCATCGCGAGCGAGGTCGGCCACCTGACGGTCTTCGCCCGCACCCCGCAGTACGTGCTGCCGATGAAGAACCCGAAGTACGGCGAGGCCGAGCAGCGCTGGTACAAGGGCCGCTTCGCGGAGCTGCGCTCGACCATCCCGCACACGTTCACCGGGTTCGAGTACGACTTCGAGCACGTCTGGGCGGACTGCACGCCCGAGCAGCGCCGCGAGGTGCTCGAGGAGATCTACCAGGACGGGTCCCTCAAGCTGTGGCTGGCGAGCTTCGGCGAGATGTTCTTCGTCGAGGAGGTCAGCGAGGCGGTCTCGGAGTTCGTGCGCGACAAGATGCGCGCGCGGCTGAAGGACCCGCGTCTCATCGACGTCCTCGTGCCCACCGACTACGGCTTCGGCACCCACCGGGTCCCGCTCGAGACGAACTACCTCGAGGCGTACCACCGCGAGAACGTCGAGCTGGTGGGCGTGCGGGACAACCCCATCGCCCGGATCCGGCCCGACGGCATCGAGCTCGCCGACGGCACCGTCCACGAGCTCGACGTGATCGTCCTGGCCACCGGGTTCGACGCGGGCACGGGCGCCCTGACCCGCATCGACATCCGCGGTAGGGGCGGACGGTCGCTGACCGAGGACTGGGGCCGCGACATCCGCAGCACGATGGGGCTGATGGTCCACGGTTACCCGAACATGCTGACCACGGCCGTGCCGCTCGCCCCGTCGGCGGCGCTGTGCAACATGACCACGTGCCTGCAGCAGCAGACCGAGTGGATCACCGCGACCATCCGCGTCCTGCGTGAGCAGGGCAAGACCGTGATCGAGCCGACCGAGGCCGGCGAGGAGGCGTGGGTGGCCCACCACGAGGAGATCGCCTCGGCGACGCTCGTACCGAAGACCCACTCCTGGTACCTGGGCTCCAACGTCCCGGGCAAGCCCCGGCGGCTGTTGTCCTACATCGGCGGCGTCGGGCAGTACCGGCAGAAGTGCGACGAGGAGGCGGCCGCCGGGTACCCGGCGTTCGAGCTGCGCTGAGCCCCGCCCCGGCCCCGCCGGACGTGGCGGGGCCGGAGTGGGCGCGCGTCAGACGACGACGGTGTCGATCGCCTCGTGGTGCTTCTCGAACTTCACGTACTCGTCCTCCATGATCGCCCGCGGGTTGAAGAGCGGGTCGGCGAGGACGCCGTGGACGCGGCGGCGCTGCATGCCCATGTTGCCGCCGTCGTAGATGGGCAGCACCGCCGCCTCGCGGAGGATCTTGCCGAAGCCGGCCTTCGTCTCCAGGGCGTTCACCCCGACGATCTGCATGCACTTGTACACGCAGTCGAACATCATCTCGGTGACCTGGATCTTGTTCATCGCGCCGACCAGCTCGGCGTGCTGGTCGTGCTTGTCGAGGTAGTCCGCCGCCCGCCAGGAGAAGTAGCGGCCCATCTCGATCTTCGCGGCGACGTCGCCGAGCACGTAGCCGACGTTCTGGAACGAGATGATCGGCTTCAGCGCGCCGGCCGTGTTGCCCCGGGCGAAGTCGAGCGCCATCTCGTAGGCGGCCCGCGCCATGCCGACCGCCGCGATCGCCGCGATCGGTCCGGACCAGGCGAAGTTGCGGTTGATCACGAGGTCGCCGTTGCCCTCGGCCCCCGGCAGCAGGTTCGCGGCCGGGATGCGGGCGTCGTCGAAGACGATCTCGGCGTTCGACGCGAGGCGGTGCCCGGTCTTGTCGAGGGTCCGGTAGGTCACGCCGGGGGTGTCCCGCTCCAGGATCAGCGCGGACAGCCCCTCGGTGCCGCCCTTGTCGGGGTCGGAGCGCACGATCAGGGTGCCGGCGTTGACACCCCGCTCGTCCCAGCCCGCCGACGACGGCCAGTACTTGCGGCCGTTGACGACGAAGTCGTCGCCGTCGCGGACCGCGAGGAGGCCGACCCCGGCCGGGCGCGGCAGCGGGATGTCGAAGTTCGCGGTGCCGGCGGGGTTGCCGGGCGGCTCGCTGGCCGTCCACCCGCCGAGGTACTCCCCCGTCGGGTCGGAGGTCGCCGCCTTCAGGAACTTCTCCTTCTGTGCCTCCGTGCCGTACCAGGCGATCGGCATGAGCCCGAGGCCGTTGCACAGGACCGTGCAGGCGAAGCCGGGGTCGACGACGCAGAGCTCCTCGGCCGCGACCGTGAGGTCGACGCACGACACCCCGCCGCCCCCGTAGGCCTTCGGCAGCATGCACATCGCGATCCCGGCCTTGTACGCCTCGACGTAGGCCGGCTTCGTCTTCTGGAAGCCGACGAGCGGGTCGCGCTCGGCGTCGGCCTCGGCCACGACCGGCCGGAGGACGTTCTCCGCGAAGGCGCGTACCTCGTGCTGCAGCTTCTTCTGCTCGTCGGACATCGTGAAGTTGATGGTCATCGGAACTCCGAGTGGCGTCGGCGGTGTCCTGTTCGCTGTGGTGATCGCCGCGGCGCGAAGAAGCGCGGCGTTCGACGCTACGCCGGTGCCGCGGCAGTGCCTATCCGTCGTTGCGCCGCCTCGGCGGCGGCGACAAGGAGTGCGGAAGCAGGTGTCGGAGGTCCCCCGGTCGGACGCTCGGCGACAGGCAGGCGGCTGCGGACCGCGTCGGACGCAGCCCGGAGACCGGTCGAGGCCGCCCCGGGTGCCCGGACGGCCTCGACGGTGCGTGACGCCGTCAGCGCTGGATGGACTTCGTCTCGAGGAACTCCTCCAGGCCGTAGCGGCCCAGCTCGCGGCCGTTGCCGGACTGCTTGTAGCCGCCGAACGGGACGAGCATGTTGACCTTGCCGCCGTTGACGTCGACCTGGCCGGTCCGCAGCCGCCGGGCGACCGCGAGGGCGTGGTCGGGCTCGCCGAAGACCGCGCCGGCCAGGCCGAAGACCGTGTTGTTCGCGATCTCCACGGCCTGCTCCTCGGAGGCGTAGGGGATCACCGAGAGCACCGGGCCGAAGATCTCCTCCTGCGCGATGACGGCGTCGGGCTCGACCCCGGCGAAGATCGTCGGGCGGCGCCGCCGAGGTCCAGCGCCACGCGCGTGATCGTGTCGGCGGCGACGACCGAGACGCGCTTCCCGGCGCGCGTGGAGCCGGTGAACGACACCATGTCGACGGCCGGGTGCCCGGCGATCGCCTCGCCGACGACCGGCCCGGTCCCGTGCACGATGTTCAGCGCGCCGGCCGGCACCCCGCCCGCTTCGATCGTCTCGCCGGAGCTCACGGTCGGTGGGCGGCCACCGCCTCCGCGCCGCGGGCGTCGCCGACCGCGCGGAGGCCGTCGACGACGCCGTCGATGTCCGCTGCCGGCCGGTTCTGGCTGAGCTTGAACTTCGCGTCGACGCGCTCGATGCGGACCTCGACGCCCACGATGGCGCGCAGCTGGCCGCGGAAGTACTTCTCCGGGGCGTCCTCGACGCGCCACCGGCCCGGCCGGTCCGCCTCGTGCAGGTCGGTCAGCCGCCGCACGACGTCGGCGAGCCAGTCGACGTCGTCGTGCACGGTCACGGTGCCGTGGACGTGGGCGGTCATGTAGTTCCAGGTGGGGACCACGCGCCCGTGCTCGGCCTTCGAGGCGTACCAGGTCGGGCTGATGTACGAGTCCGGGCCGCGGACGATCACCAGGCCCTGCCGCCCGTCGGCGCGCCTCCAGTGGTCGTTGTTGCGGGCGAAGTGCCCCAGCAGCCGGCCGCCCTCACGGTCGTAGACGAACGGCAGCATCGTCGCCTCCAGCCCGTCCGGGCCGTGGGTGATCAGGTCCGCGGCGCCGTGGTGGTCCAGCAGCTGCTGCACGTCCTCGTCGGCGGGGGCGAAGTGGGTCGGCACGTACACGATGCGGTCGCTCCTCCTGTCGGTCCTTGCCGCCTTAGGATGCACCCCGGGGCGGCCTTCTCCGATGGCCGATCCGCCGCCGTTCCACCAGGCCAATCCGGGCCGGGCAGGTCAGCGGGTCAGGACCGCGTGCAGGACGTCGGCGAGCGGTTCGGGGTGCACCTGGACGCCGAGGTGGCTCGTGGCGATCTCGTGCACGTAGAACGGGTTGTCCGGAGTGAGGGCGTCCGCCTCGGCGATGTAGCGGTCCTGCAGGGCGGGCGGCAGCGCCCGGTCCCCGGTGAGCCTGACGTAGCTGCGCGGGATCCGGCCCCAGGTCGCGGCGTCGGCGCGCACGCGGTCCTCGTCGATGAGCAGCGTCTCGTCCGGGTCCCGCCCTTCATCCCGCTGGGCTCCGCGGCCAGCGCCGCCGGGTCCTGGGAGCCGAGGTAGCCCCGCGGGATGCGGGCGGAGAACCGGACCGGCCGTCGCGGGTCAGGGGTCGCGCAGGACGGTGCGGCGGTCGATCCGCCAGCCGGACGGGGTGCGGACGATGTCGTCCACGACGGTGGTGAGGCGGTGCAGCCGGGACGGCCGGCCCGTCGGCGTGCCGACGATCTGCAGATAGGCGCGGGAGGTCAGGGTGTCCGACCCCACCGGCGTCACGTCGACCGTGCTGATGACGTGGTGCAGCACCTCGCCGGACTCCAGGAAACCCGCGTGGAACCGCTCGGCGAACGCGGTCAGTTCGGCCGCCCCGACGGCCGGCTCGGGATAGCTCGGCGAGTGGAACTCGCCGTCCGCCGTGAAGGTCGCGGCCCAGTCCGCCGCCCTGCCCGAGTCGATCGCATGGCTCTGTCGCCCGTAGAGCTGGTGGACGGCGAGCACGTCCTCGGCCGAGATGTCCATGGCCGCATCCTGGCCGTCAGCCGGGGAGGTGTCACCCTCGTCGGCGGGCGCCCCCGCTGTGATCAGCGGTCGGGGCTGTCCGGGACGAGCGGGACGAAGCTGACGTCGGCCAGGTGCTCGGTGCGGCCGTCGCGGTAGCGGACGAGGGTGCCGACGCGGTGGTCGCCGACCGGGCAGACGATCGTCCCGCCCGGGGCGAGCTGGTCGACCAGGTCCGGCGGGATCGTCCCGCTGGCCAGGGCGGTCACCACGACGCCGTCGAACGGCGCGCGGTCCGGGGCGCCGCGCGTCCCGTCCCCGGTCCGCACCTCCACGCCCGGGGCGAGCTCGGCGAGCAGCGCGCGGGCCCGTTCGGCGAGCACCGGGTCGCGCTCGACGGTCACCACCTGGCCGACGCAGCGGGCCAGCACGGCGGCCGCGTAGCCCGACCCGGTCCCGATCTCCAGCACCTGCGCCGACGGCGGCTGCTGCAGCGAGGCCACGCTGAACGCCACGATCCACGGCGAAGAGATCGTCTGGCCGCGTCCGATGTCGAGCGGGTGGTCGCCGTAGGCCTCGCCGGCCAGGTCGGGTCGCAGGAAGCGCTCGCGCGGCACCTCCCCCATCGCGGCGAGCACCCGCCGGTCCGTGATCCCGCCGGCGCGCAGCCGCGCCACCATGGCCTCGCGGGCCTTCGCGGCGTCGTGCCCGGCGGCCGTCCGGTCTTCCCGCACCGGAGCCATGTGACCACCTCCCGCCACCGGGTCTACCCGCTCCCCGCCCGGCCATGTCGGGTCAGGGCTGGTCCTTCGTCAGGTGCAGCAACCAGTCCTGACCGGTGTGGATCAGGGCGTAGCGCCGCGAACCGGTGCGTCCGTGCAGCGTGAAGACGATCCGCCGGTCGTCCCGGTCGTGCTCCTCCCACCAGCCCGTGTCGGCGATGGACTTGTCCTCGTCGGTGTAGCCCAGGTGGTCGAGGTCGTGATCGGGGACGCTGACGGCCAGCCGGTTGCGCCGCGGGTCGTCGGGCAGCCCGCGGGGCACCGCCCAGGACCGGAGCACCCCGTCCTCCTCCAGCCGCAGGTCGAAGTGCGGCCGCGGCCGGCGGTGGTCGTGCAGCACGAAGGCGGGACGGTCCACCCGTCCAGTGTGGCGCAGGACCGCGTCGCGGACCGGTTCCGTGGCCGGGGTGACCGCGTCCGACGGGCGGCCCGCCACGGCTCGGCTCGGCTCAGCGGCGCAGCGCGGTCTCCCGCTCCATGTGCGACAGCTTCGCGGGGTTGCGCACGGCGTAGAGCCCGGTGACGAGGCCGTCGTCGATGCGCACCGCCACCACGCTGTCGAGCTCGCCGTCGAGCCGGAGGACCAGCGCCGGGTGCCCGTTGACCTGCACCGGGTGCAGGGACACCGCCCCGTCGACCCGGCCCGTCCCGGCGCTGAGCAGCCGCGCCACCTTGTCCGCCCCCACGACGGGCCGCAGCACGGCCTGCTTGACCCCGCCGCCGTCGCCGACGAGGACGACGTCGGGGGCGAGGACGTCGAGCAGGCCCTGCAGGTCCCCGGTCTCGACCGCCCGCCGGAACGCGTCGAGCGCGCCCCGGGTCTCCGCCGGGGACACGACCTCCCGCGGCCGGCGCGCGGCGACGTGGGCCCGCGCCCGGTGCGCGATCTGGCGGACCGTGGCGGGACTCCGGTCGACCGCCTCCGCGATCTCGTCGTAGCCGACGTCGAAGACGTCGCGCAGCACGAACACCGCCCGCTCGGTCGGCGCGAGCGTCTCCAGCACCAGCAGCATCGCCATCGAGACGCTGTCGGCCAGCTCGACGTCCTCGGCCACGTCGGGCGTGGTCAGCAGCGGCTCCGGCAGCCACGGGCCGACGTAGGACTCCTTGCGCCGGCCGAGCGTGCGCAGCCTGGTGAGCGCCTGGCGGGTGGTGATCCGGACGAGGTACGCCCGCCGGTCCCGCACCGTGTCGAGGTCGACGTCCGCCCAGCGCAGCCAGGTCTCCTGGAGGACGTCCTCCGCGTCGGCGGCCGAGCCGAGCATCTCGTAGGCGACGGTGAACAGCAGGTTGCGGTGGGCGAGGAAGGCCTCGGTCGCGGCTCGGCCCGTGCTCCCGCCGCGGTCCGTGGGGACGGTCGACGACATGGGCGCCTCCTGTTCACGCTCGGCCGGCTCTGTCGGCATCAGACGCCGGGCACCGCCGATCCGTGACACCTCGCCGCCATGAGCCACGTCACATCCTCGCCCTGTCACACGCTCCGGGCCGCCGGCATCTGGTGTCCGACACGTGCAGCACCACGAGGGAGGACGAGATCATGGACGCCCGGATCGACCTGTTCCACAACGAGCTGGCCGCGAAGTTCGGCCGGCGGTTCGCCAACGCCGCGATGGTGGTCCACGGGTCGCCGCTGCCGAAGGCGGTCCAGGAGCTGGTGTCGCTGCGCGCCAGCCAGGTCAACGGCTGCAGCTTCTGCACCGACATGCACACCAAGGACGCCGCGACCGCCGGTGAGGACCCGGTCCGGCTCAACCTGGTCGCCGCCTGGCGCGAGGCCACCGTGTTCACCGAGGCCGAGCGGGCTGCGCTGGCGTTCGCGGAGGAGGGCACCCGCCTCGCCGACGCCCACGAGGGTGTGTCCGACGAGACCTGGGCGCGGGTGCGCGCGCACTACGACGAGGACCAGGTCGCCGCGCTCGTCTGCCTCGTCGCGCTGGTCAACGCGGCGAACCGGATGAACGTCATCGCGCGCACCCCGGCGGGTTCCTACGAGCCCGGCATGTTCGCCGCCATGGCGGGCTGACCCCGGCGGCCCGGCCCGGGCCTTGCGTCCGGGCCGGCCGCCGCCGACGCCCCGGAGCCCGACGGCGTCCGGCGCCGTGGTCACCCGCCGGAGCGGCGGTGGTCACGCATGGCGAACTGGCTCCACAGCGCGGAGGCGGCGGTGAGGGCCGCGGCGACGAGGACGGCGGCCTGGAGGGAGGCGAGCGCCGCGGTGACGCCGCCGACGAGCGCGCCCACGGCGTAGCCCGTGTCGCGCCAGAAGCGGTAGCCGCCGAGGGCGGCGGCGCGGACGCCGGGATCGACCCCGTCGCTGACCGCGGCGAGCAGGGCCGGGTAGACCAGCGCGGTGCCGACGCCGAGCAGGAACGCCCCGACGATGCCGGCGAGGAAGGCGTGGGGCAGGCCGACGACGAAGGTCAGCAGTCCGAGGGACTGGATCGCCATGCCGGTGACGACCGGGATCTTGCGGCCGATGCGGTCGGCGAGGTGGCCGGTGCCGAGCATGCCGACGGCCCACATGAACGGGTAGAGCGCCTTGACGATCCCGACGCCGCCGACCGTCACCCCGGCCTGCACGAGCAGGACGGGGAGCAGCACCCAGGTCAGGCCGTCGTTGAGGTTGTTGACCAGGCCGGCCTGGCTGATCGAGGCCAGGCTCCGGTCGCGCCAGGTGATCTCGGCGAACATCGCGCCCAGCCCGAGCGCCGCGACCCCGGGTCCGCCCGTCCCGGCGCCGGCCTTCGCCCGCTGCTGCTCGGCCTCGAGGCGGGCGTGGGCGGTGGTGTCCCGGACCAGGGTGACGCTGAGGGCGAGCCCGGCGACGACGTACACGGCGCCGAGCAGCTCGGGTGCGGGACGGAGCCCGTACGCGGTCGCGAGGTAGCCGGTGGCCAGGGCGGTCACGGCGACGCCGAGGTAGCCGGCGGTCTCGTTGATCCCGAGGGCGAGCCCGCGCCGTGCCGGACCGACCAGGTCGATCTTCATGTTGACCGTCATCGACCAGGTGAGGCCCTGGTTGACGCCGAGCAGCACGTTCGCGCCGATCACCCACCACCAGTTCGGGGCGAGGGCCAGCAGGAAGGGCACGGGCAGCCCGACGACCCAGCCGGCGATCAGCACCTTCCTGCGGGTGAAGCGGCCGACGACCGCGCCGCCGACGAGGTTGGTCACGGCCTTGGTGAGCCCGAAGGCCATCACGAACAGGGCGATCGTGAGGTCGCCCAGCCCGAAGACCTGCGCCCCGACGAGCGGGGTGACGGTGCGCTCGAGACCGACCATGCCGCCGACCAGCAGGTTGACCAGCGCGAGCAGCATGAACTGGCCGAGGTTCTCGCGCAGGCCGAGCCGGATGGGCGCCCCTGTCGTGGAGGACCTCACGCGCGGGTCCGCCCGCGGGACGCGGTCCGGGGCGCACCGGTCTCGTCGGCCCCGTCGGCCCCGTCGGCCCCGTCGGCCCCGTCGGCCCCGTCGGCCCCGTCGTCCCCGTCGTCGGTCCCGGTGACCAGCACTCCTCCGGTGAGGTCGGCCCAGTCCCCCGGCCCGCCGACGACCACGGCGAGGTCGTGGTGCCCGGCCCGTTCGAGCAGGCCGGCGGCGGTGGCGGCGCGTTCGCCGTGCCCGCACATGACCGCCGTCGGCTCCGCGGGCAGGTCGGCGGCGCGGTGGGGAAGGGCGCCGAGCTCGACGTGGTGGGCGGCGGGCAGATGTCCGGCGGCGTACTCGGCGGTCTGACGGACGTCGAGGACGCGGCGCCGCCCACTGCCCGCGGCCCTGCCCGGGACCGGCAGGTCGTCGGGGCGCAGGATCCGGGTGCTCGCCGTCTCGTGCCCGGCCGCGGGCCAGGCGGCGAGCCCGCCGGCGAGCTCCCCGGCGAGGCGGTCGACCCCGATGTTAAGGGCGGGCCCGACGACGTCGGCGGGATCCTGCTCCGGGCCACGGACGATCACGACGGCGCCGTCCGCGGGGACGACCCAGCCCAGCCAGGTCGCGAACTGGGGGCGCAGCGCGATGGACAGGGACCCGGGCACGTGCGCGGCCGCGTACTCGATCACCGGCCGGACGTCGACGAGGGTCGCGCCGTCGGCCCGCAGGCGCCGCACCACGGAGACCGGGAGCGGGGCGAGCGTTCCGGCGTCGGCCGCGTCGAGCACGGCCGGTCCGCGCCGGTTGATCTCGCCCAGCCGGCGGAAGTAGCCCGGGTAGCTGCCCAGCGACCCGAGGAGGGCGTCGACGAAGGCCTGCTCCTCCGGGAGCGCCAGCAGGGCGTTCGTCGCCAGCTCGTGCCCGATGGTGGAGGTGCGCCGGGTCCCGGACGGCGCGGAGCAGAACGACCCGGCCCCGTGGGTCGGCCACACCGCGGTCGGCGCGGGCAGGGTGGCGAGCCGGCGCAGGGAGGCGAACTGCGCGCGGGCCAGCTCGTCCGTGCGGTCCGGTCCGAGCAGGTCGGGCCGTGCGGCCGAGCCGACGATGAGCGATCCCCCGGTGAACACGCCGACCGGGCGCGGACCGTCGGAGATCAGGAAGGACAGGTGCTCATCGGTGTGACCGGGGGTGGCCAGCGCCGTGAGGCACAGGCCGCCGAGATCGACCTCCTCGCCGTCGCGCAGTCCCCGGTGCGCGAACCGGCGCCCGCCGGCGGCCGAGGCGAGGACCGTCGCCCGCTCGTCGTGGGCGAGCTGCACCGCCCCGGACAGGAAGTCGGCGTGCAGGTGGGTGTCGGCGGCGAACCGGATCCGCAGCCCCTCGGCCTCGGCCCGGGCACGGAGGGCGCGCAGGTCGCGCGGCGGGTCGACCGCCAGCGCCGACCCGTCGCCCAGGTCGAGCAGGTAGGCGGAGTTGCCCAGCCCCTCGTCGACGACCGCGTGGAGCCGGACCTGCGTGGGCGTGACCATCGCTCCTCCTCGCCCGTCCCGACGACCCGGCGTCCGGCCCGCAGGGCACGCCCGCCGGAGGCGCTACAGTATTCCATGGATTCATGGAGGAGGCGCCGTGCCCGACGGGAAGGCGAAGGGTGAGCTGTTCGCCGAGCTCGCGCGGGTCGGCAAGGCACTCGGCAACGGCACGCGTCTGGAGCTGCTCGACCTGCTGGCCCAGGGCCCGCGCAGCGTCGCCGAGCTCGCCGCGGCCGCCCACCTGGGCCTGACGACGGCGTCGGCGCACCTGCAGACGCTCAAACGCGCCGGGCTGGTGACCACCACGCGGTACGGCACGACCGTGGAGTACGCGCTGGCGGGCGACGACGTCGCCGCGCTCTGGCACCAGGTGCGGGAGGTGGCCGCGGCCCGCGTCACGGACGTCGGCCGGGCCGCGCGGACCTACCTCGGCCCGGACGACACCGAGGAGATCGGCCGGGAGGAGCTGCTCCGCCGCGTCGCCGACGGACGTGCCGTGGTCCTCGACGTGCGCCCGGGCCCGGAGTTCGCGGCCGGTCACATCCCCGGCGCGGTGTCGATCCCGATCGACGAGCTCGCGGGCCGGCTCGAGGAGATCCCCGCCGACCAGGAGATCGTCGCCTACTGCCGCGGCGCCCTGTGCGTGTTCTCCCACGACGCGGTCCGCCTGCTCGCCGCGCACGGCCGGAGCGCGGTGCGCCTGAGGGACGGCTTCCTGGAGTGGCGCCTGTCCGGGCACCCCGTCGCGGGCCCGGCCCTGCCCTGACGGCTGCCCTACCGGCGGCGGTCGGCGACCGGGGAGGAGCGGGCGGCTCCGCTTCCCTCGTCCTCGTTCGACGCGTCGGGGTCCAGCAGCGGGGACCGCGCCAGCAGGACCGTTCCGGCGCCCACGAGGAGGGCGCCGGCGATGGCGCCGACCAGGAACCAGCCGGTGCGACCCTGTTCGTTGAACACCGCCAGGCCCCAGGCCACGGACACCGCCGGGTTGGTCAGGGTGAACCCGGGCTGGGAGGCGACGAGGCTGCCTCCCTCGAGCGCGTTCTGGAGCAGGAAGAACGACGCCGGCCCGACGACCGCCACCGCGTAGGTCTGCCAGGTCGTGAACAGGCTCCCACCGTGGCCGACCGAGGCGCCCACCCCGGCGATCAGCGACGAGTTCAACCCGAACGCCGCGCCCGTGGCCACCCCGAGGAAGGCGGCCCGATGTTCGTGGCGGGCCCGGTAGCCCAGCAGGACCAGGATCAGGACGCCGCCCGCGGTCAGCCCGATCCCCCACGCCCACGTGCTCACCGGCACCGCTCCCGGGTCGCCGCCGGTCGGCGACAGGCATCCCACGAGCGCACCCAGGCCGACCGTCTGCAGGACGACGGCCGTCCAGTCCCGCCGCCCCAGGTGCAGGGTGAACATCCACGACGCCAGCAGCAACGTGAAGGGGAGCTCGACCACCAGCAGGGGCTGGACCAGCGCGATCCGCGACACCGATATCGACACGGCGTGCAGCAGGAACCCGGTGAGCATGGAGAGGATCCCCAGCACCCACGCGGGGCGGCGCACCAGGTCCAGGAACATCCGGAGGGAGAACGACCGCGACTCCGGCTCGTCGCGCGCGGCCCGGCGTTGCAGTACCGACGCCAGGGCGTTCAGACCCGCCGCGACGATCATGAGCACGACGCCGAGCACCCTCGTCCACCTCGTCCCTCGTCCGCGTGACGTTCCTCTTCGGCCGGCGACGCCGGCCGAGCCTCACAGCGCCGTGTCCGCGACCGCCGCCGGGAGCGCGCTCCGCACGGTCGGCCGGGTATCGACCAGCGGCAGCACCCCGGCGGCCTGCAGGGGCAGGTGAACCGCGTGATGGCCGGTGCCGACGAGCACCAGGCGCATGTCCCGCAGCCACGTCAGGCGACGCAGCCGCACCAGCATGCCGAGGGCCGCGGCCGACAGCACCGTCACGTCGTGCAGGTCGACGACCACGCGGCAGGTGGCCTCGCGGGCCAGCTCGTCGGCGATCCGGCCTTCGAGGACCTCACAACCCGGTTCGCCCACGGCGGTGTGCAGGGACACCACGAGCACGCCGGTGCACGGCCTGGCCATGACCAGGGCCTCCGCGACCGCGCCCGGCGAGCCGGTTCGACGTCGCGCAGGCCACGTCCCGTCCCGTCCGCCGGTGGATCCGGACGTGCCGTGCCGGTTGTCGCCGCTGGTCTGTGTGTACATCGTCGTCTCCTGATCGTGCGATGCCGCGGACGCCGCCGGGTGGGCGCTCCGCACCCGCGAGCCCGTGGTCAGGGCCGGTTCCGAGGGCCGTCGTGGTGGACGGGACGGGTGGCGGCCAGGCAGAGGACGGCCACCACCGTCGCCGCACAGACCACCGCGCCCACCGCGCTGCCGAGCACCGCGAAGAGGACCGCTGCGGCCAACGCGACCGCGATCACCGGCACGAACCAGTTCGAGACGTGCGGCCGGGCCCGAGGCGGCCGCCGGCGGCGCATCGCCTCGACCAGTCCGGCGTCGTCGGCGAGGAAGCGCTCGATCTCCCTCAGCTCACGGGTCTCTCGCTCGCTGAGCATCACGGTCCTCCTCGCTGCTCGACCTCACGGTCGAGCTACCCCTCGGGCGTCCGCGTACCCACGGCCAGGGCGAGGAGGGAGCGGTTGTCAGCCAACCGGAAGGTGGTCGACGGCTCACCGGCCGCTGCCGCGGTCCGCGGCCTGTGGTCGGATGGCAGGCGTGCAACGACGTGTCACGGAGTTCTGCGACCGGTTCGGCCTGCGGCTGCCGATCCTCGAGGCCCCGATGGCCGGTGCCTGCCCGCCGGAGCTGGCGATCGCGGTGGCCGAGTCGGGCGGGATGGGCGCCGACGGCGTCGTCCTCGACCCGCCCGATCGCATCGCGGCATGGGTCGAGCGGTTCCGGGCCGGCTCGACGGGGCCGTTCCAACTCAACATCTGGATCCCGGACCCGCCGGTCGAGGCGCCCGACCGCCTGCGCGCGGCCGAGGAGTACCTCGGCGGCTGGGGCGAACCGGGCGAGGCGGGGGCGGCCGCCCCGGTCTTCGCCGAGCAGTGCGAGGCGATGCTCGAGGCCGCGCCGACCGTGATCTCCTCGATCATGGGCGTGTTCGACGCGGACTACGTCGAGCGGATGCACGCCCGCGGGATCGCCTGGTTCGCCTGCGCGACCACACTGTCCGACGCGCTGGCCGCCCAGGAGGCGGGCGCCGACGCGATCGTCGCGCAGGGCATGGAGGCGGGCGGGCACCGCGGCACCTTCGACCCCGCCGCCGCCGAGCACACGAACGTCGGGCTCCTCGCCCTGCTCCCGCACCTGGTCGACCGGCTCCGGGTCCCGGTCGTCGCCTCCGGTGGCATCGGCGACGGCCGGGGCGTGGCCGCGGCACTGGCCCTCGGCGCCAGCGCCGTGCAGGTGGGCACGGCGCTCCTGCGGTCGCCGGAGGCGGGGATCCACGAGGACTGGGCCTCGGCGTTGGCGGACCTGCCCCCGGAGCGGTCGGTCCCGACGCGCGCCTACTCCGGCCGGCTCGGCCGGGCCGTGCCGACGCCGTTCGTCACCGCCTGGGCACGGCCCGAGGCGCCCCTGCCCGCGCTCTACCCCGACCAGCGCCGGCTGGTCGGCCGGTTCCGGCGCGGTGCCGCCGCCGGGGTGGACCCGGTCAACCAGTGGGCCGGGCAGGGTGCGGCGCTGGCGCGCCGCGCCCCCGCGGCCACGATCGTGCAGGACATGTGGGACACCGCCCGCGGCCTGCTGGCCTAACTGGAGGGCACGCCGAGCGCGGCGAGCAGCACCAGGACCACCGTCGCCACGGCGAGCACGCCGTGCGCGCCGACGACGGCCACCGGGAGGTGGGACTCGGCCGGCTCGGGCGCGGCCCCGGCCTCGGACGCGGCCCCCGGACCGCCCGCCGGGTCCCTCGTCCCGACGGTGGCCGTCGCGGCGCGGGCCCGGTACGCGGGCACCCACAGCCGGAACATCGTGAAGCCGAGCAGCGCCACGACGACCAGCAGTGCCAGGGAGATCCACGACAGCACGCGCGCGTCGAGGACGAGGTAGACGATCCAGACGACCAGGCCGGCGGCCGCCAGGCCGAAGTGGCCGAGGATCAGGCCGGGCGGGAACCGGCTGGCCCCCGAGGACCGGAGGCCGCCGTGGGCGACCCACCTGCCGAGCATGACGAAGCCGCCGACGGCGGCCAGGACCCAGGCGATCAGTGCGGCGATACCCATGTCGGCCTCCTTGCCGAGCCGGGGAAGGTCGCGCCCGTGCGGGCGCGGGTCGTGCGGGGTCGTGCGGGGTCGTGCGGTCGGGGCGCTCAGGGTGCCGGACGGGCGTCCCGGCGGACGGCGGTGCGGGAGGTGGCGACCCGGTACCCCTCGGACTGGGTCGCCTCGTCCGCCACGCGGACCCCGTAGCGGTAGGCCAACATCCCGCCCAGGTAGCCCGACACGGCGAGCGCGACCAGGCTGACCACCGACAGCACGAGTGGCCCCGTACCCACCGAGGGCGCCGTGCCCGCCGTCGCCGACGTCATGGCGGTGGCCTCGGCGGCCCGGCGCCACAGGAAGTTCCCGACGTACGCCGCGGTGATCACCAGGTTGAGGGCCATGTGGGCGATGCCGATGCGGAACGCGCGGGTCCCCGTCGGAATGACCAGCAGGTCCATGGTGCCCACCAGGGCCGCCAGGAGCGCACCGATCACGCCGAGCCCGATCAACCACATCGACCCGACGACCAGGAAGCCCGGCCGGGACACCAGGTGGGACCCGACGTCGAACACCAGGCTGGCGACCCAGGCCCCGATCGGCACGGTGACCAGGATCGGGTGGAACGGGTGCCCGTACGGGCCCGCGAGCGTCGTGCTCACCGGCTCCTTCGCCGGCAGGGCGTGCTCCTCCATGATGGCCTCCCGAACGCCACGAAAACGCCACCAAAACGCCAACGAAGTTTGGTCTTATCCCGATGCCCCCGTCAAGACCTGCAGGTGAGAACGACGCTCGATTCCGCTGAGGGAAGGCTCGTTGGCGCAAACCGGTGCTAATGTCACCCCATGGCGGTCGACCCGGCGATCAAGGCGGTGGCCGCGCTGGACGACGATCTGCGCCGCGGGATGTACCAGTTCATCCGGGGCGAGCGCAGGCCGGTGAGCCGCGACGAGGCGGCGGCCGCGGTCGGGATCTCCCGGAAGCTCGCCGCGTTCCATCTCGACAAGCTCGTCGACGCCGGCGTCCTGCGCGCGCACTACCGGTCCGCCACGGGTATCCGCAGGGTCGGCCGTGCCCCCAAGGTCTACGAGCCCGTCGACACCGACCTGCGGATCAGCATCCCGCCGCGTCGGCACGACCTGCTCGCCGACATCCTCCTCACCGCCGTCCTCGCCCCCGGTACGCCGGAGTCGTCCGCCCCACCCTCGTCCGCCCCACCCTCGTCCGCCCCACCCTCGTCCCCATCGGAGTCCGCCGCGCCGTCGTCCGTGGCGCCCCCGTCGGCAGCGCTCGAGGCCGCGACCGGGCGTGGCCGGGACCTCGGCGACTCCGAGCGCCGGAGCGCCCGTCCCGGCCGGCTCGGTGTCGAGCGCGCCCTGACGCTGGTGACCGCACTGCTGACCCGGCACGGGTTCGAGCCGGTCCGGACGGCACCGGGCTGCGTGCGCCTGCACAGCTGCCCGTTCCACCCGTTGGCCGACCGGGCCCCGGAGCTGGTCTGCGCGATCAACCACGCGTTCCTCTCCGGGGTGATCGAGGGGCTGGACCCGCGGCCGTCGATCCGGGCCGTCCTCGACCCCCGCGACGGCGACTGCTGCGTCGAGCTGCGCGCCCGGGCCTGACGCCACCCCCGGATCCAACGGCACCCCGACAGCCCCTCCACAGCACGCCGACGGTGTCGCCGGCCGCCCGACGCTCGCGCCCGGTCGGCCGGGCCCCTGGATCTTCTCGGCGCCGTACGGCACCGTGGGCGGCGGACGAGCCGGAACGGACGGCAGGAGGGACGGCACCGCATGGCGCCCGAGGACGCGGAGGAGGCCCCGCTCGCCGGGGTGCGGGTGATCGACCTGACCACGACCTTCATGGGCCCGTACTGCACCCTGCTGCTCGCGCAGATGGGTGCCGACGTCATCAAGGTCGAGGCACCCGGCGGGGACGTCGTCCGCTACGTCGGCGACGAGAACGGCACGGGCCTGGGCCCGGTGTTCCTCACCGCGAACCGGGGCAAGCGCAGCATCGTGCTCGACCTGAAACGGCCGTCCGAGCGGGACGTCCTGCTGAGCCTGGTCCGCACCGGCGACGTGTTCGTCCACAACATGCGTCCCGAGGCGGTGACGCGGCTCGGGCTGGGCGCCGAGGACGTGCGCGCCGCCAGCCCGCGCACCGTGTACTGCGTGGTGCGGGGGTTCTCCAGTACCGGCCCGTACCGCGACAAGGCCGCGTACGACGACGTCATCCAGGCCTCGTCGGGCCTCGCCGCCGTGCAGGGCGGGCCGGACGGACCGTCGTACGTCCGCACGCCGGTCGCCGACAAGGCGACCGGGCTGATGGCCGTCGGCGCGATCGCCGCCGCGCTGTACCGGCGGGAACGCACGGGCCGGGGCGCGACGATCGAGGTGCCGATGATGGAGACGATGGTCTCGTTCACCCTGCTGGACCAGCAGGGCGGCTACGTCTTCGACCCGCCCCGTGGGCCCGCGGGCTATGCGCGCACGGACTCCCCCTACCGCAAGCCGTACCGCACGGCCGACGGCCACATCGGCGTCATGGTCTACACGGACGCGCAGTGGCGGGCGTTCTTCGAGCTCGTCGGCAAGCCGGAGCTCGCGGCGGACCCCCGCTTCCGCACGATCACCCTCCGCACTGTCCACATCGACGAGCTCTACCGGCTGCTCGAGGAGGAGGTCCGCACCCGGCCCACGGCGGAGTGGCTGGCCGCGTTCGACGAGCGCGGTATCCCGGCGATGCCGGTGCTCACGGTGCCCCAGCTGTTCCACGACGAGCACCTGCGCGCCACCGGCACCTTCGAGGACGTGCTGCACCCCGTGGAGGGGCCGCTGCGGTACGCCCGGTTCCCGGTCGACTTCGCCGGGTCCGCACGCGTCGACCTCCGGCCGGCACCCCGGCTCGGCGAGCACGGGTCGGAGATCCTCGCCGAGCTGGGCCTGGCGGACGGGCTCCCCCGGGACCCGGCCGGACACCGGGACCCGGCCCCCTCCCAGGAGGCGTGAGGCGAGCGCCTCCCATGCCGGCCCGACGGCGACGTACCCGGACACTGCGGCCGGACGCGCGCCGGCCCACCACCGAGGGCGCTCGATGGCGGGCCGGGCCGCCCACCTCACCGCTCCCCCCGTGCCGGCGCGATGGGCTCCCCATCCAGACGCCTCGGACCCGCCCGATGTGACAGTCGGCCCTGGCTTCCGAGGAAAATCTCAGCCCGGGTCCCGCCGGGCGTCGTGATGGGCGGCGGCGAAGCGCTCGATCGTCGTGAGGCAGACGTCGGGCGGCTGGAACGTGCCCGCCGCCCAGGTCTGCAACCACGACCCGAGCCCGAACACCGGCGTCCGCCGGTACAGCCGCCAGGCGTCGGCTGGCCGACGGCCGAGGGCGTCGAGATAGCCGGCCAGCAGGTCGCGCTCGTGCTCGCGCCGGTCGGCGACGGTGAGGCTGGAGGTCACGAAGTAGCCGACGTCGTGGACCCAGCTGCCGGAGCGGACCAGCTGCCAGTCGTAGAAGCCGACGGTGGCCCCGACCGTGTAGGTGTTCCCGGGGTGGGGATCGCCGTGCAGCAGCGTCTGCGGGCCGGCGGCGGCGATCCGTGCCCAGCTCCGGAACCCCCGTTCGATCTCCGCGGTGCCGAGGTCGAGGGGGTGCCCGGCCCGTCGCAGCGTCCGCAGGGCATGGACGAAGCCGGCCCGGGCGACGGGGGCCCAGGCGGGACCGAGCCGCCACGGACGCACGAACGGCGGCAGTGGGGCGTCCCAGAACGCCGCGTGCAGGCGTGCCAGCTCGCCCAGACCGGCGGCGACCTGCTCGACGGTCAGGGGCGCGAGCGCGCTGTTCGGGCGCCCGCCGCGGAGCGTGACGTCCTCCATGACGACCACGGCGGCGAGGCGGCGGCGGTCGGTCGCCGCGGCGTGGAACGCGGGGTGCTCCAGCGGCAGGGTCGGGGCGTGCGCGACGAGGTCCGCCTCGGCCTCGCGCGCGCCGAGCGCGGTCAGGGCCAGCCGGTTGAGCCACCGGCCCTCCCGCTTGACGAACACCCGCGGCGGCCCGGCGGGGCCCGCGTACTCCAGCTCGACGACCGCGCGGGCGTTCGTGCCGTCGACGACGTCCCTGACGCGCGCCCGCACGACGGTCCGCCCCAGCGCGGCGCTCATCCACGTCGGCGTCAGGTCGGACCAGTCCCGCGGCACCGCCAGCACACGGTGATCATCGCGCCCCGGTCGCCCGCGCCCGGTACCGGCGTCCGGTCCCGCACCGGACGCCGGCACCGTCGACGTCGCGTCCGCGACCGGCGAACCTCAGGAGTACCGGATCACGCCGCGGATGTTCTTGCCCGCGTGCATGTCCTCGTAGCCCTGGTCGACCTCGTCGAGGGTGTAGGTGGTGGTGACCAGCTCGTCGAGCTTGAGCGCGCCGGTGCGGTAGAGCTCGAGCTGACGCGGGATGTCGAAGCTGGGCGACGTCTCCCCGAACAGCGAGCCCTGCAGCCGCTTCTGGAACAGGGTGAGCTCGCCGAGCGGGATGTTCACCCCGGTGTCGGTGATGTCGCCCAGCCCGGTCACCACGCAGGTGCCCTGCTTGCGCACCGCGGCGAACGCGGCCGCCACGTGATCGCCCGTGGTCACCCCGACCGTGACGATCGCCGAGTCCGCACCCTGCCCGTCGGTGAACGAACGGGCCAGCTCGGCGGCCTCCTCGATCCACTCCACGGCGTGGGTGGCACCGAACTGCTGGGCCTTCTCCCGCTTGAACGCCACCGGGTCCACCGCGATGACCTGCGAGGCGCCCGCGTGCACCGCGCCCTGCACCGCGTTGGCGCCGACCCCGCCGACGCCCATGACGATCACCGTGTCGCCGGGCCGGACGGCCGCGGAGTTCACCGCCGAGCCCCACCCGGTGCCGACCGCGCAGCCGGTCAGGCAGGCCGCCTCGAGCGGGATGTCCTTCGGGATCGTGATGGCCGAGTGCACCGAGACGGTGGTGTCCTCGCAGAAGGTGGAGATCCCCGCGATCTGGCCGACCGGGGCGCCGTCGAGGGAGAGCCGGAAGCTGGTCGGGTCGTCGGGGCGGCATCCCGCGAGCAGGAACCGCCCGAGGTCGCAGAGGTTCTGGTGGCCGGTGGCGCACCAGCGGCAGCGTCCGCAGCCGGGCAGGAACGAGAAGACGACGTGATCGCCCTCGGAGAAGCCGGGGGTGTTGGGCCCGACCTTGGTCACCACACCGGCGCCCTCGTGCCCGCCGGCCATCGGGAAGATGCCGGCCGGGATGTCCCCGGTGGCGACGTGATCGTCGGAGTGGCACAGCCCGGAGGCGACCATCCGGACCTGGATCTCGCCGGGACGAGGGTCGTCGAGCTCCAGGTCCACGACCTCGTACTTGCCGGGGGCCTTGCGGAGAACGGCACCGCGTGTGCGCATCGGGATCGCTCCTCCCGTCGTCGTCGGGCGCCGGACGGTCCCGCCGCGTCACACGGATTCCCTCACCCGCTCCGGGTGGTTTCCCGAGCACCCGTCCCCCGCGTCGCGCGACGTCGTCGGGTGCTCATGCCATGCGGTGCCGCCATCTCTCGGGATCGGCCTCCAGGGCTGTGCGGTCCCACTTGCCGAGCTCGGCCGCCGCCTCGTAGGTGCTCTGCAGGAACTCCCGCACCACCCGGTCCGGGTCGGAGGCGGTACGCGCCGCCTCGTAGGGCAGCACGAACTGCTGGAACTCGGGGCTGAAGGCCGCGCCCTCCGCCTCGACCGGGTACTCGGAGAACCCGTCCGGCGCGGGGTAGGCGTAGGCGTAGAAGGCGCCCTCCGCACCGCCACCGGGCCAGAACCCGCAGCTGGACAGCTCGTGGGAGTAACCCTCGACCATCACCCAGTCGCCGCAGTTCGGCGCCCCGCCCGGGTGCGGCGGGGCCGGGCGCCCGGAGAACCGGGTGCAGGCCAGGTCCATCGCGCCCCAGAAGAAGTGGACGGGGCTGACCTTGCCCACGAACCGCGACCGGAACTCTCCGATCAGGCGGTTCGCCTGCAGCAGCTGCCGCCAGAACAGCTCGGCCGCCTCGCCGTCGTAGGACGCGTGCTCGTGGTCGTCGGGGAACGGGACGGCCGGGTCCACCTCGTTCGGGACCGGTCGGATCGGCGCCTCGACGCCCAGCCGGCCGAGCAGCGCCGTCGTCTCGGCGTAGAAGTCGGCGACGGACATCGGACGCAGCGCGAACCCGCCCGTCCCGCCGTCGCTGCTGCGGACCTCGAGCCGACGATCGACGAAGTCGAACTCGATGTCGAACGCGCCCGTGCCGTACGGGATCGACGACGTGGTCAGCCCGCGGGGGCTGACGTACAGCGTCACCTGCCACCAGTGGTTGACCAGCGGCGCGTGCGCCATCCGGATCTTGCCCACGATCTGGGTCCACATGTGCAGGGTGTTCCGCGTGTCCGTCCAGTCCGCGACCCGCAGGTCGGGCCACGCGGATGCCGCGCCCCTCGGCTCTGCCCCCACCGCGCGCTCCTTCCGTCGAGTGCTCCCGCCTACCGGTTCGACGGCGCGCTCTGGTCCTTGACCACGGTGAGGAGGACGGAGGAGTCCTCGAGCGCCTCCAGGGTGTGCCGGTCCGGCGGCACGGCGATGAGGTCACCGCGCCGCCCCTCCCACGACGTGCTCCCGGCGGAGAGGCGCACCCGGCCGTGCAGGACGTGCACCGTCGCCTCGCCGGGACTGTCGTGCTCCGCGAGGGCGGATCCCGCGGAGAGCGCCACGACGGTCTGCCGCAGTGCGTGTTCGTGCCCGCCGTACACCGTCTGCGCGCTGCGGCCGGCCGAACTGGTGGTGGCGCTCTTCAGCTGCTCACGCGCCACGGCATCGAGGCTGATCTTGTTCGTCATCGAGCAAGTCTGCTCCTTCCGCGGGCGAGCAGCACGCATTGCGTCCGGGCCGGTCGTGGACCGGCCGTCAGTGCGCGAGGGCCGCCCGCCGCCGGACCGCCGTGCCGCTCACCACTCCCGCGCCCGCGGCGGTGGCGGCGAGGAGGAGGAACCCGACGAAGTAGCTGCCGGTGAGCCCGTACACGAGCCCCATGACCAGGGGCGGGAAGAACCCGCCGAGCCCGCCCGCGGCGCCGACGACGCCGGTGACGGCACCGACCCGCTCCGCCGGGACCATGCGGGCGACGAGGGCGAACACCGCGCCCGTCCCGGCGCCCAGCGCCGCGGCCATGGCGAGGAACACCACGGTCTCCACGGGCAGGAGCGGGAACTGGAAGGCGGCCAGCACCGCGAGCAGCGTCGTCGCACCGAACGCGGCGAGGAGGACGGGCACGGGATCGAACCGGTCCGAGAGCCAGCCGCCCACCGGGCGCATGGCCACGGCGAGGAGGACGAAGCCGGCGGTGCGGAGGGCGGCGTCGGACTTGTCCAGATGGTAGGCGCTGACGAGGTAGGTGGGCAGGTAGACGCTGAAGGCGACGAACCCGCCGAAGGCGACCGCGTAGAGGAAGGACAGCTGCATCGTCGCGGGCAGGCGCAGGGTGGCGCGCAGACGGTTCCCCATCGTGCCCGCGGGGACCGGCCGGTCCGGCCGGTCGCGCAGCAGCAGCCAGGCGACGACGGAGTAGACGACGAGCACGACGGCCACCAGGTCGAACGGGAAGCTCGGGCCCAGCGCCTCGGCGAGCTGCACCGTGGTGAACGAGGAGAGGGCCGTTCCGCCCATGCCGACGCCGAAGATCCCGAGCGCGAGGCCGCGCCGGGCCGGCGGGTACCAGGAGTTCACGAAGGGGACGCCGATGGCGAAGGTGGTGCCGCCGAGGCCGAGGAAGAACCCGCCGACGAGGTAGGCGGCGAGCGACGAGGCCAGGTGCCCGAGGTAGAGCACGGGCAGCACGGTCAGCAGCGCCATGACCGGGAACATCCGCCGGGCGCCGAGCCGGTCGGTCAGCGCCCCGACCGGGATGCGCCCGAGGGACCCGACGACGACCGGGACCGCGACCAGCAGCGACTGCTGGAACGAGCTGAGGTTCAGCTGCTCCCGCAGGGTCGCGCCGAGCGGGGACAGCAGTGCCCAGGCCCAGAACGTCACGACGAAGCCGACCGTGGCGACGGTCAGCATCAGTGCGGGTCGCGCCGAGGTCCGCGACGCGACGGGGCCGTGCTCGGCCTCTCCACGCGCTGCCGATGTGCTCACGATGCACTCCTCGTGTCGGCCCGGCCCGATCGCCCCGATCGTCCCGAGCTGTCCGGACGTCCCGGCGGTCGAGGGTGCACGCGCGTCCGGCGTCGCAAGCAGAGGCGATGGTCCTCGTAGGAGGGACCATCGGCCGAGGTCCGCAGGGCTCGGGAGCTGCGAAGGTCATCCCGTCGGTTCGGCTGTACGGAGGTACCGATGAGTCTCGACGTCGGTGAGGAGCCCGGGGCGGACGCCGGTACGGACGGCCCGGCGGCGGACGCCCTGCTGCGGACGGGACGCTTCCTCACCCGCTCGTCGACCTCGGACGACCTGCGCGCGGTGTTCAAGACGGGCGGCCGCGAGGGCGACGTGTTCTACCGGGACCGGTGGAGCCACGACAAGGTCGTCCGGTCCACGCACGGGGTGAACTGCACCGGCTCGTGCTCGTGGAAGGTCTACGTCAAGGACGGGATCATCACCTGGGAGGCCCAGCAGACCGACTACCCGTCGGTCGGACCGGACTCGCCGGAGTACGAGCCGCGCGGCTGTCCGCGCGGGGCGGCGTTCTCCTGGTACACCTACTCCCCCACGCGGGTGCGCTACCCGTACGCCCGCGGGGTGCTCGTCGAGATGTACCGCGAGGCCAGGGCCCGCCTCGGGGACCCCGTCGCGGCGTGGGCCGAGGTGACCGGGGACCCGGAGAAGCGCCGCCGCTACCAGTCCGCCCGCGGCAAGGGCGGGCACGTGCGGGTCTCCTGGGAGGAGGCGACGGAGATCGTCGCCGCCGCCCACGTGCACACGATCACGACGTACGGCCCGGACCGGGTGGCGGGGTTCTCGCCCATCCCGGCGATGTCGATGGTGTCGCACGCCGTGGGGTCCCGGTTCATCGAGCTCGTCGGCGGGGCGATGACGTCGTTCTACGACTGGTACGCCGACCTGCCGGTCGCGTCGCCGCAGGTGTTCGGCGACCAGACCGACGTCCCGGAGTCCGGGGACTGGTGGAACGCCACGTACCTGGTGATGTGGGGCTCGAACGTCCCGGTGACCCGCACCCCGGACGCGCACTGGATGGCCGAGGCCCGGTACAAGGGGCAGAAGGTCGTCGTGGTCTCTCCCGACTACGCCGACAACACGAAGTTCGCGGACACGTGGCTCCCCGCGCAGCCGGGCACCGACGGCGCGCTCGCGATGGCCATGGGCCACGTCGTGCTCAGGGAGTTCTTCGTCGACCGGCGGGTGCCGTTCTTCGTCGACTTCGTGCAGCGCCACACCGACCTGCCGTTCCTGGTCACCCTCACCGAACACCCCACGGACGACGGGCGCGTCGCGTACGTCCCGGGCAAGTTCCTCACCGCCGCCGACCTCGGGGACACCGGCGAGGGCGCGGAGTGGAAGACCGTGCTCGTCGACGGCCGGACCGGGAATCCGGTCGTGCCGAACGGTTCGCTGGGCTTCCGCTACACCGACTCCGGCGCCGGCCGCTGGAACCTCGACCTGGGCGAGGTCGCCCCGCAGCTGACCCTGCTCGACGGCCAGGCCGCCGAGGTCCTGCTGCCCCGCTTCGACGACCCGGCCGGTACCCCCGGCGTCCTGCGCCGCGGGGTGCCCACGCGCCGCGTCGCCGGGCGGCTCGTCACCACGGTCTTCGACCTGATGCTGGCCCAGTACGGGGTGCGCCGCGACGGGCTGCCCGGCGTCTGGCCGTCGGGCTACGACGACGCCGACGAACCGTGTACGCCGGCCTGGCAGGAGGCCATCACCTCGGTGCCGGCCGAGCAGGTCGTCCGCGTCGCCCGGGAGATGGCCGGCAACGCCGAGGAGTCCCACGGCCGCACCATGATCATCATGGGCGCCGGGATCTGCCAGTGGTTCCACGGCGACGCCACCTACCGCGCCGTGCTCGCGCTGCTCATGCTCACCGGGTCGATGGGCCGCAACGGCGGCGGCTGGGCGCACTACGTGGGGCAGGAGAAGTGCCGCCCCGTCACCGGGTGGGCCACGATGGCCATGGCCACCGACTGGCAGCGCCCGCCGCGCCAGATGATCGGCACCGCGTACTGGTACACCCACACCGACCAGTGGCGCTACGACGGCTACCGGGCCGACGTGCTGACCTCGCCGCTGGCCGACGGGAAGCTCGCCGGCCTGCACACGATGGACACCGTCGCCCTGTCCGCCCGGCTGGGCTGGATGCCGTCCTACCCCCAGTTCGACCGCAATCCCCTCGACCTCGCGGACGACGCCGGGGACGAGGACGTCGCCGAGCACGTGGTGCGCCGGCTGCGGGACGGCACGCTGCGGTTCGCGATCGAGGACCCCGACGCTCCCGGGAACTGGCCGCGGTGCCTGACGTTGTGGCGGGCCAACCTCCTCGGGTCCTCGGCCAAGGGCGACGAGTACTTCCTCAAGCACCTGCTCGGCACGCACCACAGCGTGAACGCCGAGCAGGCGGGCCCGGACCGGCGCCCGCGCGACATCGTGTGGCGCGACGAGGAGCCGCCCGGGGGCAAGCTCGACCTGCTGCTGTCCCTGGACTTCCGGATGACCAGCTCCACCCTGCTCTCCGACGTCGTGCTCCCGGCCGCCACCTGGTACGAGAAGCACGACCTGAACACCACGGACATGCACCCGTTCGTCCATGCCTTCACCCCGGCGATCGACCCGCCCTTCCAGTCCCGCACCGACTTCGACGCCTTCCACGCCATCGCCCGGCGCTTCTCCGAGCTCGCCCGCACCCACCTCGGCGTGCGCCGCGACGTCGTGGCGGTGCCGCTGCAGCACGACACCCCCGGCGAGACGGCACAGCCCGGCGGACGCGTGCGGGACTGGCGGGCCGGCGAATGCGAGCCCGTGCCCGGGCGCACCATGCCGAACTTCGTCGTCGTCGAGCGGGACTATCCCGCGGTGGCGGAGAAGATGGCCGCCGTCGGTCCCCTCGTCGACCGGCTCGGGGTGACGACCAAGGCCGTCACCTACCACCCGGACGAGGAGATCGGCTATCTCGCCGCGAAGAACGGGGTGATGCTCGGCGGGGCCGCCGAGGGTCGCCCGGCGATCGACACCGACGCCAAGATGGCCGAGGCGATCCTCGCGCTGTCCGCCACGACCAACGGCCGCCTCGCCGTCCAGGGCTTCCGGGATCTGGAGCGGCGCACCGGCACCCCGCTGGCGGACCTCGCCGAGGGCAGCGAGGAGAAGCGGATCACCTTCGCCGACACCCAGGCCCGGCCCGTCCCGGTGATCACGAGCCCGGAGTGGTCGGGCAGCGAGACCGGCGGGCGCCGGTACGCGCCGTTCACCGTCAACGTCGAGCGGTCCAAGCCCTGGCACACCCTGACCGGGCGGATGCACTTCCTGCTCGACCACGACTGGATGCACGAGATGGGCGAGGCGCTGCCGATCTACCGGGTGCCGCTGGACATGTCCCGGCTGTTCGGCGAGAGCCGGCCCGGTGAGCTCGGGGCCGACGGCGCCTCGGTGACCGTCCGCTACCTCACCCCGCACTCGAAGTGGTCGATCCATTCCGAGTACCAGGACAACCTGTTCATGCTCTCGCTGTCCCGCGGGGGGCCCGTGGTCTGGATGAGCGAGCAGGACGCGGCGGCGATCGGCGTGCGGGACAACGACTGGGTCGAGGCCGTCAACCGCAACGGGGTCATGGTGCTGCGTGCGATCGTCAGCCACCGGATGCCCGCCGGCACGGTGTTCGTCTACCACGCCCAGGAACGCGTGGTGAACGTCCCGAGGTCCGAGGCGAACGGCCGCCGCGGCGGCATCCACAACTCGCTGACCCGGGTCCTGGTCAAGCCGACCCACCTCATCGGCGGCTACGCCCAGCTCTCGTTCGCCTTCAACTACCTCGGCCCGACCGGCAGCCAACGCGACGAGGTCACCGTGATCCGTCGCCGGGCCGGCCAGGACGTGCAGTACTGACGAGTGGAGTACAGGCGATGCGTGTGATGGCCCAGATGGGCATGGTCATGAACCTCGACAAGTGCATCGGCTGCCACACCTGCTCGGTCACCTGCAAACAGGCCTGGACCAACCGCAGCGGCGTCGAGTACGTGTGGTTCAACAACGTCGAGACCCGCCCCGGGCAGGGCTACCCCCGCCGCTACCAGGACCAGGAACGCTGGCGCGGCGGCTGGGTCCGCAACCGGCGCGGGCGGCTGCAGCTCAAGGCGGGCGGCCGGTTCCGCAAGCTGATCACGATCTTCGCGAACCCGGTGCTGCCCAACATCCGCGACTACTACGAGCCGTGGACCTACGACTACGAGACCCTCACCGACGCCCCGCTCGGCGACGACTTCCCGGTCGCCCGGCCCAAGTCGCTGATCTCCGGCGAGCCCCTCGCGGTGGAGTGGAGCGCGAACTGGGACGACGACCTCGGCGGGGCGCCCGAGCACGGCCCGCACGACCCCATCGTCGAACGGATCCGCGCCGAGTCCGAGGAGAAGGTCAAGTTCGACTACGAGCGCGCCTTCATGTTCTTCCTGCCCCGGATCTGCGAGCACTGCCTCAACCCGTCCTGCGTGGCCTCGTGTCCCTCGGGGGCGATGTACAAGCGCGCCGAGGACGGGATCGTGCTCGTCGACCAGGACCGGTGCCGCGGCTGGCGGATGTGCGTCACCGGCTGCCCGTACAAGAAGGTCTACTTCAACCACCGCACCGGCAAGGCCGAGAAGTGCACCTTCTGCTATCCCCGGGTCGAGGTCGGGCTGCCCACGGTGTGCTCGGAGACCTGCGTGGGGCGGCTGCGCTACCTCGGGTTGTTCCTCTACGACGCCGACCGGGTCACCGCGGCGGCCTCCGTCGCCGACGAGCGGGACCTCTACGCCGCCCAGCTCGACCTGCTGCTCGACCCGCACGACCCCGAGGTGATCGCCGCCGCCCGCCGCGACGGCATCGCCGAGGACTGGCTCGAGCACGCCCGCCGCTCGCCGGTGTACCGGCTGGCCAAGGAGTACCGGGTGGCGCTGCCGCTGCACCCGGAGTTCCGCACCATGCCCATGGTCTGGTACATCCCGCCGCTGTCCCCGGTCGTCGACCGGCTCGTCGAGACCGGGCACGACGGCGAGTCCGCGCCCAACCTGTTCGGCGCGATCGAGGCCCTCCGCATCCCGGTCGAGTACCTGGCCGAGCTGTTCACCGCGGGCGACCCCGCGCCGGTCACGGACGTGCTGCGCAAGCTCGCCGCCATGCGTTCCTTCATGCGCGACGTCACCCTCGGCCGGGAGATCGACGAGTCCATTCCCACCGCCGTCGGCATGGACGCCGGGCAGATCCTGGAGATGTACCGGCTGCTCGCCCTGGCCAAGTACGACGAGCGCTACGTGATCCCCACCGCCTACGAGGGCGAGGCCCGGAACCTGGAGGAGGTGGGCTGCAGCCTCGACGTCGAGGGCGGACCCGGCATGGGCGGCACCGGACCGTTCGGCGAGGCGTCGGGCCGTCCCGTCCCGGTGTCGGTCGAGACCTTCCACGCGTTGCGGGTGCGCCAGACCACCGAGGGACTGGCCGACCCCGAGTCGCCGGGCGCGCGGATCAACCTGCTCAACTGGGACGGCAAGGGCCGACCGCCCGGCCTCTTCCCCCCACCGCGGGAGGCGCCGGTCGAGCCCGGCGACGTCACCGCGCGTGGTTCGGATCCGGAGCGGTCCGCCGGGGCCCCGACGCTCGAGGACCGCCGGTGAACGCCGGGCCGCTCCGCGCGCAGCAGGCCGCCGTCGTCCTGCAGGCGGCGTCGGTGTGCCTGCAGTACCCGGACGGGACCGTGCTCGCGACGCTGCCGCTCGTGCAGCGGGCGGTCGAGGGGCTCCCGGCCGGACCACCACACGAGCACCTGACGTCGTTCCTCGGCTCGGTCGCGCGGACGTCGCCCGCCGAGCTGGCCGAGCACTACGTGGCGACCTTCGACCGGCGCCGGCGGTGCTGCTTGTACCTGACGTGGTGGAGCGACGGGGACACCCGCCGCCGGGGCGGATCGCTCGCCGCGCTCAAGGCCCGGTACCGCGCCGCCGGACTGGACCTGCGCGGCGACGAGCTACCGGACTACCTGCCCCTCGTGCTCGAGTACGCGGCCACCGCCGACCGGGCCGACGGTCTCGCCCTGCTGCAGGAGAACCGGGCCGGGCTCGAGCTGCTCCGGCTCGCCCTCCTCGACGCCGCCACCCCGTACGCGGGGCCCGTCCAGGCCGTGTGTGCACTGTTGCCGGGTCCCTCACCGGCGGATGTCGCGGCCGCCAAGCAGCTCGCGCGCAGCGGACCACCCCGCGAACAGGTCGGACTCGAGCTCACCCCGTTCGCGCCGAACCCCACCGGAGGTCGTCGATGAGCACCTGGGACGTGCTGCTCTGGGGCGTGCTGCCCTACGTCATGGTCGCCGTCCTCGTCGTCGGCACGATCTGGCGCTACCGCTACGACAAGTTCGGCTGGACCACCCGCTCCTCGGAGCTCTACGAGTCGCGGTTGCTGCGCATCGGCAGCCCGCTGTTCCACTTCGGGCTGCTGGTGGTGATCATCGGGCACGTCATCGGCCTGCTGATCCCGCAGAGCTGGACGAGCGCGGCCGGGCTCTCCCCCACCGCGTACCACGTCCAGGCCCTGGCCCTGGGCGGGATCGCCGGCTTCTGCACCCTGGTCGGCATCGGGATCCTGATCTACCGGCGCCGGACGACCGGACCGGTGTTCTCGGCGACGACCCGCAACGACAAGTCGATGTACGTGGTGCTGGTCGCCGCCCTCGTCGCCGGCCTGGCCACCACCCTGCTCGGCGTCGTGGGCGGCGAGAGCGGCAACTACCGCGAGTCGGTCTCGCCGTGGTTCCGCTCGCTGTTCGTGCTGCAACCGGACATCGCCAGCATGGCCGGCGCCGGTCTCGCCTTCCACATCCACACCCTGATCGGCATGGTGCTGTTCGCGATCTGGCCCTTCACCCGCCTCGTCCACGCCTTCACCGCGCCGCTCGGCTACCTGTTCCGCCCCTACGTCGTCTACCGCTCCCGCACCGCCGGCCCCGCCACCCGCCCGCCGCGGCGGGGCTGGGAGAAGGTGACCGGCCGGTGAGGGCCGGCCCACATCCCGTGGCAGGGCGCTGACCGGTCCCGACGCGGGGTGCGTCGTCGTCAGAGGTCTCAGAGGTCGTAGTAGAGCATGAACTCCCACGGGTGCGGGCGCCGGCGGATCTCGTCGAGCTCCTTGGTGCGCTTGTAGTCGAGCCAGGTCTCGATCAGGTCCTCGGTGAAGACGCCGCCGTCGAGCAGGAAGTCGTGGTCCTCCTCCAGCGCCGCGAGGACGGCCTCGAGCGAGGCGGGCACCTGGCGGATCGCCGTCGTCTCCTCCGGCGGGAGCTCGTAGAGGTCCTTGTCGATCGGCTCCGGCGGCTCGATCTTGTTGCGGATCCCGTCGAGGCCGGCCTGCAGCATCGCGGAGAAGGCGAGATACGGGTTCGCGGTGGGGTCGGGAGACCGGTACTCCAGGCGCTTCGCCTTGGCGCTCTGCACGTACATCGGGATCCGGACGCACGCCGACCGGTTGCGCTGCGAGTACACGAGGTTGATCGGCGCCTCGAAGCCCGGGACCAGGCGCCGGTAGGAATTGGTCGTCGGCGCGCAGAACGCCAGCAGCGCGGGCGAGTGCTGCAGGAGCCCACCGATGTAGTACCGGCCCAGGTCGGTGAGCCCCGCATATCCGGACTCGCTGTAGAAGACGTTCTGCCCGTCCTTCCACAGGGACTGGTGGACGTGCATGCCCGAGCCGTTGTCCGCGAAGACCGGCTTGGGCATGAACGTGGCGGTCTTGCCCGCCCGCCACGCCACGTTCTTGACGACGTACTTGTAGTTCATGACGTTGTCCGCCATGTGCAGCAGGGACGAGAAGCGCATGTCCATCTCGGCCTGACCGGCGGTGCCGACCTCGTGGTGCTGGACCTCGACGGGGATGCCCAGGTCGATGAGGGTCAGCGCCATCTCGCTGCGCAGGTCCTGGTGCTGGTCCATGGGAGGCACCGGGAAGTACCCCTCCTTGTACCGGGGACGGTAGCCACGGCTCCCCGGTTGTCCGGACGCCCAGACGCCCTCCACCGACTCGACGTGGTAATAGCCTTCGTGCTGGTTCTGGTCGAAGCGCGCCCCGTCGAAGATGTAGAACTCGAGTTCGGGGCCCCAGTACGAGACGTCGGCGAAGTCGGTCGTCCGCAGGTGCGCCTCCGCCTTCTGGGCGATATGGCGCGGATCGCGCGAATAGCTCGTGCGGGTGATCGGGTCGGCGACGAAGCAGTGGATCTGCAGGGTCGGCACGTCCCGGAACGGGTCCATCACCGCCGTCGTCGGGTCCGGGATCAACAGCATGTCGGATTCGTGGATCTCCTGGAACCCGCGGATCGAGGAGCCGTCGAAGCCGTAGCCCGCTTCCATGGCGTCCTCGGTCAGTTCGTCCACCGGGACGGAGAAGTGCTGCATCAGCCCGGGCAGGTCGCAGAAGCGGAGATCCACCATCCGGACGCCGCGGTCCTGCGCGAGATCGAGAACGTCGTGCGGGGTTTCAGGCATTTCCGGCTCCTCGGTGAATCCCGCCATGCCGCGGAGACTCGCGCGAGGTCGGTGGCCCGCGTCGCGGGTGAGCGGGGCGCCGCCCTCACCGCTGTCGGCGCGAGGAGAAGATACCGGCGAGCCGTCGCCGAGCGCCAGGACGACCGACTGCTCCGAGGCGGCTCCGGGCGCCCCGGCGCGGCGACGACGGGCGGCTGCCGGTCGTCGCCGCGGGCGTCAGCGGGCCGCCCTCCGGCGGACCGCGCCGAAGATCCCGGTCACCACGAACAGCACGATCGCCGCGATCGCCAGCCACAACAACGACTTCACGGCGAAGCCGACGATCGCCAGGACCACCCACAACACCAGCAACCCGATGATGAGTCCCATGTGAACCTCCTCAGAGCCGTGATCGACGCGGGCGGTATTCCCCGTCCGTCGACCGGCCATGCCCGTTCGCCCCCACGAGTCGGGCCAGGAACGGGGCCTGGCCGCGGCGCAGCACCGCGGCGGCCTCGGGCTCCCGGCAGGCGGCCCCAGCGAGGACACCGAAGGCGAACATCGTGACCACCAGCGACGTGCCACCGGAGGAGATCATCGGCAGCGGGATGCCGGTCACCGGGAGCAGCCCCACGACGTAGCCGATGTTGATGGCCGCCTGGCCGACGAGCCACGTGGTCAGGGTGGCCGCCACGATCTGCAGCCAACGGTCGCGGGTGCGTGCCGCGATCCGCAGCCCCACGTAGGCGAGGGCGGCGAACAGGCCGATGAGCAGCAGACCGCCGATCGTGCCGAGCTCCTCGCCGAGGATGGCGAAGATGAAGTCGTTCGACGCGTTGGGCAGGTAGCTCCACTTCGACGCCCCCTGGCCGAGCCCCTGCCCGAACCAGCCGCCGTCGCTGAGCGAGTACAGGGCCTGCGTCGACTGGTACGCCGCGCCCAACGGGTCGGCGGTGTCCGGGTTCAGGTACGAGGCGATGCGACTGTGCCGGTACCCGGCGGTCAGGCCGAGCAGGACGACGCCGAGCAGGCCCCCGCCGCCGATCGCCGCGAGCAGCCGCCACGGGGCGCCCCCGAAGTAGAGCAGCGCGAGCACCAGGATCGCGAGCGACACCGCCGTGCCGAGGTCCGGCTCCAGGACGACCAGCGTCAGCATGAGGACGGCGACCGGCAGCAACGGTGAGAGCAGGTCCTTCCACCGCGGGCGGCGCAGCCGGGCGAGGACGTGTGCACCCCAGAGCGCCAGTGCGATCTTCGCCGGCTCCGACGGCTGGAACGACAGACCCGCCACCGAGTACCACTTGCGGGCACCCGCGATGGCCGTACCCACCCCCGGCACCAGGACCCCGGCGAGCAGCACCAGACCGCCGAGCAGCAGGACGGGCGACGCCCGCCGCAGCCAGGCCGGGTCGACCCGCATCCCGAGCACGAACAGCACCAGGCCGGCCGCGCAGAACGCCAGCTGCCGGGCGAACACCCCGTACGACGACCCGCTCTGGAGCAGCGACTCGACGCTCGACGCGGACAGCACCATGACCAGGCCGGTGACCGTCAGCAGCCCGAACAGCCCGACGAGAAGGGTGAACGAGGCCAGCGGGCGCTGCAGCCAGGCCGTGAGCCGGCCGCTGACCACCGCGACGACGGCCCGGACCGATCCCGTCGGCCGGGAGACTCGAACCATTCCTGAATGCTCCGCAATTCACGGCGAGAATCGTCGGAAGCGGCGGGGTGAGTCGGGCTCATCGTCCCGTTCCCGACCCGGAGGAGGACGGTTCTCCGGTTCGCCCGAAGTTAACGGAGGGCCAGGCCACGGCTAATTCTTCGCCCTGGACACGCAGTGCTGGTCGAGAACCCGGGACGATAGGATCCGGATGCTCGAATACGGAACGGAGCGCCTATTGTCCGCCCTCGGTCCGCCCTCGTGCATCACTTGTGAACCATAGGATCGACACGCGAGACGACCGGGTCCCGAACCGGCCGATCAAGGAAGGAGCCGACGTGCCGGACGGGACCCCACGGACCCGCCCCCACAGCCGGGGCCCGGGCCCGTACCCCCAGCAGCCTCGTCCTCAGCAGCCTCGTCCGCAGCGGCCTCACCCACCGCAGGCACGCTCGCCGCAGCCGAGCCGGCAGCAGCCCCACCCGCAGGAACCGCGGCCACCGCAGCCGGGCCCGGTGTCGCCGCCGCCCCGCCGCACCGCGGGTCGCCCCGCGGCTGCCGCGGGCCCGCCTCGCCGGGGCCGCGCCGGTCGATGGATCCGCGCCGTCCTCGCGGTCACGTCGGTCCTCGTCCTGGTCGGCACGGGCTACGCCTGGACCCGGTACCACGACCTCGACGCCTCGATCCGCCGCTCGGGGACGCTGAACGGCCTGGCTTCCGGCACCGCCGACCAGAACATCCTGGTCATGGGCCTGGACAGTAGGCTCGACGAGAACGGCGACCCGCTCCCGCCGGCCCTCTACGACGCGCTGAACGCCGGGACCGCCGACAACGGCGGCCACAACGCCAACGTGCTCATGCTCGTGCACCTCCCGGCGGGGGGCGGACCCGCGACCGCGGTCTCGGTACCCCGCGACGACTACGTCGACCTGCCCGGCGCGCCCGACGGCGTCGCCAAGGGCAAGATCAAGCAGGCCTACGGGCTGGCGTACGACGAGGAACACCGCAGCCTCGCCGCCTCGGGCGTCACCGACCCCACGCGCCTCGAGCAGGCCGGCCGCGACGCCGGACGCAACGCGGAGATCACCACCGTCAGCCAGTTCCTCGCCGTCCCCGTCGACCACTTCGTCGAGGTCACGATGGTCGCCTTCTACCAGATCGCGCAGGTCGTCCAGCCCATCACCGTCTGCGTGGACGAGGACACCCAGGACGACTACTCCGGGGCGAACTTCCACCAGGGCTACCAGCAGATCGACGCGTCACAGGCCGTCGCGTTCGTCCGTCAGCGCCGCGACTACGTCCACCCCGGCCTGAACTTCACCGACCTCGACCGCGAACGCCGCCAGCAGGCCTTCATCGCCTCCCTCGCCCACCAGCTCAAGCAGGCCGGCACCTTCACCGATCCCACCCGCCTCAACGGCCTGCTCGACGTCGCCCGCCAGAACACCGCGATCGACCCCGGGCTGGACCTGCTGTCCCTGCTGGGCCACGCGGGCGACCTGGCCTCGGGGAACATCTCCTTCACGACCCTGCCCATCGACCACTTCGGCCAGGACCCCGCCGGGGAGGACGTCAACATCGTCGACCCGGCCACCGTCCGCCGCACCGTGCAGGGCCTGTTCGCCGACACCCCACCGGCCGACTCCCCGCCGGCCGACGGTGCGGCGGCGGCTCCCGCTGCGGCGGCAGCCGGGGCCGGCGGGCGCACCGTGGACATCACCAACGCGAACGGCCGGAACGGACTGGCCGCCACGGCCGGCGCCCTGGTGACCCCGGCCGGTTACCAGCTCGGGCAGACCGACGACGCGTCCCGGCGCGGCCACAGCACGGTCGACTACGCCGCCGGCGACCAGCCCGCCGCCGCGGCCCTCGCGAGCCTTCTGGGGATCAGGTCGACCACCCACGAACCCGGGCTGCCGTCCGGCCACCTGCACGTGATCCTCGGGGCGGACTTCGTCGCCCCCACCCCGGCATCCGCGCCGTCGCCCACGCCCACGCCGTCCCCGACGCCGGCGGCCCCGGCCCCGTCGGCCCCCGGGTCCGGCTCGATCGTCACCGGCGGGATCCCGTGTGTGAAGTAGCGGCCGACCCGCCTCGGGCACGACCGGCCTCCCGCCGGCCCGGCCACGTCCCGTGCAACCACCGCGAGGAGCCATGTTCGGCATCGGTTTCGAGAAGCTGCTGGTCCTGATCGTGGTCGGCCTGTTCGTCATCGGGCCGGAGCGCCTGCCGGCCGCGGCACGCTGGCTGGTGCAGGCGCGGCGCGCGGTCCGTTCGTACACGACCGACGCGCGACAGAGCCTCGACGCCGAGTTCGGACCGGAGCTGCGGCAGGTTCGCGACGTCCTCGCCGATCTCCCGCTCCAGGAGTTCCGCACCCTCCGCAGCCCGCGTCAGCTCGCCACGCAGTGGCTGCTGTCCGTCCCCGCGGACACTCCCGGCCCTGCCGCGCCGGCCCCGGCGACGCGTGCCGACACGGGCAGCGCGCCGCCGCGCCGCCACGAGTCGTTGCCCGAGGGGGCACGGCCGCCGGTCGACCCGGAGGCCACGTAGAGCACGCACCGCGAGCTCGAGTGCGAGCAGATGCCCTCAGATGTCCTCCTGGAAGACCGCGGCCGGGCCGCCCCGGAAGGTCACGGAGGCCTGCCACCCCGTCGCGCCGGCCGGCGCCGCGAACGCGAGCACCAGGATCCGGGACCGGCCGGCGGGCAGCGGGTCCGAGGTCAGTCCCGGGGCCTGCGCGTCGGACACCGGGGCGACGGGCCGGCCTCCCGCGGCGAGGTCGACGCGCAGGTCGGAGCGCGGGACCACGGGCTCGTCGGCCGCGGTGAGCTCGAGCCGGAGCTCGACACGCTCGGTCCCGGGTGCGCCCTGGCCGGGCGACGCCGTGAGCGGCTCCGGGCGCAGGACCAGCACACGCGGGCCGCCGGGGAAGGTGAAGGTCTGGCCGAACAGGAGCGTCGTCGGAGCAGCCTCCGTCGTCGGCGGAGGAGCCGTGGTCGGCGGGGCGGCACCCGCCGACGGCTGCACCGCACCGCACCCCGCCAGCAGCACGAGGACGGCTACCACGACCGTCACGACCGCCACGACGGCAGCGGTCGTGCGCCGGTCAGGGGTGGCGGCGGAACCGCTCGGCCAGTTGCGGGTCGTCCTCCCACCACAACCGCGACCGCTGCGGCGGGCCGGGCTCGGACTCGGCAGCGGACCTCCCGGTGGCCGTCTCGGTGGACATCGCTGCGGCATCGCGGGCTGCCTCCGCTTCCTCGCGGTCGAGCCTGGCGTCGATCTCGCGCGCCTTGTGCTCCTCCTCGCGGGTGAAACGGTGCAGCACCACACCCACGAACGGCAACCCGACGACGTCGCCGCCGATCCACAGGATCCCGGCACCGATCAGCTGGTCGGTGCGCAGCCCCGGGCCCCAGCCCCGGGCCGCGTACCACGCCTCGGCCACGATCGGCCCGAGCCAGAGCACGACGCCGAGCACGGCGTCGCCCACCATCTCCACCCCGGTGATCCAGAGGGTGACGAGGTACGAGCCGGCGCGCGGCGTCGGGTCGATCCGGAACCGCGTCCAGAAGTACACGAAACCGCACGTCCCGATCACCGCCGAGACGAGCCCGGACACGACCCCGCTGCGCAACGTCTGCTCGTAGAGCGGGCCGAGGTAGAGCACCAGCAGCGGGACCACGAGCAGGATCGTCACCGTGAACGGGAACGTCAGCACCTGCGCCGTACGCCCGTGGAACCAGCGGCGCATCCTCGGCCGCCATCGGTCCGGCACGGCCGCCGCGGCGAGCGTCAGCGGCGCCCCCACGGCCAGGAACAACGGCGCGACCATGAGCAGCACGAGGTTCTGCAGGGCCCGGACCCAGAACAGGGTGTCGTCGTAGACGCCGATGAACGACAGGCCGACCAGCGCGAGCAGCAGGACGCCGAGCGCGAACGCGGTCACCCGGCCGCGCGGCCACGCCGCGCCGCTGCGGCGCCAGCGGCGCAGTCCCACGGCGTAGGCGCCGCCCAGGGCGAGACAGGCCGCGACGACGGCCGGTTCGAACCGCCAGGCCGTGAGCAGCCGGAGCGGTGTCAGCGGCGGCAGCGGGGGGAGTCCGGCCGCGGCGGGCAGCATGTCGTCAGGTCGCCGTCCCGCCGCCGTCCCGCGGCGGTGTTCCGGCGGCGCGGTCGTCCTCGCGCAGCCCGCGCATCTCGCCCTTGAGCACGCGGGCCGACTGCCCGACCGCGCGCGCCATGTCCGGCAGCTTCTTCGCGCCGAAGAGCAGCACGACGACCCCGATGACGATCAGCCAGTGCACGGGGCTCAACGAACCCATGACGGGCCACCTCCCTCCTGTCCGCGCCGGACCGCCCCGGACCGCGCGGACCGCACGGCCCGCGCCGACAAATCGGGCAAACAATTGCGCAACTATTTGAGTATAAGCCGAGCCCGTCCCGGCCCGCGGCGTCCCCTGCGTGCCGCCGTCAGGCCGTGGTGCGGCGTCGCGGGCGCCCGTCGGCCGGATCGTCGGTGTACGGCGCGGCGGCGAGCCGGATGAGGTCGATGACCGACTCGTCGGCAACGTCGTAGATCTGCCGCTTGCCGTCGCGTCGGGCGTGCACGAGGCCGCCGAGCCTGAGCTTCGCGAGGTGATGGCTCACCGTCTGGACGGACTGGTCCAGCTCGGCGGCCAGCGTGCCGACGTCCCGGGGTCCGGCGGCGAGCAGCCACAGGATCTGCAGCCGGACCGTCGCGGCGAGCATCCCGAACACGGCGGCGACCGCCTGGAGCTGCTCGGCCGGCAGCGGCGTGCCGGGACCCTGCGGGGCGGCACGCGCAGCTGACACGGACAGCCCCCATCGATGATCGTCCCAGCCGGCGCCGGTTTACCCGACGATGTTCCGCTCTTGTGCAGTGGTTGTACACGATGCCGCCCCGGCACTCCCGCAGCCCGGGGCAGCCGGCCGACGCCGACACCGCGGCGTTCGGGCCTCCCGTGGCGGCCCGCTCGTGGCGGTGAACGGGTACCGGCTGGTGAGAAATGCCGGAATCGTCATTCCGGGGCCCCTCGGAAATGCCGGACCGGCCGATGCGGCGATACCGCCACCGTCGATAATCCCGACGATGAGCGCGAGTGATTCCGGCGACCCGCCCGCAGGGCACAGGAAAGACGAGTTCGGCCATCAGCACGCCCTCGACACCATCCGGCGCGAGCTCACCCGGCTCGAGGCCGACCTGGCGCCGGACGCCTCACACGCCGGGCTCCCCGCCTGGAAGCGCCGGACCGCCGGTGAACCCCGCTGGCCGGCCGCCGTCGCCGTCGTGGTCGCGATCGCGCTTCAGCTGGCCCTGCCGGACAGCCTGGTGCCCGTCTCCCGCTGGCTGCTGCCGGGCCTGGAGCTGCTCGTCCTCCTCGGGCTGGTGGCCGCCGGACCGACGCGGCTGGACCGCGGGTCGGACTGGCTGCGTGCGGCCGGCCTGGTGCTGGTCGGCCTGCTCAGCCTGGCCAACGCGTGGTCGGCCACGCTCCTGGTGGTCGGCATCCTGTCCGGACGATCCGGCGACGACGCAGGTCCGCTGCTCAGCAGCGGTGCGGCGATCTGGCTCACCAACATCATCGCCTTCGGGATCTGGTACTGGGAGCTCGACCGGGGAGGACCGGTGTCGCGGGCCCACGGGCTGCGCCACGACGCGGACTTCGAGTTCGTGCAGATGCAGAGCGACGACCCGCACAAGCGGGAGTGGGAGCCGCGGTTCCTCGACTACCTCTACGTGTCCTTCACCAACGCCACCGCCTTCAGCCCGACCGACACGATGCCGCTCAGCCGCTGGGCGAAGATGCTGATGACGCTGCAGGCCCTCGTCTCCCTCGCCACGGTGGCCCTGGTCGTCGCCCGGGCGGTGAACGTCCTGCACTGATCGTTCCGCCGAGCCGCGCCGTCGCGCACGGATCCGGCGACCGGGCCGGGAACGGACGGCAAGAAAAGGGAATCCGGCGGCCGGCCACGGCCATTCCGGTCGAACCGCCGCCGGGCACACGGTGCCGTTGCCGTCGCCTTACCGTGCGCTTTCCTTCGCCGCATTACCGTCGGGAACGTGGTCGAGAACGCACCGGCGGAGGTCACCGCCCCCGCCGACCACACGGTCGTCCCCGTGCGGAGGCTCCGCGTGACCGAGCTGCTGCTCGTGATCCTGGCCTGCACGGTCGTCACGCTCGCGCTGGTGCTGGTCGAGGTCGGCCAGAACCAGCAGCTGTCCGCCCAGGTCCTTCTCCTCGGGCCCGGCTACCTCGCCCTCTTCGTCCTCGCGCACCTCGTCGTGCGGGCGACCGCTCCTTTCGCGGACCCCCTGCTGCTCCCGCTCGTGGCGCTGCTCAACGGACTCGGCCTCGTCATGATCCATCGCCTGGATCTCGCCGCCGCCGCGACCGCCGCCGCCGCGGGCTCCCCGGCCCCGTCCGCCGACGCCGTGCGCCAACTCGCCTGGACCGCCGCGGGTGTCGTGCTGCTGGCACTGCTCTGCTGGCGGCTGCGCGACCACCGCGTGCTCGCGCGCTACGCCTACACCCTCGGGCTCGCCGGCCTCGCGCTGCTCGCCCTGCCCGGCCTGCTTCCGGCACGGCTCTCCGAGATCAACGGCGCCAAGCTCTGGCTGCGCCTCGGTCCCTTCTCGATCCAACCGGGCGAGTTCGCCAAGATCTTCGTCATCGTGTTCGTGGCCGCGTTCCTGGTCTCCAAGCGCGAGCTGTTCCGCACCGCCGGCCGGACGGTCGGTCCGGTCGTCCTCCCCCGCCTGCGCGATCTCGCCCCGCTGCTGGTCGCCTGGGGACTCGCGGTCGGGGTGCTGACCCTCGAGCGCGAGCTCGGCGCCTCCATGCTGATCTTCGGCGTGGTGCTCGTGATGATCTACGTCGCGACGTCCCGGATCTCCTGGGTGCTCATCGGCCTGCTCTGCTTCGCCGCCAGCTCGGTCGCGGCCTACGAGCTCTTCGATCACGTGCGGACCCGCTTCGAGGTCTGGCTCGACCCGACCGCCGAGTACACCGGCAGTGGCTACCAGGTCTCGCAGTCCCTGTTCGGGCTCGGCACCGGCGGCACGTTCGGCACCGGCCTCGGGCAGGGGCGCCCGGACCTCGTCCCGCTGGCCAACGCCGACTTCATCGGCTCCGGCATCGGCGAGGAGCTCGGGCTGGTCGGGATCAGCGCCGTCCTGCTCGTCTACGCCCTGCTGGCGGCGCGCGCGTTCCGGACCGCGCTGCGCCTGCGCGACGGCTTCGGCACGCTGCTCGCCGCCGGACTCGGCACCACCATCGGGCTGCAGGTCTTCATCGTCATCGGCGGCGTCACCAACCTCATCCCGGAGACCGGGCTGACCACGCCCTTCCTCTCGTACGGCGGATCGTCCCTGCTCGCCAACTACCTCCTGGTCGGCCTGCTGCTGCGGCTCTCGCACCACGCCTACGTGCCGCTGGCCCCGCAGCGCCGGCCCCTCGCCCCGCTCGACCGGGCCGCGACCCAGGTCGTCGCCCGGCCGTCCGGCCCCAGCCCGCGATGACCCGGCGTCGACGCGGGACGCGGGGGGCGGCACCGGCCGCGTCCGACGGATCCCACGCGTGGGGCAGAGGTCCCGGGGTATCCCGCCGCATGGACGGAAAGACGGCCGAGCGGCCGACGGTGCTGCGGACGGCACCGGGGACCGAGCGGCCCCGACGCTTCCGCCCCCGGCTGCGCTACGAGCTGATCGGGTGCGGACTGCACGGACACGAGCTGCTGGGCACGGACGCCGAGCACCTACGCCCGGCGGACGCCCTGTTCGCCCGCGAGGCCGGGGGCCTGCGCTGGTACCGCTGCCTGCGCTGCGACTCCTGGGTGGCGCTCCCCCCTCCGACCGCTCCGACCAGGCAGTTCCCGCCGGAGCGCGAGCAGGTGACGCTGCCGCTGCGGGGCAAGGCGTTGCGCGATCGCTACGTGCTGAGGCTCATCGCGCTCGACCGGCTCCTGCACTTCCTGGTGCTCGGTGTGCTGTCCGCCGCGGTCTTCCTGTTCGCGACGCACGAGGTCGCGCTGAACGCCGAGTTCTCCCGGGTGCTGCAGGGTCTGCAGGGCGGGCTGGGCGGCCCGGTGAACGACACCGAGGCGGGGCTCGTCCACCAGGTCCAACGCGTGTTCTCCGTCGCGGCCGTCAACCTCTACCTCGTCGCGGCGGGCGCCGCCGCCTACGCGGCGCTGGAGGGCGTCGAGGCGATCGGGCTGTGGCGCGGCCGCCGCTGGGCGGAGTACCTGACGTTCGTCGCCACCGTCGTGTTCGTGCCCTACGAGATCTGGGAGCTGACGCGGAGCGTCTCCCCGCTGAAGATGCTGACCCTGGTGATCAACCTGGCGATCGTCGTGTACCTCGTCGTCGCGAAGCGGCTCTTCGGGATCCGCGGCGGCGGAGCGGCCGAACGCGCCGAACGGGCCGAGGACAGCGGCTGGGCGGCACTCGAGCGGGCCACCCCGGTGCCCGGCGCGGCGCCCGTGGCCGTCCGCGCCGATCACACGGACTTCGTGGTCGAGGGCTGAGCCGCGTCGGCGCGAGGCGCCGGCGAGGTCGTAGGCTCCGGACCATGGCGCGCCTGCTCGTCGTGGAGGACGACGACACGATCGGCCGGGCCCTGCGCAGCAGCCTGGCCGTGCACGGGCACGACGTGGTGTGGTGCACCAGCGGCCGGGACGCGCTGCAGGCGGGGCGCGACGGCCGGTTCGACCTGGTCCTGCTCGACCTGGGCCTGCCCGACGCCGACGGGATCGACGTCTGCCGGGACCTGCGGCTCACCCAGCCCGGCGCGGTCCTGGTGATACTGACCGCCCGGGACGCCGAGATGGACGTGATCATCGGCCTGGAGGCCGGCGCCGACGACTACCTCACCAAGCCGGTCGGGCTGGCCGAGCTGCACGCCCGCGTCCAGGCCCACCTGCGCCGGGCCGAGACCGGCTCGCGGGCCGCCGCGGACGACGGCGACGGGGGCAGCACCGTCCTGGGCGACCTCGTGATCGACCTGGCCGGCCGCCGCGTCCTCGCCGCCGGGATCGAGCTCCCGCTGCGGGCCAAGGAGTTCGAGCTGCTCGCCCGGCTCGCCGCGCAGCCGGCGACCGCCGTCAGCCGGGAGACCCTCATGTCCGAGGTGTGGGACGAGCACTGGTTCCGCTCGACCAAGACCCTCGACGTGCACATCGCCGCGCTGCGCCGGCACCTGACCGACCTGCCACCCGGCACCGCGCTCCCGCGGATCACGACCTTGCGCGGGCACGGCTACCGTCTGGACCCGCCCGAGACCGGCTGAGCCGCCGGCCGGCACTTTTTGCCGTGGCCTTGCCGGAGGAGGGCCGCGGTTAACCGAGCCCTGCCTACCGTGACCGGGGTGCAGCTGGTCGACGAAGCAGGCCCGGCCCGGGGCACGGCGACGGCGGCGGTGCGGACGGGTGGAGGGCCGGCCGCCCGCCGGGAGGAACCGTGGTGAGCGCGCCGGGCGAGTGGCGCCACGACCCGGCGACCTGGTCGGACGACGGACACCCGCAGGGGCCTCCGGGATCCGGGACGGCCGACGAGGTGCACGAGGTAGACCGGGAGCGCGCAGCGGCGCGGATCCGGGTCGCCCTCGACGACGGGGTGCTCACCGTCCAGCAGGCCGGGCAGCGTCTCTCCGAGGTCTATCGGGCCCGCAGCCGCGCCCGCCTGGACCGCCTCACCGAGGACCTCGACCCGCCCGAACCTGCCGCCGACGACCGACTCGACCGCGCGACGCTGCTCCGCGCGGGCCTGCGCGTCCTGTTCCTCGCCGCGCTCGCCGCGCTGCTGCTCACCGCGCTGCTGCACGGCATCGGCCCGATCGACCGCTTCTGACCACCCTCGCCACTAGGTTCTGGTGACGTGCGCAAACGGATCGTGGTGCTCACGCTGGGCGCCGCCGTGCTGGCCATCGCCCTGTTCGGGCTGCCGCTGGCCGCGATCGTGGTCCCCTACCTCGCCCACGACGAGACCAGCGAGCTCGACCAGGTCGCGGACGTCGCCGCGCTCACCGTGGCCGTCGACCTCGCCCACGGCAACGCCCCGCACCTGCCCCCGAGCGTGGAGAACGCCGACGTCGCGCTCTACGACCGCGCCGGCAACCGGATCCTCGGCACCGGCCCGGACCGGGCCGACGGCTCCGTCTCGGACGTGCTCTCCGAGGCGCACCAGGACACCGACGACGACGGCGTCGTGGCCGTTCCGATCATCGGGGAGGACGACCCGCGGGCCGGCGCGATCCGCGTGTCCAGCAGCCCCGCCGAGGTCTACGTGCAGATCGCGCTCGTGTGGGGGGTCATGCTCGCGCTGGCGGCGGCGGCGCTGACCGTGGTGGGGCTGGTGGCCCGGCGTCAGGCGGGTACCCTCGCCGGCCCGCTCGAGCGGTTGTCCGCCACCGCCCGGCGCCTCGGCGACGGCGACTTCACCGCCCGCACGGCACGGGTCGGCATTCCCGAGATCGACTCCGTCGGCGTGGACCTGGACACCACCGCCGAACGGCTCGGCGGTCTCGTCGCCCGCGAACGCGCCTTCACCGCCGACGCCTCCCACCAGCTCCGCACGCCGCTGGCCGGGCTCCGGTTGACACTCGAGGCCGCCCTGGACGTACCGACCCCGGCGCTGAACGACCCCGCCGCCACCGGGGAGGTGGATCGGCTGCGCGAGGCGATGCACCAGGCCGTGCGGGCCAGCGGTGGGCTGCAGCGCACCATCGAGGACCTGCTCGCCCTCGCCCGCGACACCCACGAGCCGCGCGACGCGCTGGTCCTCGCCGACCTGGTCGCCGACCTCGCCGGCGACTGGCACACACGCGCCGAGGCGGCCGGTCGGGCGCTGAAGCTCGAGGCTCCCCGCGGGCTCACGGCCGCCGCGTCGGAGGCGGCGACCCGCCAGGTCCTCGACGTCCTGGTGGACAACGCCCTGCGCCACGGGAACGGGCTGATCACGGTCCGGGTCCGCGGTGCGGGCGGGGCCGTCGCCGTCGACGTCGCCGACGAGGGCGAGATCCCGCCGGACGCCTCGACCGGGCTGTTCACGCGGCGCGCGCGCCGCTCCGAAGGGCACGGCATCGGGCTCGCGCTCGCACGCAGTCTCGCCGAGGCCGAGGGCGGGCGGCTGACCCTCACCCGCACGCGCCCCACCACCTTCACCGTCCTGCTGAGGGCCGCCGCCGCGCGGCCCGAGACCGTCGACGACCCCGTGCCCGGACGTCTTGCCGAACGCTAACCATCCGTTGGGTGTCCGCAGCGGCAACGGCTCCTAACGTCCACGGGGTCGCCGGTCTCCGGCGGTCTGTCGGAGGGCGGAGCAGGGATGAGATTTGCCGATACCGAACAGGTCCTGGGTGTCGTGGCGCTGGTGGCGTGGGCCCTCGTGGCCGCGCTGTCGGCGTCCGGTCGCCTCCCGCACGGGCGGCGGGTGTCCCGGGCGACGCTGGCCGGGACCGGGGTCGCCGCCGTCCTGTTCGCCCTGCAGGCCACCGTGGTCGACGCGGTCGCCGACCCCGACGGCATCTCCGCCGCGGACGTGCCCGCCTTGCACTGGTTCGTCGAGCATCGGTCCGCCGGCGCGACCGTGCTGGCGCTGACGGTCTCGACCCTGGGCGGCACCGCGTCGATGGCCGTCCTCGCCGCGGTCGGCACCCTCGTGCTCTGGTTCCGCCGGCGCCGCTGGGAGGCCGTGGTCGTCGTCGTCGCCTCCGCCGGGGCGGGCCTGCTCGTCGAGACGCTCAAGAACGTCTACGACCGGCCGCGCCCCCCGGAGGCGACCCGACTGGCCGTCGAGACCAACTACTCCCTGCCCTCCGGGCACGCCCTCGGCTCGACCGTCGTGCTCGGCGTCCTCGCGGCCGTGGCCGTCGTCGTGCTGCGGAGTGTCGCCGTCCGCGTGGCCGCGGTGGTGCTCGCGGTCGCGGCGGTCGTCGTCATCGGGCTCTCCCGCCTGTACCTCGGGGTGCACTGGCTCACCGACGTGCTCGACGGGTGGCTGGTGGGCGCGACCTGGCTGGCCCTGTGCGTCACGCTCCTGCTGCACCGCCGCCCCGTGCCGGTACCCGACCCCGACCTCGGCCCACCCGTCGAGGGGTCGGCGGCCGACACCGCAGGGCCCCGCCCGGAGGATCCGCAGACCGTCCGCCTGGCGCTCGACCCCACCGCACCCGACGTCGGCGACCAGCCGACCACGCCCATGCCCCGACCCCGCGGCGGCCGCTCCTGAGCGACCCGGCGGCGGCCGCCGCCGGACGCCCGGCCCCGAGATCGCGCTAGGGAGTGGACCGGTTCAGGCGCGGGAGGCGGCGCCGCGGGCGCAGACGTCGTTCGCGGAGCTGCTCCACCGCCGGCACCTGCAGCGGCGGCAACGGCTCGCCGACGGCCCACTCCAGCAGCAGGTCCGCCAGCGCGGGGTTGCGGGCGAGGACCGGGCCGTGCAGGTAGGTCCCCACGACCCGGCCGGCCACCACCCCTTCGGTGCCCTGGCCGCAGCCGTTGCCCACCCCGGACTCGACACGGGCGAGCGGCCGGGCGGTGGGGCCCAGCCGGGTCGCGCCACCGTGGTTCTCGAAGCCCGTCAGGGGCGTTCCGGCCAGCTCGGGCACCAGCGGCGTGGCCACGACCTCCCCCACCGCCCGCCGGACGCGCCGGGTCGTCGTCAGGTCGAGCACGCCCAGGCCCGCATGGTCGTGACCGTCCGGGCCGGCGAAGCGCTCCCCGAGGATCTGCAGGCCGGCACAGACCGCCAGCACGACGGCACCCCGCTCGACCGCCCCGCGCAGGCCCGGCGGGCGGGCCGCGCGCTGCGCGGCCAGGACCTGCGCGGAGTCCTCCCCTCCGCCGAGGACGTAGATGTCGCAGCCGGTCGGTACCGCGCCCGTGACGGTCACGATCTCCGCAGTACGCCCGCGCCAGCGCAGGCGTTGCCGGAGCACCTCGGCGTTCCCCTTGTCGCCGTAGGTCCCCAGCAGGTCCGGCGAGACCGACGCGATCCGTACCGCCGACTCCGTGGGCAACCGGCTCACCCCGTCCCGTCCGCCCGCGGGCTGGTCCGGTCCTCCGCGGCGGCGCGGGCCAGCCGGGCCCGGACGCCGAGGAACGCGGTGTAGTCGGCAGCCACGTCGACCCGACCGCCCAACATCCGCGCGGCCATCACCGGGTCGGGCTCCACCTCGTGGTCGACCTCCGCGTAGGCGAGCCGGACCGCGAGGTCCGCCGCCCGGTCCCCGCTGGCCATCACCCGCCGGCCGCGCAACCGCTCGAAGGGCACGTCCCACAGCCAGGAGGGGTCGCGGCCGTCCGCCTCCCGGGAGTTCACCGCGATCACCACCGCACTCGGCGAGGCCTCGATCACGGCGAGCGTCTCCGACCAGCCGGCCGGGTTCTTCGCCAGCAGCAGCCGGGTCTCCCCGTCCGGTCGGGGGAACGACCGGTACCGGCCCGCGATCTCGTCCAGGCCCGCGACGGCGTCGACCGCCCGGTCGGGCGCCACGCCGTACGCGGTGGCGGCGGCGACCGCGAACGAGGCGTTGACCAGGTTCGCCGCGCCGGGCAGCCGCAGCTCCAGGGTCCGCCGGTACCCGTCGGGCCCGAGCAGCTGCCCGTCCTCGGTCACCGTCCACGTCGCGGACGGCTCGCGCAGCGCGCACTCCGCGCAGCCCCACGTCGTGGCGACGGGGTCGATGTGGCCACCGCACAGCAGGCAGGTGACACCGTCGTGCCGCCACGTCCGCGGCGGAGCGACCCAGATCCGGTGCTCGGCCGCCTGCGCCGCGGCCACCACCAGGGGATCCCCGGCGTTGGCGATCACCGTGGTCCGCGGGCTCGCCGCCAGGGCCGTCCTGATCCGGCGGACGACCGAGTGGACCTCCCCGACCCGGTCCAGCTGGTCCCTGCTCATGTTCAGCAGCACCACGTACGCCGGCCGGGTCTGCGCGATGACCCCGGGCAGGTAGCCCTCGTCGATCTCCAGCACGGCGCTGTCCGCGTCCGGGTGGTCGAGCAACGCGGCGAGCGCCCCGTCGGCCATGTTGGCCCCGGTCCGGTTCCACGCGGGGCGGGAACGGACCGCGACCGCGGCGGCGAGCATCGCCGTCGTCGTCGACTTCCCGTTGGTGCCGGAGACCAGCGCGACCGGCCGGGAGGTCGCCAGCTCGGCCAGCAGCCCGGGATCGAGGGCGAGGGCCACCCGCCCGCCGAGGACCCCGCCCGGTCGGCCCACCGACCGGCACACGGTCGTGGTGAGGCGGCCGGCGGAGGCGGCGAGGCGGGCGCGGACGTTCAGTGGAGCCGAGGTCGCCGCAGCACGCGACCCCCCGACGGACCGGGACCGCACACCCGACGAGGACGAGGACACGCCCCGACGATGCCCGCGCGCGGGTTAACGATCGGCAAACCGGTCGCTCAGCCCCGGCCAACTCCTCCGCGCCGGCCGCCTCACCCGCGCGGAGAGACCCGGTCCGCGCGATCCGCCGTCCAGGCGGGGTCGCGGCCGAGGGAGGTGAGCAGGCGGGTCCAGGCGTCGGCGTCTGCGGGGGCGGGAACGGCGTGCCGGAAGGGGGCTCCGGGGGCCTCGCGGCTCTCGTCGTCGGCCACCTGCTCGGCGATCGCGAGGCCGGCCTCGACCAGCTCCGCGTCGAGCACCCCCAGATACGCCTCGACGACGTCCAGGCCGGCAGCGACGTCCCAGCCGTGCACCAGGGTGTCGACCAGGTGCATCGAGACCAGCACCGGTGCGGGCACCCGGACGTCGAACTCGGGCAGCAGGACGGTCCGCTGCAGCTCCTCCACCCCGGAGAAGGCCGCGCCGACCTCGTCGAGCGTCGAGGCGAGCGTCGCGGCGGGAGACGCCCCCAGTGCGCGCGGGGCGAACGCCGCCAGATCGGTGCCGGCTCCCCGACGGGCGGCGGTCACGGCGGTGGCGAAACCGTGGTCCTGGCCGGCCATGTGCTCGAGGAGGGCGCGCAGGTCCCAGCCTGCGCAGGGGGTCGGGCGGTCGAGGTCGGCCGGGGTGACGCGGTCGAGGACGGTCCGCGCCGCGCCGACCGCCCGGTGATGGAGCGCCACAACAGTAAGCATGCGCAGATCGTCTACCTCGGTAGATTATCTGTCAACGCCTATGGTCTCCCCATGGAGAGGCGGCACGATCTCGGCGCGGCGTTCGCGTGGCTGACCCGCGCCATGGTCGCGGCCGAGGAGCCGGTGCTCCGGGCGCACGAGCTCGAGATGTGGGACTACGCGGTCCTCTCGGCGCTGGAGGACGGTCCCGCGTCGACGCAGGCCGAGCTCGCCGACACCGTGCGCCGGGACAAGACGCGCCTCATCCCGATCCTCGAGAGACTGGAGGCCCGGGGGCTGCTGCGGCGCACACCGGACCCGGCCGACCGGCGCAACCGGGTCGTCGCGCTGACCGGCGCCGGGCGCGAGGTGGTCGCCTCCTGTCGCGCCGGCATCCGCGAGGTGGAGGCCGACCTGCTCGCCGACGTCGAGCCCGGGGAGCGCGCGATCTTCGTCGCCGTGCTCGACCGCCTGGCCGACGCCGCACGAGCGCGGTAGGGCGTCGACCGGCGCGGCCCTCGCGTCGTCACCTCCCGGTGCCGACCCGCGTCGTCATCGACGAGTCGCCGTGGCTGCTCCGGTGTGTCCGCCCGCGGTCGTGGCGGCACGGATCGCCGGGAGCGCCGCCGGGCCGAGCAGCCCGATCGCCGCCGCATGGTCGGCGATCTCCGTGCTGTCGTCCACGGCCAGCATCGGCACCCCCAGCGCGGTCACCCGGTCGGCCAGCGCGCGGACCTCGGCGTCCCGCCGCGGGGTGCGCCCCGGGGGCCGGCGCACGTAGACCGCGCGGATCCGGTCCGGGTGCGCCTCCGCGACCGCCGCGTAGATCTCCGGGTCGAGTTGGCCGGTGTCACCGACGAGGACCAGCCCGAGCGCCGGGTGCTCGTGCAGGATCCGCGTGATCAGCTCGGTCTTGTGCTCGCGCGCGCCGATGCGGAACAGGTTGCCGTGCCCCGGGCCCCAGTCCGTGAGCAACAGCGGGCCGAGCGGGAACGCCCGCAGCGCGATGAACTCCAGCAGCGTGCCGTGCAGGTTCCACGGGCTGGTCGACACGTAGAACACCGGCCGGGACACCCCCGAGGCCGGCGCCACCAGCGCCCGGTACAGCGCGGCCGAGCCCGGTAGCGGGGCGCGGTCCGCGGTCTCGGTCAGCAGCGTCGCCCGCAGGAACGCCAGCCCGCGCGTCAGGCCGGTCTCGAGGATGGTGTCGTCGACGTCGCTGACCAGCCCCACGTCCGCCCGCGGGTCGACGACCAGGACCTCCGCCCGCGCGCCCGTCCCGTCCTCGAGGGTCAGCTCGGCCGTCCGCCAGCCGGGCTCCAGACCCGGCTGCTCGATCACGGCGTCCACGTACCCCTCGTCGTCCGCCCGGACGTGCTCCGTCCCGGCGGGCGTGCGGATCGCGATGCGCGCCCCGGGCAGTTCGACGGTGAAGAACCGGCTCAGGCTCGCGAGCAACACCTGCCGACGCGAGCGTGGACCCGGCGCGAGATCGTCGGCGGGGACCGCGTCGGGGTGCCCCATCACCACCCGCGCGCCGATCCGCACCCGTTCGGCCGAGCCGTGCCCGACGAACGGGATGACGAGCGGCCGGCGCCGCCCGCGGAGCACCACGACGACCAGGACGACGCGCCCCAGCACGCGCTCCGCCGCCACGGCCAGGCGGACGAGGGTGGCCTTCACCTGCGCGCGTCTCACGATCCCAGCGTGTCGTGAAGACGATCAGTCCGCCACCCGTCGGTCAGAAGGTGGCGATCGGGTTGACCGGGCTGCCGGACGTCCCGGCGAAGCGGACCGGCGCGACCGCGAGGTGGAAGTCCCACTGGCCGAGCTCGGCGGCCGTCGTCGCGCACGCCTCCAGGTCGCAGTTGTCGAGCAGCCACAGACCCATCGCGACGAGGCTCACGGCGTGAACCGGCATCAACACGTCGTCGTACCCCGACGGCTGGACGTCCTGGGGGGTGTCGGCGCCGATCAGCGCGACCTCCCGTTCGTGCAGCCACGGCAGGCAGGACGCGTGCCAGCCGGCCTGCGCGAGTCCGCCGGCCGGCCCGGCCTCGTGCCGGGCGCGGCCGTAGCCGGTCCGCAGGAGCACTGCATCGCCGGAGCGCACCCGCACACCCTGGCGACGCTCGGCCTCCTCGAGATCCTCGGGGAACACCCCCTGCCCCGGCTCCAACCACGGCACATCGCGGGCCGCTGCGACGTCCAGCAGGACCCCACGCGTGATGATCCCGTTCGCCGCCGCCGTGACGGCCGCCCACGCCGATCCGGTCGCGGCGTCGACCAGTGAGTGCGGCCGGCCGTTGTAGATCGTGCCGTCCCAGAAGATGTGGCACGGCGAGTCGACGTGGGTGAGGGTGTTGCCGTGGAACGCGAGGCCGAGCCGCTCGGACGAGAAACCCCACCGCCGGTCGGCGTGGAACGAGGCCGGCATGGTCTCGGCACCCGGCATGTCGGCGGCGCACGGGCACGTCGTCGTCGACCGCTCCATGTCCTCCGGCACGGCGACCTCCCACGCGCACGACACGCTCCTGCCGTGGCGCACGGCCCGCGCCGCCGCCACCCGGACGTCGTCGGTGATGTGGTTCAGGGTGCCGAGCTCGTCGTCGTCGCCCCACCGACCCCAGTTCGACAGCGTGGCGAAGTAGCCGAGCACGTCGTCCTGGGTGGGTAGCGGTCGCCCTGCGGTCATCCCGGCATCGACTCCTCCGGTCACGGGGTGCGAGGCACCCGGCTCGGGGCAGCGAGGCCCGCTGAACGGGCATGACCCTAGATCAGCGGCCGGCGGTCGGCCGGTCGGCAGGGAGGGCACGGCGCACCTGTGCTGCGACCGCGATGAGGCAGGTGTCACTCCGGGCACGGTTCGGGATGGGCGACAATGCGGCAGACGGCCCCTCGCGGTCAGGGCGGGCGGAAAGGACACGACGCACGACATGCACGAGGCGCTGCAACCGATCTACCAGCGGGTCCTGTCCCGCAACCCGGGTGAGACGGAGTTCCACCAGGCCGTCCGGGAGGTGCTGGAGAGCATCGGCCCGGCGGTCGACAAGCACCCCGAGTTCGCCGACGCGAAGATCGTCGAGCGGATCTGCGAGCCGGAGCGGCAGATCATCTTCCGGGTGCCGTGGGAGGACGACCAGGGCGACATCCACATCAACCGCGGGTTCCGGGTGGAGTTCAACAGCGCGCTCGGCCCGTACAAGGGCGGGCTGCGGTTCCATCCGACGGTCCTGCTGGGCACGGTGAAGTTCCTCGGCTTCGAGCAGGTGTTCAAGAACGCGCTGACCGGGCTGCCGATCGGCGGGGGCAAGGGCGGCTCGGACTTCGACCCGCGCGGCCGCTCGGACCGCGAGGTCATGCGGTTCTGCCAGAGCTTCATGCTCGAGCTCTACCGCCACATCGGTGAGTACACCGACGTGCCGGCCGGTGACATGGGCGTCGGCGGCCGCGAGCTCGGCTACCTGTTCGGCCAGTACAAGCGCATCACCAACCGCTACGAGTCCGGGGTGCTGACCGGCAAGGGGCTGATCTACGGCGGCGCGCAGGTCCGTCGCGAGGCCACCGGGTACGGCAGCACGTTCTTCGTCGAGGAGATGCTGCGCGTGCGCGGGCAGTCCCTCGAGGGCAAGGACGTGGTGGTCTCCGGCTCCGGGAACGTCGCGATCTACACGATCGAGAAGGTGCACGAGCTGGGCGGGCGGGTCGTCGCCTGCTCGGACTCGGGCGGGTTCGTGCACGACCCGGACGGCATCGACCTGGAGCTGCTCAAGGACGTCAAGGAGGTCCGCCGCGAGCGGATCAGCGCCTATGCCGACAAGGCCTCGGGCGCGACCTTCGTCGAGGACGGCTCGATCTGGGAGGTGCCCTGCCAGGTGGCGCTGCCCTCGGCGACCCAGAACGAGCTCGACGCCGCCGGCGCCGCCGCGCTGGTGCGCAACGGCTGCGTGGCCGTCGGCGAGGGGGCCAACATGCCGACGACTCCGGGGGCGGTGCGGGTGCTGCAGGACGCCGGGGTCGCGTTCGGGCCGGGCAAGGCCGCGAACGCCGGCGGGGTCGCGGCGTCGGCGTTGGAGATGCAGCAGAACGCCTCCCGGGACTCCTGGACCTTCGAGCACTCCGAGGCGCGGCTGCGCGACATCATGATCGACATCCACGCGCGGTGTCATCGGACCGCCGAGGAGTACGGGGCGCCCGGGAACTACGTCGCCGGAGCGAACATCGCCGGCTACGCACGGGTGGCCGAGGCGATGCTCGCCCTGGGCCTGATCTAGGTCCCGCGACCCCGCCCGCACCGCGCGGGCGGGGACGCGGTTCGCGCAGCTCGGCGACGACCGCGGCGCCGAGCGGTCGGCTCATCGCAGCGGCCGGAACGCCTGCAGCTCGTACGGCACGGAACCGGT
>NZ_JAJTTE010000033.1 GCF_021343995.1 Pseudonocardia terrae | reverse complement strand
GTGGGGTTGGTGTAGTGGTTGGGTTGGGTAGGGGAGCGTCGTGCATCCGGTGAAGCCGCCGAGTGATCGAGTGGTGGAGGGTGTGCGAGTGAGAATGCAGGCATGAGTAGCGAATGCAGAGTGAGAATCTCTGCCGCCGGATGACCAAGGGTTCCTGGGCCAGGTTGTTCCGCCCAGGGTGAGCCGGGACCTAAGGCGAGGCCGACAGGCGTAGTCGATGGATAACGGGTTGATATTCCCGTGCTCGTGATAGTGCGTCCATGCTGAGGTCGTTGATGCTAACCATCCGAACCCGCCTTTGAGTCCTTCGGGACGAGGAGGAGTGGGGGAGCGTGGGATCCGATTCGGTAGTAGGCAAGCGATGGGGTGACGCAGGAGGGTAGCCTCGCCACGCGGTGGTTGTCGTGGTGTAAGCCTGTAGCCCGATCTCTAGGTAAATCCGGGGGTCTGCCTTTGATGGCGGGGGTGAGAGGTGATGCGTAGCCGATTGAGGCGAAGTAGGGTGATCCCATGCTGTCGAGAAAAGCCTCTAGTGAGTGCTGTTGCGGCCCGTACCCTAAACCGACACAGGTGGTCAGGTAGAGAATACCGAGGCGATCGAGTGAACTCTGGTTAAGGAACTCGGCAAAATACCTCCGTAACTTCGGGAGAAGGAGGGCCGGTGGCCTTGAAGCCCCGTTGCGGGCTAGGGGTGGCCGGTCGCAGAGACCAGGCCCAAGCGACTGTTTACTAAAAACACAGGTCCGTGCGAAGTCGCAAGACGATGTATACGGACTGACGCCTGCCCGGTGCTGGAACGTTAAGAGGACCTGTTAGCCGACTCGTCGGCGAAGCGGAGAATTTAAGCGCCAGTAAACGGCGGTGGTAACTATAACCATCCTAAGGTAGCGAAATTCCTTGTCGGGTAAGTTCCGACCTGCACGAATGGCGTAACGACTTGGGCGCTGTCTCGACCAGAGACTCGGCGAAATTGCACTACGAGTAAAGATGCTCGTTACGCGCGGCAGGACGGAAAGACCCCGGGACCTTTACTACAGCTTGGTATTGGTGCTCGGTTCGGCTTGTGTAGGATAGGTGGGAGACTGTGAAGCGGTCACGCTAGTGGTTGTGGAGTCGTTGTTGAAATACCACTCTGGTCGAATTGGGTGTCTGAACCTCGGGCCATGATCTGGTTCAGGGACAGTGCCTGGTGGGTAGTTTAACTGGGGCGGTTGCCTCCTAAAGGGTAACGGAGGCGCCCAAAGGTTCCCTCAGCCTGGTTGGCAATCAGGTGTTGAGTGTAAGTGCACAAGGGAGCTTGACTGTGAGACTGACGGGTCGAGCAGGGACGAAAGTCGGGACTAGTGATCCGGCACCTCCTGGTGGAAGGGGTGTCGCTCAACGGATAAAAGGTACCCCGGGGATAACAGGCTGATCTTGCCCAAGAGTCCATATCGACGGCATGGTTTGGCACCTCGATGTCGGCTCGTCGCATCCTGGGGCTGGAGTAGGTCCCAAGGGTTGGGCTGTTCGCCCATTAAAGCGGTACGCGAGCTGGGTTTAGAACGTCGTGAGACAGTTCGGTCCCTATCCGCCGCGCGCGTAGGAGACTTGCGGAAGGCTGTCCCTAGTACGAGAGGACCGGGACGGACGAACCTCTGGTGTGCCAGTTGTACCGCCAGGTGCATGGCTGGTTGGCTATGTTCGGAAGGGATAACCGCTGAAGGCATCTAAGCGGGAAGCTCGTTCCAAGATGAGGTCTCCCACCACCTTTGCGTGGGTAAGGCTCCCAGTAGACGACTGGGTTGATAGGCCAGAGATGGAAGCCCTGTGAGGGGTGGAGTTGACTGGTACTAATAGGCCGAGGGCTTGCCACAACATGTTGTTCGCATCCACTGTGTGACCCTGAGCACACGACCAGCAGTCCGGTTGGGCTGTGTGGTTGGTGGTCGACCCCGTCACCCCTCCCACGACTTCTGTCGGGGCGGGGTGGGGGATAGGTGAATAGTGTTGTCGGTGGTCATGGCGGAGGGGGAACGCCCGGTCCCATCCCGAACCCGGAAGCTAAGCCCTCCAGCGCCGATGGTACTGCACTCGCCAGGGTGTGGGAGAGTAGGTCGCCGCCGACATCAAACATCGAGAAGGCCCCGCAGCACTGCTGCGGGGCCTTCTTGCGTTTCCGCCTTCTCCAACATTCTGGAACCATAACGCGTCCAGAACGCCCGACCTGATGCGTTCTGGAACCATGACGCGACCAGAGCATCGGATTGAGCGCGTTATGGAGCCATAATGCGGCTCGGAGAGGGGGAGAGACGCATTATGGTTCCATAGCGCGGGGGTCAGGAGGTGGAGCCCACCGCGGCGGAGAGGGTGGCGTGCCCGTCGCGACGCAGGAGGGCGGCGAGGTCCCGGTTCACCTTCCGCGGCCACGTCCCGCCGCCATAGATGAAGCCCGTGTAGGACTGCACCAGCGAGGCGCCGGCGGTGATGCGGCGGTAGGCGTCCTCACCCGTGAAGATTCCGCCCACGGAGATGATGGTGCGGTCGGGGCCGAGCTTCGCTCGCAGCGTCCCCACGACAGCCTGTGCCGCCGTGGCCAGGGGAAGACCCGACAGCCCACCGGTCCCCAGCGCGTCGACCTCGGTGCGGGGTGTGCGGAGACCGTCGCGGGAGACGGTGGTGTTGGTGGCGACCACGCCGTCCAGCCCGAGGCGCACGGTCAGGTCCGCCACGGCGTCGACGTCCTCGGCGGCGAGGTCGGTCGTGATCTTCACGAGCAGAGGGACGGTGCGTCCGGGCACGGCGGACACGAGCTCCTCGCGCACGGCCTCGAGCAAGGGCGACAGCACGGCCACCTGCTGCATGTCGCGCAGGCCCGGCGTGTTGGGGGAGCTGACGTTGACGACCACGTAGTCCGCGTGCGGCGCGAGGACGCGCGCGCTGTGGCGATAGTCGTCGACGGCCTCCTCGGGCGTCGCGACCTTGCTCTTGCCGATGTTGATCCCCAGGACCGGCCGACCCTCCCGCGACAGGGCGGCCAGTCGTGCGGCGACGGCGTCGGCCCCGGAGTTGTTGAACCCCATGCGGTTCACGAGCGCCTTGTCCTCGGGGAGGCGGAAGAGCCGGGGCTTGGGGTTGCCCGGCTGCGGGCGTGCGGTGATCGTGCCGAGCTCGACGAAGCCGAAGCCGAGCCGGCCCAGCGCGACGGGCCCGCGGGCGTCCTTGTCGAAGCCCGCGGCCAGACCGAGCGGGTTGGGGAAGTCGACGCCGAACACCCGCGTCCGCAGCACCGGGTCGGACTCGGTCAGCAGGGCGCCGAGGCGCGGGCCGACGACCGAGGACCCGGCCACGCCCCGGATCGCCCCGAACGCGACACCGTGGATCGGCTCGGCGGGAATCCGCCGCAGGACGTGCCGGAACAGCAGGTCGTACATGCCCCCATCATCGCCCACCCGCCGGGCGCGGGCTTCCCAGGGACGCTCAGGGACGCGGTGGGCGGAGGGCGCCGAGCTGGTCGAGCATCCGCCGCTCGCGCTTGGTGGGCCGCCCCGTCCCGCGCTCGCGCACGGCGAACACCGGGCGGGCCTCCTTCGGCGGCGGGGGCGGCGTGTGGTCGAGGTAGCAGGCCTGCGCCTCGGGCGCCCCGACCCGCTTCTGGATCACCTTGGTGACCTCGACGATCCGCGTCTGCTCGTACACCCGCGCGCGGACCTCGTCGCCGGGGTGCACCGCGGTGGCGGGCTTGGCGGGGCGGTCGTTGACGCGCACGTGCCCGCCCCGGCAGGCGGCCGCGGCGTCGGACCGGGTCTTGGCCAGCCGGACCGACCAGAGCCAGCGGTCGAGGCGGGTGGACTCCATCCCTCCATCGTGACAGCACCGCGCGGCATAGATCCACCGCGCGCGGGGTTGCCCGGTGATGACGCAGGTGCGGGACCGGACGTGGCTCGTGGCGGTCGCGGCCGCGCTGTGGGGGACCGACGGCCTGCTGCGGGCGCCGCTCGCGGGCGCGCTCCCGGCCGCCACAGTGGTGTTCTGGGAGCACCTGATCGCCGTCGTCGTGCTGCTGCCGCTGGTCCCCGCGGCGGTACGGGCCTTCCGCGCCGCGTCGACGCGCGACCGCGTGGCACTGCTCGTGATCGGGGCGGGATCGTCGGCGTTGGCCACGGCGCTCTTCACCGCGGCGTTCGCCACCGGCGACGCCCTGACCCCGCTGGTGCTCCAGAAGCTCCAACCGCTCGTGGCCGTCGTCGCCGCGGCGGCCCTGCTCGGCGAGCGGGTGCGCGTGGGGTACTGGCTGTTCGCGGTGCCGGCCCTGGTCGGGGCCTGGCTGGTCGCCTTCCCCGATCCGTTCGCGGTGCAGGTGCGCGAGCTCGGGGCGGCCGGGCTCGCGATCGGCGCCGCGGTGCTGTGGGGCTTCGGCACGGTGCTCGGCCGGCTGGTCGGGGTGCGGACCGCGCCGCGCGACGTCACGGTGCTGCGCTTCCTGGTCGGGCTGCCGGCCGCGGCGACCATCGTCGCGGTGCAGGGCGCGCCGCTCGCCGTCACGCCCGGCCAGCTCGGCCCGCTGGCGCTGCTGGCACTGATCCCGGGCCTGCTCGCGCTCGTCCTCTACTACGTCGGGCTGCGCGACACCCCGGCCGCGCGGGCCACCCTCGCCGAGCTCGCCTTTCCCGCGACGGCCACGGTCCTCGGCATCGCGTTCCTCGGCGTCTCGCCCAGCCCGACGCAGTGGATCGGCCTGCTCGTCGTCGTGGTGACGATCACCGCGCTCGGCCTGCGGGAGCGCGGCGCGGAACCGGTGGTGCTGACGCGGACCGGATAGGGTGCGCGGCGTGGCGCGCGCCTTCGACCGGGTCGTGGTCGTCTTCAACCCGAACAGCACCGGGAACGCGCAGGAGCGCGCCGAGGAGCTCAAGTCGGGGCTCGCCGAGCGGGCCGCCGACCTGCCCGTCGAGCTGCGCCCCACCGAGTACGCCGGGCACGCGCGGGAGATCGCCCGCGAGGAGGCCGGGTCGGGCGCGCCGCTGGTCGTGTCGGTCAGCGGCGACGGCGGCTACAACGAGGTCGTCGACGGCCTGATGAAGGCCGGCGAGACCCGGGCCGCCGCCGCGGTGCTGGCGGCCGGCAACGCGAACGACCACCGCCGCGTCGTCGCCCGGCGGCCGCTGCTCGACGCGATCGTCGAGGGCCGGACCGAACGGCTCGACCTCCTGCGGCTCACCGTCGACGGCGACGTGCGGTACGCGCATTCCTACATCGGGCTCGGAATCACCCCGGTCGTCGCGCTGGAGCTCGAGCGCGGCGGCAAGGGCTCGTTCACGGAGGTCGTGACGACCGTGCGCGCCTTCTCCCGCTTCCACCCCTTCGCCATCGAGGTGGACGGCCGGCGCGAGACCTTCGACAGCCTCGTCTTCGCCAACATCCCCGAGATGGCGAAGTACGCCACGCTCGCCGAGGACGCCCGCCCGGACGACGGCGTCTTCGAGGTCGTGCTCGTCCGCCACCACTCGAAGCTGCGCACCGCCCTCACGGCGGTGAAGGCGGCGTTCCGTGGGCTCGGCCCCCAACCCAGCGTGCGCGAGTACGCCTTCGGCACGATCGACCCGATGCCGGCTCAGGTCGACGGCGAGGTCCTCGAGCTCGAGGCCGCCGCCCGGGTGCGGGTCGACATCGTGGCCGGCGCGCTCGCCACGGTCCGCTGATCCCGTTTGCCCGTGGGCCGGGGAGGTACGCCCGGAGTATGGAACGTGGCAGCAGCAAGCACAGCCCGCGTGTCGACGAGCAGGAGGCCGCCGAGGTCCAGGGCCGGATGGGCAACCACGGCGGGCACCGCGAGGAGTGGGCGGAGACCGAGCCGCGCGAGGGCGTCGAGAACCGGATCGAGCGGACGGAGCTCCCGCCCCGTCCGCTCGACGACGGCGAGTGACTAGTGGTTCCGGTCGTTAGTTCGTCGGGGGTCTGAGGTCCTGCCAGGCGTTGGGGTCGTCGAGGTAGAGGCCGCAGGCCAGGTCGAGGGCGTCTTGGCAGGTCCCGAAGGGCAGCCCGTTGGGGAAGAGCGATTCCTGGTAGTCGTCGTGGCTGGCCCGGTAGATCGCGACCTGCCAGTCATGGGCTGACCCGATGTAGCGCAACCGGCACAGCGGCAGGGTCGTGTGGGCGGTGGTGGCCTCGAGGTAGGTGAACACCCCGTGGTGGCGCATCCGCAGCTCGGTGATCTGGGGCCAGCGCTCCCGGGCGCGCGCGGCCAACCGGTGCCGCACGGAGTTCTTGGTCGACTCGGGGAAACGGGGCGCCACCGGCTCATGGTGGCAGCCCCGAGCGAGCTGTCCGGCCCGCAGGATCGTCCGCTTGCCGCACGCACGGGTTCGCACGGTGTGTCGCGGGGCGCCCAGCGGCGATCGGGAGCCGACAACGCGGGGATGCCGGTCGCCAGCCCGTTCGTCATCGTGCTCACCGCTGCCGAACAGGCCGTGCTGACCGCACGAGCCCGCAACGCACGCACCGAACACCGCGACCGGTTACGGGCCCGGATCGTGCTCGCGGCCGCCGGTGGCGCCTCGAACGCCGCGATCGCCGCGGAGCTGGGGGTCTGTGTCGACACCGCACGCAAGTGGCGTCGCCGCTTTGCGACCGGGCGGATCGAGGGGCTGACCGACCGGCCCCGCAGCGGGCGGCCGCGCATCTTCACCGCGGGGCCGACCGCCGCGCTCACCGCGCTGGCGTGCACGCTGCCGGCCGAGACCGGGATCCCGCTGGCGCGGTGGAGCAGCGCGGAGCTGGCCGGCGAGGCCGTCACTCGCGGTCTGGTCGAGTCGATCTCCGCGTCCACGGTGCGCCGCCGACTCGACGATGCCGCGATCAAACCCTGGCACCACCGCTCGTGGATCTTCCCCCGGGACCCCGACTTCGAGGCCAAGGCCGCCCGCGTGCTCGACCTCTACGCCCGCACCTGGGCCGGTGCCGCACTCGGCCCGGACGACTACGTGATCAGCGCCGACGAGAAATCCCAGCTCCAAGCCCTGCGGCGGCGCCACCCCGGCCGGCCCGCCGGGCCGGGCCACCCGCGCCGCGTCGAGTTCGAGTACCGCCGCGGCGGAACCCTGGCCTACTTCGCCGCCTACGACGTCCACCACGCCCGGGTCCTGGGCACCATCGCGCCGAAGACCGGCATCAAGCCCTTCACCGAACTGGTCGACCACGTGATGAGCCGCGAGCCCTACGCCTCCGCCCGCCGGGTGTTCTGGGTCGTCGACAATGGCTCCAGTCACGCCGGGCAGGCCTCGATCGACCGCATGACCGCGACCTGGCCGACCGCGACCCTGGTGCACCTACCCGTGCACGCGTCCTGGCTCAACCAGGTCGAGATCTACTTCTCGGTCCTGCAACGCAAAGCCATCACCCCGGTCGACTTCCCCGACCTCGACGCCCTCGCCGAGCGCATCCTGGCCTTCCAGGATCGCTACAACCAGACCGCAACCCCCTTCGACTGGACCTTCACCCGACACGACCTTCGCGCCCTACTCGACAAGATCAGCCACGAACAGCCCGCCGCACCCACCGCTGCCGCACGACCCCCGACGAACTAACGACCGAGACCACTAGCCCTCCGCGATCGCCTTGATCGCGGCGAGCCGGCGGTCCCACTCCTCCGCCAGGCCGGTCAGCCAGGCCGCGGCCGCGATCAGCCCGTCCGGCCGGGGGGACCAGCGGACCTCCCGGCCGTGCCGGCTGGACCGGACCAGCCCCGCGGCGTCGAGCACCCCGAGGTGCTGGACGACGGCCTGCCGGCTGATCGGCAGGTCGCGCGCCAGCACGGTCGCGCTCGCCTCCCCGCGCGCGAGCCGCTCGAGCAGCTCGCGGCGGGTGGGGTCGGCGAGCGCCGACAGGGCCTGACCACTCATGCGGGCACGGTCTCCAGGTAGCGCTGCAGCTCCGCGGTCTTGATCGCCCAGCCCTCGGTGTTCCCGCGGTGGTAGGCCGCGGCGTCGCCGGTGAGGCTCGCGAACCCGCTCTCCCTGACCCGGACGAGGGTCCCGTCCGCGATCTCGGTCAGGGTGAACTCGACGAGCGTCTCGTCCCCCGGTGCGGGCTCGGTCTCCCGGCTGCGCGCCCACCGGAAGCTGAACACCTCCGGTTCCTCGACGCGGTCGACCCGGGCGACGCTGGTGCCGTGGCCCTCGAAGCTGAGGGTCAGCCGGCCGCCCGGGCGCAGGTCGATCTCGGCCCCGGCGTCGCCGAACCAGCGGCCGAGGTGCTGCGCCTGCGTGATGACCTCCCAGACGCGGGCGCGGGCAGCGTTGACGGTGATCTCGCGGGTGATCGTGTCCATGGCTTCCTCCTCGGTTGATGTGCAAGCCTGAGGTTGCACCACATCGAAGTGCAAGTCAAGGATTGCAGGAGCAGGATGGGGGCATGGACACGCTGATCGAGCGCCTCCGCGCGGTGCAGGTCTCCTCGCTGTGCGACGCCGACAAGGGACTCGCCGTCGTCGACCCGACGATCCGCGCGATGGTCCCGGACGTCTCGTTCGCCGGGCCCGCGTTCACGTTGCTCGCCTACGACGACCACCTGCCGGTGCTCGTCGCTCTGCGCGAGGCCGAGCCCGGGTCGGTCCTGGTGGTGGCCACGAACTCGCTGCGCAAGGCGGTGTCGGGGGAGCTGTTCGCCACGGAGGCGCGCCGGCGCGGGATCGCCGCGATCGTGATCGACGGCTACTGCCGCGACGTCCGGGGGCTGCGCCGGATCGGGTTGCCGGTGCATGCGCGCGGCACCAACCCGATGTCCGGCACCACTCGCGACCCCGGCACCTTCGGGCGCGAGGTGCTGCTCGGGCGGGTGCGCGTTTCGTCCGGCGACATCGTGGTCGGGGACGACGACGGCATCGTCGTCGGCCCGCGGGAGCGCTTCGCCGCCGCGATCGACACCGCCGAGGAGATCGAGCGGGCCGAGAAGGCGCTGCTCGCGGGCATGGCGGCGGGCCGGGACCTGCACGGCATGACCACGGTCGACGAGCACCTCGCCGCCCTGACGAAGGAGCAGCCCAGCACCCTGGGCTTCACGGTCTGACAGCGAAACCCCGCGACTCGCGGGAGCCTCCACCCCGACTCGCGGAAGCTCACAGCGCGACTCGCGGGAGCTCGCAGCGCGACTCGCGGAACGGAGGCGCTCGTTTCCGCGAGTCGGGCTCTGGGCTCCCGCGAGTCGGGCTCTGGGCTCCCGCGAGTCGGGGTGTGGGCTTCGTCGGGTCGGGTCGGGTCGGGTCGGGGCTGCGTCGGCGTCAGGTGGAGAAGGTGATCTCCACGGAGCCGTGGGGGCCGAAGTCGGCGCGGACGGCGTCGCCCGCGGAGATCGCGGGCACCGGGGTGGTGGAGCCCGTCGTCACGATCTCGCCGGCCCGCAGGCCGGTCCCGAGGTGCGCGAGCTCCTCGGCCAGCCACACCAGCGCCGTCCGCGGGTCGCCCATCACCTCGGCGCCCGTCCCGGCGGCGGCCTTCTCACCGTTGATCCACAACGCTGTCCCCGCTGTGGACAACTCGATCCCCTGCCAGTCCGGGATCTCCGGGCCGAGCACGAACTGCCCGGCGCAGGCGACGTCGGCCAGCAGCAGCGAGCTGCCCGCCCGCGGGTAGTCCCGCAGCCGGGAGTCGGGCACCTCGATCGCCAGGTGCAGCGCCGCGACGGCGGCGAGCACCTCCTCCCGCGACGCCCCGACCGGCACGTCGGACGCCATCCGGAACGCGAACTCCGCCTCGACCACCCGCATGTGCAGGCCGCCGAAGGGCAGCACGTCGCCGGGTTCGAAGCGGAAGCGGTCGAACAACCGGCCCGGCAGCGGGGTGCCGATGCCGATGACGGCCTGGCTCGGTGCCGACGTCGCCGCGATCTTCCAGCCGTAGCCCGGGCCCGCCCGCTCGCCGATCCGCTGCTGGATCGCCCAGCCGGCCGCGTGGTCGTAGGGGCGCAGGTCCTCGGGGAGATCGTCGATCACGTCGCCGCCCGCCCACGCACGCCAGAGCAGATCGGCGGCGTGGTCGGCGGTCGTCAGGGCCTCGGCACTGAGGGGCATGATGTGATCGTCGCCTCACCGGCCCCCGGAACGCAATGCCGCGACGACCTCCTTCACCCGCGGGTCCGTCGCGAGCTCCTCGAGCGAGACCGGCAGCGGCAGCCGCCAGTTCGGGTACTCGTCGACGGTGCCGGGCAGGTTGGGCTGCCGGGTCTCGCCGACGACGTCGTAGGGCGAGGCGAGCACGAGCCGGCTGCGGCTGCGGGCCAGCAGCGCGTGCATCGCGACGACGATGCGGTCGTCGGAGGCGTCGGCCGGGTCGAGCACCCCCTCGGCGACGAGCAGGGCGACCAGCTCCTCGCGCTCGGCGGCGGCCTTGCGCTCCTCGGCGGCGACGTCGTCGAGCAGGCCGAGGTCGGCCCGGGCCCGGACGTGTTCGCCGGTCAGGAAGCCCACGGCCGTCGGCAGGTCGTGGGTCGAGATGGTCGCGACCGCCTCCTCCGGCCACTCGCCGGGCGGCATCAGCGCGTCATCGCGCTCGGGGTCGCGGGCGAACCAGAGCACGGTCGAGCCGAGCATGTTCCGGCTGTGCAGGGCCTCGGTGACCTCGGGTTCCACGGTGCCGAGGTCCTCTCCCACCACGGCCGCGCCGGCCCGGGAGGCCTCGAGGGTGAGGACGGCGAGCATCGCCTCGGCGTCGTAGTGCACGTACGTGCCGCGGTCGGGCGTGCGGCCCGGCGGCACCCACCAGAGCCGGAACAGCCCGGCGACGTGGTCTATCCGCAGTCCGTCGGCGTGGCTGAGCAGGGCGCGGAGCATGTCGCGGTAGGCCGCGTACCCGGTGTCGGCCAGCCGGTCGGGACGCCACGGCGGCAGCCCCCAGGCCTGCCCGCGCTGGTTGAAGGCGTCGGGCGGGGCGCCGACGGTCACGTCGAGGGCCAGGACGTCCTGCAGCGCCCACGCGTCGGCACCCTCCGGGTCGCACCCGACGGCGAGGTCGTGGATGACGCCGAGCACCATGCCCGCCTCGCGGGCCGCGGTGCGGACCCCGTCCAGCTGGTCGGCGAGCCGCTGCTGCACCCAGCCGTGGAACGCGACCCGCGGGGCGAGGTCGCGCCGCGCGCGGGCGACGGCGTCGGAGCCGGGATGGCGCAGCTCCTCGGGCCAGAGCGTGAACCGGCCGCCGTAGCGCTCGGCGAGGGCGCAGTACGTCGCGAAGTCGATGAGGTCGGGCCCCGGCTCGATCGGGTCGGGCCGCCCGGCCGACCGCCACAGCACCTCCAGCGCCGACCGCTTCGCCGCCCACACCCGGTCGTGCGCGATGCGGTCGCCGACGGTCTCCGGGCGCAGGGCGTCGACCTCGGCGCGGGTGGCCGCGTCGGCCGCGGCGTACTCGGCCAGGTCGGTGACCCGCAGCGCGAGCGGGGTCGCGAACCGCCGGCTCGACGGCGTGTACGGCGAGGGCTGCACGGGGGAGAGCGGGGTGATCGCGTGCAGCGGGTTGAGCAGGACCGCCGAGGCGCCCTGCTCGCCGGCGTGCGCGGTGAAGCGCCGCAGGTCGCCGAGGTCGCCGATGCCCCAGCTGGCGGCGGAGTGCAGGGCGTAGAGCTGCAGCATCCAGCCCCACGAGCGGGGGGTCGGCGGCAGCGCCGGCGGCGAGACGACGACGGTGACCTGCTGCTCCGCCGTCTCCAGCCGGTACCAGCCGGGTTCGAGCCCCGCGAGTACGCCCTCGACCTCACGGCGGCCGCCGTCCTCGTCGACCAGCACACCGGGCACCGGGAGCGGTCGGGAACGGTCGGCGCGCAGGCCGATCGTGCCGGGGAGCAGACCGCGCGCGGCCTGCTCGCGCGCCTCGTCCAGCGCCGCGGTGCGGGCGGCGGGGGTGCTCGCGTCGACCTCGAGCAGGCCGAGGACCTCGACGACCACCTCCTCGTCGACGGTGACCGGCCTGCGGTCGCCGTCGTCGTAGCCCGTTGCGACGCCGTGCGCCGCGGCCAACTCCGAGAGGTCCGGATCGATCGCCACGATGCGGAATCGTCCCGGATCGGGGCCGCCTCCGCCCGCCCGGATCCCCCGGACGCGCCGAGCCGGGTCGCCCGCGCCGACTGAATCGCGCTGAGCTGGGCCGATACCCGCCCGGGCGACACGCCGCGAACCGGTCGCCGAACAGGGTGAAGGGGCCTTCCGGTGCTACGGTCCTGCGACGAGTCCGGGCGGGCCCGCACGTCTCGCGCGGCCGTGGCGAGGGCACCGGTCGGGCCTCGACGAGATCGCGCGAGGAGAGCCGAATGAGCACGTGGGCCCTGGTCGTCATGGTCCTGCTCGTGCTGCTGGCCGCCGGGATCGTCCTGGTGGCGATGCGCCGCGGAGGCCGGGGCGGGGCGACCGCCGCCGGGACCGCCGCCCCGCCCGAGGCGGATCGGCCCGCGGGGCGGACGGTGGGAGACCTGGTCCGCGACCGGTCCGCCGGTACGCCCGCCGACCCCGAGCCGACCGAGCCCGGCGAACCCCCGGCGGCCGCCGCGCCGGTCGCCGAGGACCCGGCCGCGGCCGAGGACGCGCCCGCCGCGCCGGCCGAGCCGCCCGCCGAGGACCGGTCCGAGGAACCGCCCGCCGAGCACCAGATCGTGGCCGAGGAGGTCGACGCCGGCCCCGTCGGTCCTCCGTGGACGCGCGGTTTCGTCGACGGCGTGCCGGTCGAGGCGCCCCCGCGCATCCGGCCGCAGCGCCGGTCCGCGGTGGACCCGGCGCTGGTCGCCCGGGTCACCTCGGTCGCCCCGCCCACGCCCAGTCGCGACGAACGGCCGATGGCCCGCGGGATCGTCAGCCCGGCCGTCGCCGAGGCGGTGGCGCGGGTCGAGGCGTCGCGGAAGCGGAGGGGACCCGAGGCGCCGTCCGACGAGTCCGCCGTGCCCGCCCCGCGCGACGGCGGCGGTCAGCGCCCGATGCTCGCCGTCGTGCGCGGCGGGGCGGACGACGGGCGCGAGGTCCGCCGGCTGCGCACGGTGCCGACGATCACCGCGATGACCGCCGGCGCGGCCGCCGCCTCCCTCGCCGAGCCGGTGGTGGCGGGGCAGGTGGTCGAGGAGGCCGAGGAGCGCCCGGCCGAGCAGGCCGAGGAGCGACCGGTGGAGGTCGTGGACGAGGTCGAGGAATCCACCGGGACGGAGGACCCGGCCGACGGGCGCGAGGAGGCGCAGGCCGCGGAGGAGCCGGTCGCGGAGGAGCCGAGCGTCGAGGAGCCGGCCGCCGAGGCTGTCGACACGGTCCCGACAGCCACCGCTGTCCCCACCCCTGCGCCCGCGACCAGCCCCGACCCGGAGATCGACACCCCGGCTGCGGCGGCCGCGCCCGCGCCCGTCACGCTGAGGTCCGTGAGCCCGACGACGAGCGCCCCCGAGCCCGCCCCGCAGCCCGCCGGCACCGACACCGCCGTGGACGAGGCCCGCGCGGCCGAGCACGCCGCCGTCGACCTGGCCCTGCTGCGCACCCTCGGGTTCGCCGACCCCAACCCGCGCCCCGGCGCCGCCCCCGTCGTCGACCTCGCGGTCGTGCACGAGGAGGAGGAGCCGCTCGCGCCCGGGCAGGCCGTGCCCGTCCGGTTCCTGGTCGTGCAGCGCGACCGGCTCCCGGTGGGCGACGCCGCCGTCACGCTCCTCGACCCGCGCGGGCGTGAGACCGCCTCCGCGAGCGCCGACGTCGAGGGCCGCGGCGAGGTCACCGCACCCCGCCCGGGCGGGTACGTGCTGGTCGCGGCCGCGGACGGGCACCAGCCCGGGGTCGTCGCGCTGACCGTGCCCGACACCGAGTACGCCGTGGCGGAGGTCGAGGTGCAGCTCGTGCGCTCCTCGACGGTGGCCGGTGCGGTCCGGGACGTGCGGGGTTCGGGCGTCGCCCACGTCGCGGTCTCCCTGCTGCAGGACGGCGAGCTGGTCGCCACCACGATCACCTCGGCCGCGGGCGGCTACCGCTTCGGCGAGCTGGCCGCCGGCGAGTACACGATCGCGGTGGTCGCCGAGGGGCGGGAGCCGCGGATCGTGCCGGTCCGGGTGGGCGAGGAGGCCGACGCGGCGCAGGACGTCGTGCTGGCCGGGCCGGTCGCGCAGCCGTCCGCCGCCGGCGAGCACTGAGGGCTCGCCGATGCCGGTCGCGGAGGGGCGCCTCCCGGGCGTCCTCGGCGAGCTGTTCTGGCGGGCCTGGCTCCCGGACACCGAGGTCACCGGCGTCCTGCTCGTCAGCCACGGCCTGGGCGAACACTCCGGCCGCTACGACGCGCTCGCGCAGGCCCTCACCGCCGACGGCTGGGCGGTCTACGCCCCCGACCACGCCGGGCACGGGCTCTCCGAGGGCCGGCGGGTCGACGGCGGCCCCGCGAACTGGGTTCCCGACCTCGACCTCGTGCGCCGGCACGCGGCCGCCCGGCACCCCGGACGGCCGGTGATCCTGCTCGGGCACAGCATGGGCGGGCTGATCGCCCTGCGCTACGCGGCCGCTCACCAGGCGGCCCTCGCCGGCCTGGTCCTCTCCGCGCCCGCCCTGTCGAAGCAGGCCGTCCCCGGCCGGCTGGTCCCGCTGCTGACCGCCCTCGCCCGCGTGGCACCCGCCCTGCGGCCCGCGGGGATCGACGTCGCGGACCTCAGCAAGGACCCTGCGGTGGTCGCGGCGTACCGGGCCGATCCGCTCGTCCACCAGGGCCACCCGACACTGCGGCTCGGCTCCGCGATGTTCGACGCCATGGACGAGGCCCTCGCCACGGCGGCGGCGATCCGGCTACCGGTGCTGGTGCAGCACGGCGTCGACGACCGGATCACGACCGTCGAGACCTCGCGCGCGCTGGCCGTGGCCCTCGGCTCCGAGGACCTCACCGTCGAGTTCTACGAGGGCCTCTGGCACGAGATCTACAACGAGCCGGAGCGGGACCGGCCCGTCGCCGACCTCCGCGCCTGGCTCGCCGCGCACCGCTGACCCCGCGCCGGTCGCCCGGCTGACGGAACCGCGGTGCTCAGATCGGCAGCTCCTCGGCCGGGTTCATGTCGAAGGCGAGGTGGTCGACGATCGCGGTGAGCAGCGGCCGGCGGGGCAGGCCGAGGGACCGCAGCTCGTCGGCCATGGGATGCCCCGCGCCGAGGACGAGCGTGCCCGCCCCCGGGCCGACCCGGATCCCCCGCAGCCGGGCGCGGACGGGGCTGGCGAGCATCACGCCGTCGCGCGGGGCGAAGGCCGTGACCGCCCCGGGAACCGTGCCCGGCAGGGCGAAGGGCAGCGTGGAGAGGGCCGCGGTGAGCACGTGCCGGCCCTCGTGGGCGAGGTGCCCGGTGGCGCGCGAGCCGCGGATGTCGAGCTCGGCGGTCCCGAGCCACTTCGGCAGGCCCCACAGCGCGCGCCCGGCCTCCATCGTGAAGGTCTCGGTGACCGGCAGCTGGATGATGTGCACGCCGGTCCGGCCGCGGAACCGGACCGCGAGGGCGAGGGCCAGCTCGTCGTAGGTGCCGAGGTCGTTGACCCGGTAGTCGACCAGCCCGACGACGGCGACCGCCCACCCGGCCACGGCCAGCGGCTCCAGCCCGGTGCCCCGGAGCAGCGCCGCCGCGCGGGCCGCCCGGACGGGGTACGCGGCGCAGGCCGCGCCCGCGTCGCCGATGCGCACGGGGAAGGTCAGGTGCTTCCCCTGCACCTCCCAGCTGCCGTCGTCGAGCCTCGTCGCCATGACGGCATCCTGCCCGGTGGGAGGGGCCCCGGTGGCCGGTCGACGGGCCGCGTCCGGCCCGCGCGGGCCACGAATCGCCGCGGTCCCGGCGACCTGGCAGGCTGGTCCCCCAGGGGCGCCGGCCCCGACAGCGGAGGAGGGCTCGTGACGGTTCCGGACGGCCCCGGCGTCCGCCGCCTGCTCGCGACCGCCGATGAGTCGGACTCACCGCTCGGGGCTCCGGGGGAGTGGCCCGCCGAGCTGTCCTCGGCGGTCGACCTCATGCTCGCCTCGCCGCACCCGCTCGCCCTGTTCTGGGGCCCGCGGCACCACCTCGTCTACAACGACGCGTTCGCCGCCGTCCTGGCCGACCGGCACCCGCGGGCCTTCGGCCGGCCCGGCGCGGAGGTCTGGCCCGAGGTCTGGGACCACGTCGGCCCGGCGCTGCGGCACGTGCTCGACACCGGTCAGGCGGTGCAGCAGACCGACGACCGGCTGGTCGTGGACGGCTCCGACGGGCCGCGGGAGACCTTCTGGCGCTACGCGTTCAGCCCCGTCCGGGCCGCGGACGGGACGGTCACGGGCGTGTTCGACGTGATGTCGGAGAGCACGGCGCAGGTCGTCTCCGCCCGGCGCACCGCCCTGCTCGGCCGGCTGGCGCAGCTGGTCCGGGACGCGGGCCCGGCCGATCCGGCGGCCGCGCAGGTCGTCGCCGCGCTCGTGGACTCGCCGGACGTGCCGTTCGCGCTGATCGGCGGGGTGGGCGCGCCCGTGGCCGTCGGGGTGGACCCGACGCCCGGGCTGGTCGCGCTGCTGGACCGGGAGGGCCTGGTCACGCTGCCGTCCGGGGAGAAGGCGTGGGCCGCCCCGCTCAGCGGCGGGGTCCGGCTGCTGCTCGGCGCCACGCCCCTGCACCCGATCGACCGCGAGCACCGCGAGTTCCTCGCGCTCGTGGCCGGGCACGTCGACGCGGCGCTGGCAGCGGTGCGGGCGGCCGCGGAGGAGCGCGAACGCACCGGCAAGCTCGACAGTCGCGACCGCAGCCGCACCGAGTTCTTCACCGGCGTCAGCCACGAGTTCCGTACGCCGCTGGCGCTGATCATGGGTCCGCTCGAGCAGCTCCGCGGTGCGGACGACCCCCGGGTCCGGCACGACGCCGACGTCGCCCACCGCAGCGCGCAGCGGATGCTCAAGCTGGTCAACACCCTGCTGGACGTCTCGCGCCTGGAGGAGGGACACCCCGACGCCGGCTTCGCGCCCGTCGACCTCGGCACGCTCACCGGCGAGCTCGCAGCCCTCTTCCGCGCCCCGACCGAGCGCGCCGGGCTGCGGCTCGACATCGACTGCCCGCCGTCCGAGCGGCCCGTCTGGGTCGACCAGGACATGTGGGAGAAGATCGTCCTCAACCTGCTGAGCAACGCCCTGAAGTTCACCTTCGAGGGCGGCCTGCGGGTGAGCACGCGTCTCGAGGACGACCGGTTCGTGCTGCGGGTCGCCGACACCGGCACCGGTGTGCCGGCCGCCGAGCTGCCCCGGCTCTTCGACCGCTTCCACCGGGTGCGCGCCGCCCGGGCCCGGTCGCACGAGGGCAGCGGGATCGGGCTCGCGCTGGTCCGTCAGCTCGCCGAGGTGCACGGCGGCACGGTCGAGGCGGCCAGCACGGCGGGCGTCGGCAGCACCTTCACCGTGCGGCTGCCGCTCGGGTTCGTCCACCTGCCGGTCGAGAGCATCACCCTCGGGCGGCCCGCGACCACGCCGCACCCGCGTCCGGAGACCTTCGAGCCGTTCGTCGCCGAGGCGCTGCGCTGGACCCCGGCCCGCCCCGAGGACCGCGGGACGCCGCGGCTGCCGGAATCCGTGGACCCGCCGCAGGGCCGGGTGCTCGTGGTCGAGGACGACGTCGACATGCGCGAGCACCTGCACGGGCTGCTGAGCGAGAACTGGTCGGTGCACGCGGTGGCGAGCGGCACCGAGGCGCTCGACGTGGCCCGCTCCGACCCGCCGGACCTCGTCGTCGCGGACGTGATGATGCCCGAGCTCGACGGCATCGGGCTGCTCCGCGCGTTGCGCGCCGGCGCCCGCACGGCCGGTCTGCCCGTGGTGCTGCTGTCCGCGCGGGCCGGCGAGGAGGCCGCGGTCGAGGGCCTCGCCGCGGGGGCGGACGACTACCTCGTCAAGCCCTTCTCCGCGCGCGAGCTGCTGGCCCGCGTCGCCAACCACCTGCACCTGGGCCGGGTCCGGCGGGCCGCGGAGCACCGCTTCCGCGCCATGGCCAACTCCACGCCCGCGCTCATCTGGGTCGACGACGCCGGCGGCCACCGGGTGTTCGTCAACCGCGGTTGGCTGGACTTCACCGGCGCGCGCGAGGCCGTCGGCGAGCTCGGGCTCGACTGGCGCGAGCGCATCCACCCGGACGACCGCGAGCGCTACCGCTCGGTCGTCGAGGCGGCCACCCGGACCGGCGCGCCGTTCGAGGTGGAGTACCGGCTGCGCGGCGGCGACGGCCGGTTCCGCTGGGTGCTCGACCGCGGTGCCCCCGTGGGCGCGACCGCCGGCACGGACGGCGGGCCCGCCGGTCGCCGGGTCGGGTACGTCGGCGGCTGCCTCGACATCGACGCCCGGCACACCGAGCAGCGCCGCCACCAGCTCTACGCCGCGGTCGGCGACGCCCTGGACCGGGAGATCAGCCAGTCCGCGCGGCTCGAGGCGTTCGCCCGGATCGTGGTCGACGAGCGCCTGGGCGACATCGTGCGCGTGTTCACCGACGACGGCGCGGGCCCGGCCATGCGGATCGTCGCGGCCACCGACCCGGACGTCGAGCGGGAGCTCCGCACGCTCCCCGGCCTGCCGGTGCTGTGGGAGCTCGCCGACGTCGAGGAGCCGGTCCTGCTCCCGCCCGAGAAGCTCGCGGCCGCGTTCGCCGCGACCCCGCCCGAGGCGCAGGAGGTGTGGCGGCGGTCGGGGGCGCACTCGGCGTTGCTCGTCCCGCTGCGCGCCCGCGGCGGCATGCTGGGCATGTTCGCCGTCGCGCGCACGGGCGCCTCGCCGGTGCTCGACGAGTCCGACGTCGCGTTGTTCGCCGAGATCGCGCGGCGGGCGGCGGTCGCGGTGGACAACGCGCGGCTGCTGGAGCAGGAGCGCGCCAGCAGCACCCGGCTGGGGCTGCTGCACCGCGCGACCGCCGAGATGTCCGCGGCCGCGACCCCCACGGAGGTCGCCCGGACGGCCACCAGCCACCTGGTGGCCCTCCTCGGGTCCGCGGTGGCCGGCGTGTGGCAGACCCGCGGCGAGGACCTGCAGCTCCTGGCCCTCCAGGGCTGGGAGGGCGAACTGCCCGCCGAGCTCACCACGGTCTCCCTCACCGGCGACCATCCGGCCCGGACGGCCCTGCGAACCCGCCACGCCCTCTGGTTCGAGGACGCCGGGGGACTGCGCGACGAGCACGCCCCCGCCGCGGAGTGGCTGGCCGCCTTCGGGATCGAGGCCGCCTTCTGGGTGCCGCTCGTGGCGGGCGACCGCGACCTGGGCATGATCGCCGTCGGGTTCACGGGGCCGCGGGCCCTCACGGCCAGCGACCGCGAGGCGACGCTCGCCGTGGCGGAGCTGGCGGCGCAGGCGTTGGACCGGTCCCTGCTGCTGGTCGCCGAGACCGAGGGCCGCCGGCTCGCCGAGCGGCTCGGGGCCGTGGCCACGGCCCTCTCCCGTGCCACCGACCTGGAGTCGGTGGCCGACGTGATCCTCGCCCACGCGCGCTCGGCGCTCGGCGCCGAGGCCGTCGTCGTGCTGCTGGTCGACGACGAGGGCCTCCTGCACACCCTCGCCGCCGACGGTTGGTCGACCGACGGCCGGATCGTCGAGCACGGCCTGCGCGTGACCTCCGACCACCCGCTCGGCCAGGTGGTCCGCTCGGCAGAGCCGATCTGGGCCGCCGGGGGCCTGCCCGGGCCGTACCCGGTGCGCACCGCCGTTCCGCTGCTGGTCGCGGGCCGGGCGATCGGCGTGATCGGGCTCGGCTTCGGCCGCGACCCGGCCTTCGGGCCGGACGAGCGCGGGCTGGTGCTCACCCTGGCCAGCCAGTGCGCCCAGGCCGTGCAGCGGGCGCGGCTGCACCAGGCCGAGCACGAGGTCGCGGTGACCTTGCAGCGCAGCCTGCTGCCCCAGGAGCTGCCGCAGCTCGACCGGCTCGCCGTCGCCACCCGGTACAACCCGGGGACCGAGGGCACCGAGGCGGGCGGCGACTGGTTCGACGTGCTCGACCTCGCCGACGGGCGGGTGGCGCTGGTGGTCGGCGACGTCGTCGGGCGCGGTCCGTCGGCGGCCGCCGTGATGGGCCAGCTGCGCAGCGCGCTCGCCGCGAACCTGGTCAACGGCCAGCCCCCGGCCACCGCGTTGGAGCAGCTCGACCTCTTCGCCCGCCGGGTCACCGGGGCACGGGCCAGCACCGTCGCCTGCGCGGTCGTCGACACGGCCTCGGGCGTGCTGCGCTACGCGTGCGCCGGGCACCCCGCGCCGCTGGTCGCCGGGCCGGACGGGGTCCGCCTGCTCGACGGCGGCCGGGGCACACCGCTCGGCGTCGCGGGCCGGCCGCCGTTCGCGGAGGCCGAGGGCCGGATCGAGCCGGGCGAGACGATCCTGCTCTGCTCGGACGGGCTCTTCGAGCGGCGCACCGAGGTGATCGACGACGGCATGGAGCGGCTGGCCGAGACGTTCGGCGCGCTCGCCGCGCACCGGCCGTCGGACGTCATCGACGTGCTGCTCGAGCGGATGCTCGACGCGGAGGGCGCTCCGGACGACACGGTCGTGGTGCTGGCCCGCCGGGTGCCCGAGCCGCTGACCCGGTCGATGCCGGCCGACGCCGAGTGCCTGGCCCCGATGCGCCGGGCGATCGCGGAGTGGGCCGCGCGCTGCGGGCTCGGCGAGGACGGCACCACCGACCTGCAGCTCGCCGTCGGGGAGGCGGTGACCAACGCCGTCGAGCACGCCTACACCTCCGGCGGGGACCCGGGTGCCGACGCGGTCGAGCTCACCCTGGAGCTGCGGCCCGAGGGCCCGGTCGCGGTCCGGGTCGTCGACCACGGGCTCTGGCGGCCGCCGCCGGCCGACCCGGGCTACCGCGGGCGTGGCCTCGCGCTGATCCGCGAGCTGGCCGAGGAGGTCGAGGTCCTCCCGGCCGACGACGGCACCGAGGTCTGGTTCCGGCTGCCGGCGCTGCCCGTGGAGGTGGTCCCGCGGCTGCCCGGTGGCGCGGCCGACCGGCCCGCCGGGGCGGCCCCGGTCGACGGGGGCCCGGCCGTCACCCGGCTGCGCCGGTGGGCGGACCGGCACACGGTGCGCGTGCACGTGGACGGCGACCTCGATCTGGCCGGTGTCGCGGCGGTGCGCTCGGACCTGCTCGCCGAGCTCGACGGCGGCGGGCCGCTCACGCTCACCCTGGCCGCGGACTCGTACGTCTCCAGCTCGGGGATCGCGCTGCTCTCCGAGCTCGCCCAGCGCGCGCGGGCCGGCGGCACGGAGTTGAGCGTGGTCACACCCTCGGACAGCCCGGCGCGCCGGATCCTGGTCCTCGCCGGGCTGGACACCCTGATCGGCGTGGTGCCGGACGCCTGAGCAGGGCGTGACCGGACATTCGATCCGCTGGTCCGGGCACTGGGAGCGATTTCCGTGCCGGGCCCGCGGTGTGCTGGAATCACCGTGTGATGCCCGCGTGGAACCTCGGCCCGATCTGGGAGAGTCGCCGCGGGCACGTGTTCGACGAGTGCTGTCAGAGACGTCGCAGCTCGAGCTGACCCAGGCCCCCCGCTCGCGTCGTCCCCTCCTTGGAGTACCCGTGCTCGCGCACGCCCCTGCCGCTCGTCCCCGTGCCCTGCGTCCCACCGCTCCCACCCCGCTCGACCTGTCCGACCTCACCGACCTGACCCGCCGGTACGCCGAGGAGGTCCGCCTCGGCCGGCACGCGGTGCACGTCGATCCCGTGCACCGCTGGTCCCGCCGCCTGCACTCCGACGACGTCGTGGACGTCTGGCTGATCAGCTGGGCCCAGGAGCAGATCGCGGAGCTGCACGACCACGCCGGCTCGCTCGGCGCGCTCACCGTGGTCTCCGGCGACCTGGTCGAGCAGCGCTGGGTCGCCGGCCAGGGGCTGCGCGCCCGTACGCTGCGGGCGGGGCGCGGCGCCGCCTTCCCGCTCGGCCACGTGCACGACGTCGCCAACCACCTCGAGGCGCCCGCGGTCAGCGTGCACGCCTACTCGCCGCCGCTGACCGCGATGAGCTACTACGAGGTGACGTCCGGTCCGGACGGGGAGTTCCTGCGCCGCACCCGCACCGAGCTGACGGACGAACCGGAGAAGGTGGGGGCATGAGCCGCTCGATCGCCGACGTGCTGGCCGAGGCGCGGGCCCGGCTGAAGCGCGTGGACCCGCAGGAGGCCGCCGGGCTCCTGGAGCGCGGCGCGCGCCTGGTCGACACCCGCCCGCAGTGGCAGCGCGACGAGGAGGGCTCCTTCGCCGACGCGCTGGTGATCGAGCGCAACCACCTGGAGTGGCGGCTCGACCCGGCTTCCGGCGCCCGCATCCCCGAGGCCGTCGACCACGACGTGACCTGGATCGTGGCCTGCTCCGAGGGCTACAGCTCCAGCCTCGCCGCCGCCTCCCTGCAGGACCTGGGCCTGCACAACGCCACCGACCTCGACGGCGGGTTCCGGGCGTGGAAGGCGGCGGGCCTCCCCACCGCCTGACGCCCGAGGGCCGCCGCAGCGGTCAGTCGGCGAGGGCGGCGTAGGTGTCGCGGAGCTCCCGCTTGAGGATCTTGCCGCTCGGGTTCTTGGGCAGCTCGTCGACGACCACCACGTACTTGGGCGCCTTGAACCCGGCCAGGCGCTCGCGGGTGTGGGCGACGATCTCCGCCGGCTCCGCGGAGGCGCCCTCGCGCAGCACGACCGCGGCGGCCACGGCCTCGATCCACTCCGGGTGCTTCACCCCGAACACCGCGACCTCGCTGACGGCGGGGTGCTCGTAGATGGCGTCCTCGACCTCGCGGCTGGCGACGTTCTCGCCGCCGGTGATGATGATATCCTTCTTGCGGTCGACGATCGTGAGGTAGCCGTCGGCGTCCATCACGCCGAGGTCACCGCTGTGGAACCAGCCGTTGCGGAAGGCCTCCGCGGTCGCCTCCGGCTTGCCCCAGTACCCGCGCATCGCGTGCGGGGTGCGGTGCACGATCTCGCCGACCTGCCCGACGGGGACCGGGTTGTCCCCGTCGTCGTGCAGCCGGGTCTCCACGTTGAGGCTCGCCCGCCCGGCCGTCCCCGCCTTGGCGATCTGCTCCTCGGGGAACAGCACGGTCGCGTTGGGCGCCAGCTCGGTCTGGCCGTAGTAGTTGAACAGCCTGATCGCGGGCAGCCGCTCGCCGAGCTCCGTGAGCACGGCCACGGGCATGATCGCCGCGCCGTAGTAGCCCTTCCGCAGCGAGCCCAGGTCGTACCGGTCGAAGTCGGGGGAGCGCAGCAGACGGATCCACACCGTCGGCGGGCAGAACATCTTGGTGATCTTCTCGGCCTCGACGGTGCGCAGGATCGTCTCCGGGTCCGGGGAGTCGACGATCACGCTGGTCGCGCCCAGGTAGACGTCCGGCGTGAGGAAGTCGTGCAGTGCCGCGCAGTGGTAGAGCGGCAGGGCGTGCAGCTCGACGTCGTCGCGGTGGTACTCGCCGTCGACGATGTCGCTCACGTACTGGGCGGTCAGGTTGCGGCTCGTCATGATCGCGCCCTTGGGGGCCGAGGTGGTGCCGCTGGTGTAGAGCAGCTGGACCGGGTCGTCGTCGCCGATCTCGACGTCGGGCTCGGTGGCGTCGGGGTGCGCGAGCAGCTCGTCGAAGGACACCCAGCCCTCCCGCGCCCCGACCACGACCTGCAGCTCGACCGGGACGCCGGCCTCCTCGAACGTCGGCGCGAGCCGCTCGGAGACGATCGCCGCCCGGGCCCCGCTGTCCTCGAGCGCATAGCGCACCTCGCCCGCGGTGAAGTTGAAGTTCACCGGCACGGAGATCGCGCCGATCCGGGCAAGCGCGAAGTAGGCGACGACGAAGGCGTACGAGTTGTGCGACAGGATCGCGACCCGGCGGTTCCGCCGCACACCCTGCGCCACCAGGGCGTTCGCCACCCGGTTGACGTCGGCGTCGAGCTCGGCGAAGGTGCGCCGGGTGTCGCGGTGGACCACGGCGAGCTTGCCCGGGTACTTCTTCGCCGTGCGGGCCAGGAGCGCCCCGATGCTCTGCCGTCGCGCCCGCGCGATCTCCGCGGTGTAGGGCGGCAGGTAGCGGTCCAGGTCGTCGTCGGTCATGCGCGGGGCCTCCTCGTCGAGCCGTTCGGCGATCAGTAGACCCCGGTACGGGCCCCGCCGTCGAGGCTGCGGAGCAGGCTCGGGACGAGGCTCGGCAGGCGGCTCCGGAGAAGGGTCAGGAGAAGGCGCCGATACCCGTGATCTCCTTGCCGACGATCAGCGTCTGCATGGTCTCGGTGCCCTCGAAGGTGTGCACCGCCTCGATGTCCGCCCAGTGCCGGGCGACGTGGTGCTCGAGCAGGATCCCGTTGCCGCCCAGCAGGTCCCGGGCGGTGCCGAGGATCCGCCGCGCGGCCTGGGTGTTGTTCCGCTTGGCCAGCCCGGCGACCGTCGGGGACAGCCGCCCGGCCTCGGCGAGCCGGCCGATCTGCATGCAGTAGAGCTGCATGCCGGTGAGGTCGGCCAGCATGCCGACGAGCTTCTCCTGCACGATCTGGAACGCGGCCAGGGGCTTGCCGAACTGCGTGCGCTCCTTCGCATACCGAAGGGCGGCGTCGTAGCCCGCGGTCGCGTGGCCGAGCGCCATCCACGCGCAGAGCCCGCGGGTGCTCGCCAGGACCTCGGCGCAGTCGGCGAAGGTCCGCGCCCCGGTCAGCCGGTTCTCCTCGGGCACGCGCACGCCGGTGAGCGTGATGTCGGCCTGCCAGACCGCGCGCACCGACACCTTGCCGCCGATGACCGTGGCCTCGTAGCCCTCGGCCGGGGTCTCCACGACGAAGCCCTTCACCTCGCCGTCGGCCACGTCCCGGGCCCAGACGACGACGAGGTCGGCGATCGTGCCGTTGCCGATCCAGCGCTTGGCGCCGTCGAGCACCCAGTGGTCGCCCTCGCGACGGGCGGTGGTCTCCAGCGCGACCGAGTCGGACCCGTGGTCCGGCTCGGTGAGCGCGAAGGCGCCCAGCCGCTGCATCGTGGACATCGACGGCAGCCAGCGCTGCTTCTGCTCCGCGCTGCCGCACATCGCGATCGACTGCATCGCGAGCCCGGCGTGCACGCCGAGGAAGGTGCCCAGCGAGCCGTCGCCGCGGTGCAGTTCCATGTGGACGAGGCCGCAGGCCAGCGGGCTCATGCCGGCCGCGCCGTACCCGGCGATCGTCTCGCCGACGACGCCCAGCTCGGGGAGCCTCCGGATCAGGTGCCACGGCAGCTCGCCGCGCTCCCAGTACCCGCCGATCTCCGGCAGCACCTCGGCGTCGACGAACTTGCGGACGGTGGCGAACCGCTCCCACTGCTCGTCGGTGAACTGCTCGCGGACCGAGAAGAAGTCCGTCCCCAGCGCCTCGCCGAGGTGGGCGTACTGCGGCTCCATGGGATCACCTTGCCCTGCCTCGGGCCGCGCGGCACCTCGGGACTACAGCTCGTCGAGCGCATTCTGGATCCGCTTGATCGAGACCGGGTGGCGGGTCTTCATCGGGTGCGCGTAGAGGCTCACCCGCAGCTCCTCGATCATCCAGCGCACCTCGACCAGGCCGGCCGGGGGATCGACGCCCTCGGGCAGCGCGGCGAGCTCGTCCGCGTACTCGTCGGCGACGACGCGGACCTGCGCGGTCCAGTCGGCGTCGCGGGCCGGGTCGGTACGGAGCTTGTCGATCCGGATCCCGGCGGCCTGCAGGTACCGGGTGACGTCGGCGAGCCGGTTCGCGCCCGCCGCCGTGGCGAAGCCCGGCCCGACCAGCGCCGCGAGCTGCGCGCGGATGTCCGCCGCGCCCTCGCGGGTCGCGGGCGAGCGCAGCTCGGCGAGCGCCGCCTGCACGGGGTGCCAGCGGTCCAGCACCGCCCGGACGGCCTGCAGGACCTGCATCGTGGTGCCGGCGAGATGCTGCGCGAACACGCCCTGGAGTCGCTCGTAGCCGGCCAGGTCCCAGCACGGGCCGCCGGCCCGGGCGATCAGGTGGTCGGCCGCGCACGTCACGCAGTCCTCGAGCAGCGCGTCGACGCTGCCGTGCGGGTTGCGCGACAGGGTCAGCCTCGCCCGGTTGTCCAGCCCGCGCTGCACCTGCTTGGCCGGCGAGGGCGTCGCGAGCAGCAGCAGCCGCCGGACGCCGCGGCGGTGCGCAGCGTCCCGCTCGGCGGCCGTGGCGAACACCCGGACATCAACGCTTGTGCCGCGGTCGAGCAGACCCGGGAAGCCGGTCACCACGTGCGTGCCGCGGCGTATGGGCAGCTCGCGGGGGAGCTCGCCACCGGACCCGATGTCACCGGTCCAGCTGGTCAGCCCGGTCCGCTCGATATCCCGGCCCGCAGCCGCGATCTCCTGCCGGACCTGCGGGGCGAGCTGCTCGCGCAGCGCCTCGAGGTCGGTGCCCCTGGCCAGCTCGCGGCCCTTCTCGTCGAGCACCCGGAAGGTGACGACGAGGTGCTCGGGCAGCCGGTCCAGCTCCCAGTCGTCGCGCCCGATCCGCACGTTGCGCATCCTGCCGAGCTCGCGCTCCAGCGCGTCGAGGAGCGGCTCGTCCCCGGCGCGCACCCGGGCGAGCACGGCCCTGGCGTGGTCCGGGGCGGGAGAGAAGTTGCGGCGCAACGTCTTCGGCAGCGTCTTGATCAACGCCGTGACGAGCTCCTCGCGCAGCCCGGGGACCTGCCAGGTGAACGGCGTCGGGTCGACCTGGTGCAGCGCGGCCACGGGGACGTCGACGGTCACGCCGTCCGTGTGGTGCCCGGGCTCGAACGCGTACGACAGCGGCAGGGTCAGCCCGCCGGCGGCGACGTGGTCCGGGTACGCCGAGCGGTCGACTCCGCGCGCGGCCTCGGTCTCCAGCATCTCGGCGGTGAAGTCGAGCAGCTCGGGGTTCCGCCGCGACTCCTTCTTCCACCAGGAGTCGAAGTGCCGGCCCGACACCACGGACGCCGGCACCCGTCGGTCGTAGAACTCGAAGAGGGTGTCCTCGTCGACCACGAGGTCCCGGCGCCGGGCGCGGTGCTCGAGCTCCTCGGCGTCGTCGAGCAGCGCGCGGTTGGTGTGGAAGAACCGGTGTCGGGTCTCCCAGTCGCCCTCGACGAGCGCGTGCCGCAGGAACAGGTCGCGCGACACCTCGGGGTCGATGCGGCCGAAGTCCACGGTCCGGTCGGCGATCACGGGGATCCCGTGCAGCGTCACGCGCTCGGTGGCGACGGCGCTCGCTCGCTTGCGCGACCAGTGCGGCTCCGAATACGTCTTCTTGACGAGATGTCCGGCGAGCGGCTCGATCCACTCCGGCTCGATCCTCGCGACGGTCCGCGCCCACAGCCGGGAGGTCTCGACGAGCTCGGCCGCCATCACCCAGCGCGGCGGCTTCTTCGCCAGCGCCGAGCCCGGCCAGATCGCGAACTTCGCGTTGCGGGCCCCGAGGTACTCCCGCGCGCCGCGGCGCGCCGTGTCGTCTCCCCGCCCGCCCCGCTGCTTCGTGTCGGTCTCCTCCAGCAGCCCCACCTGGGACAGCAGCCCGGAGAGCAACGCCTGGTGGATCCGGTCGGGGTCGGCGGGCGTGTCGTTGGCGGTCATCCCGGCCGAACGCGCGGCCCGGCGGAGCTGGCCGTGCAGGTCCCACCACTCGCGGATGCGCAGGTAGTGCAGGAACTCCTCGCGCAGCGTGCGGCGGAACCGGTTGCCGGACAACACCTCCCGCTGCTCGGCCAGGTACTGCCAGAGCGCGACGAACGCGAGGAAGTCCGAGCCCTCCACGCGGAAGCGGTTGTGCTTCTCGTCGGCGGCCTGGCGCTGCTCGGTCGGCCGCTCGCGCGGGTCCTGCACCGACAGCGCCGCGGCGATCACGAGGACCTCGGTGAGGCAGCCGGTCCGGTTGGCCTCCACCAGCATCCGGCCGAGCCGGGGGTCGACGGGCAGCCGGGCGAGGGCCTGGCCCACCGCCGTCAGGGCGCCGTGGTCGACCGCGCCCAGCTCGTGCAGCAGGGCGAGGCCGTCGGCGACGTCCCGGCGGTCCGGGGGCTCGACGAACGGGAACGCGGAGATCTCGCCCAGGTCCAGCGCGATCATCTGCAGCACGACCGACGCGAGGTTGGTGCGCAGGATCTCGGGGTCGGTGAACTCGGGGCGCGCGTCGAAGTCGTCCTCGGCGTAGAGCCGGATGCAGACGCCGTCGGACGTGCGGCCGCAGCGGCCGGCGCGCTGGTCGGCGCTGGCCTGCGAGATCTTCTCGATCGGCAGCCGCTGCACCTTGAGCCGGCGGGAGTAGCGCGAGATGCGGGCCGTGCCGGTGTCGATCACGTACTTGATGCCGGGGACGGTCAGCGAGGTCTCGGCGACGTTGGTGGCCAGCACGATCCGGTTCCCGGGGTGCGGGGCGAAGACGCGCTGCTGCTCGGCGGTGGTCAACCGGGCGTAGAGCGGCAGGATCTCGGTGTTGCGGAAGTTCCGGCGCGCCAACGCGTCCGCGGTGTCGCGGATCTCCCGCTCGCCGGGCAGGAACACGAGGGTGTCGCCGGGGCCCTCGCGCTGCAGCTCGGTGACCGCGTCGCCGATGGCGTCGATCTCCTCGCGGTCCGGGTCGGCGTCGGGGTCGTCGGGGTCGACGACGGGCCGGTACCGGATCTCGACGGGGTAGGAGCGCCCCGAGACCTCGACGATCGGGGCGGGCTCCTCGGACGTGCCGAAATGCCGGGCGAACCGCTCCGGGTCGATCGTCGCCGAGGTGATGATCACCTTGAGGTCGGGACGCCGGGGCAGCAGCTGCGTGAGGTAGCCGAGGATGAAGTCGATGTTGAGGCTGCGCTCGTGCGCCTCGTCGATGATGAGCGTGTCGTACTGCAGCAGGTCCCGGTCGCCGGTGAGTTCGGCGAGCAGGATGCCGTCCGTCATCAGCTTGACCATCGTGCGGTCGCCCACCTGGTCGGTGAAGCGGACCTTCCAGCCGACGACGTCACCCAGCTCCGTGCCGAGCTCCTCGGCGATGCGGGCGGCGACGGTCCGCGCGGCGAGCCGGCGCGGCTGGGTGTGGCCGATCATGCCGGAGACGCCGCGGCCCAGCTCGAGGCAGATCTTCGGCAGCTGGGTGGTCTTCCCGGAGCCCGTCTCACCGGCGACGATCACGACCTGGTGGTCGCGGATCGCCGCGGCGATGTCCTCGCGCCGGGCGCTGACGGGCAGCGCGGCGGGGTAGGCGATGCGCGGCACCGCGGTGCGGCGGCGCTCGAGCCGGTGCTCGGCCGCGGCGACGGCGTCGGCCACGGCCTGCTGGGCGGTGCCGTCGCCGGAGCGGCGGGCACCGCGGAACCGTCGGGTCAGCCGGGTCGCGTCGTGCGGGCCCAGCTCGGCGATGCGGCGCTCGAGGTCGGCGAGGACCTCCGCGGGCAGCGACGGTGTGGCGGGCTCGGTCCGCTCGGGACGCTGACCGCGGCTGCGACCATTCCCGGAGTCACGGCCCGAGTCGCGGCTGCCGTCACGGCGCTCGTCGGCGGGGCGGCCGTCGGTTCGGCCGTCGGGAGAGGCGCTGGCGGGGCCGGGCGCGTTCCCCCGCCTCTCGGCGGGTGCGCTCCGGCCCCGGGACCCGCGCCGGCGGGGTGTGCGGCGGCGGGTCCGGTCGCCGCTACCCGGGGTCGCGGCGCTGCCGCTCTGGGGCGCAGCCGCGGCCTGCGGGGCGGCGGGTCCGGTCGCGATGGTGGGTGTCGGACCGGACGGGAGGGGAACGCCGGTGCGTGCGGAGGGATCGCCCGCGCGCGCAGTCGTGTTCCCGGTGGCTCGGATGGAGGTCATCGATCGTCAAGTCTGCCTGTCGGGGGCGAGGACCGCGCCCGGCGGGCATCGGGTTCAACGGGCCGGCCGGAGGATCTGTTCCGGCGGGCGGTGTGGATCACACCCGCTCGGTCCCAGTCTGACCGACGGCCGGGGGCGGCGCGACGGGTTTGCGGCCGTCAGGCCGAGCGCAGCGCCGGGGTGATCTCCTCGGCCACGGGGTCGTCGGTGGCGGGGTGCTCCACGAGCGCGACCACCCGGCCGGCCAGGAAGCGGGCGGTGCGCACGACGGTGCCGCCGCGCGTGACCTCGCTGACCTCCACTGTGCCGCGGGTCTGCGCGATGTCGACGCGGCGCCCGGCGCGGGTCGCCTCGACCTCGTAGGTCCGGGTGGTGCCGCTGCCGGCGTCGACCACGATCTCGACGCGGTCGCCCTTCATGGCGTGCTCCTCGAGCGAAGTAGGGGTGGAAGGTCCGGGCCGGACGGCCGGTCGCCTCTCGGCGCGTGGCCGCTCGCAGCGGCAGATGGTTGAGACCCGGGGACACGGTGTCCGCCCGATCCGGACGCTTCCTTCAACCCACGCGGCCGGGGCGAAATTCCCTGGTCGACGATGGGGTCCGAGCCGGACGCAGGTCGCCTCGCGGCGAGTGGCACACCGCGGCTCCAGCCGTACGGTATTCCGCGGCGGCGTTTATCTGTTGCGGCCCGGGGACACTGCTCGCCCGGCTCGGACATGTGATCCAACGGGCGGGGCCCGCGGATGATTCCCGGATCCACGGGGTGTCGTGGGTCACGTTCCGGATCCTGCCGCATACGGGCTGTTCACAGGGCCGCGAGGATCCTGTCGTTGTACGGCGTCCACGCCTCGACGGCCCACTCGCCGAACTTCCGGTCGGTGAGCACCACGCAGGCGGCGCCCGCAACGGGGTCGACCCACAAGAAGGTCCCGGACTGGCCGAAGTGCCCGAACGTGCGGGGCGAGTTGCGGGTGCCGGTCCAGTGCGGGCTCTTGCCGTCGCGAATCTCGAAGCCGGCCCCCCAGTCGTTCGGGCGCTGCGAGCCGTAGCCGGGCAGCACGCCGTTGAGGCCCGGGAAGACGACCCGGGTGGCCTCGGCGAAGGTCGCGGGCGCGACGAGCGTGGGCGACAGCAGCTCGGCGGCGAACCGTGCCATGTCGGCGGCCGTGGAGAAGGCGCCGGAGCCCGCGGGGCCGCGCAGCTCGGTCGCGTCGAGCCCGAGCGGGGCGAGGACGGCCTCGCGCAGGTACTCCGGGAACGCGATGCCGCTGGCCTTGGCGATCGCGTCGCCGAGCACCGTGAACCCGGCGTTCGAGTAGATCCGCCGGGTGCCCGGCTTCGCCTGGACGTCGTCGGAGTCGAAGGCGAGGCCGGAGGTGTGCGCGGCGAGGTGCCGGATCGTGGAGCCCTCCGGGCCGGCCGGGTCGTCCCACTCGATCGCACCCTCCTCGACAGCGATGAGCACGGCGTAGGCGGAGAGCAGCTTGGTCACCGAGGCGAGGCGGAACTCCCGGTCGAGGTCCCCCGCCGTCGCGCGGACCTCGCCGTCGGCACCCACCACCGCGGCGGCGACGTGGTCGACGGGCCAGTCCAGGACGGCGCGCGTGGCGCGGGCGAGATCCACGGGTCGAGCGTAGTTGGGGCTAGTCGAAATAGTGCGGCACGTCGACCGCCCCGCCCTGCGCCTCGAACTCGGCGTGCACGGCCTCGCGCAGCGCCGGGTCAGCGAGGTAGTCCAGGGCGGTGAGGGCGAGGCCGAGGGCACCGTCGCGGACCCCGGCGTCGCCGCCCGCCCCGCCCGCCGCCTCGGCGAACTCGACGGTGTGCAGCGAGTCCGTGGGCCCGGAGATCGCGAGCATCGGGTGGATGGCGGGCATCCGGTAGCTGAGGTTCCCCAGGTCGGTCGACCCGGTGAGGAACTCCGGCACCGCGCCCGGGCTGAGCGAGGTCCGGCCGCAGTCCCGCTGGTTGACGGCCCACCGCCCGGCCAGCGTGCGGTTGTGCCGGATCGGCAGGTAGGCGGGCTTCTCGTCCCAGGTGAGCTCGACGCCGCAGCCGTGCATCAGCGCCGCGCCCTCGGCGATCGCGGTGACCCGCGCCGCCAGGTCCCGCAGGGTGTCCGGCTCGGCCGAGCGGACGTAGAACAGCAAGGCCGCCCGGTCCGGGACGACGTTGGGACGCGACCCGCCGTCCGTGAACACCCCGTGCAGCCGGTCGCCCGGCGGCAGGTGCTGACGCAGCGCCGCCACCCCGGTGTAGGCGGCGACGGCGGCGTCGAGGGCGTTGCGGCCCATGAACGGCTGGGCGGCCGCGTGCGCCGCGACCCCGCGGAACACCATCTCGACCTGCCGGCGGCCGAGGAACGGGTGCATGGCGACGTCGTGGGAGAAGGGATGGAGCATCACGACGGCGTCGACGTCGTCGAACACCCCGGCCCGCGCCATCGTCTCCTTGCCGCCCCCGCCCTCCTCGGCGGGTGTGCCGAACAGGGTGACCCGGCCCGGCGCCCGGCCGGCGAGCGCGAGGTACGCGCCCACGGCCGTCGTGCAGATGACGTTGTGGCCGCAGCCGTGCCCGATCCCCGGCAGTGCGTCGTACTCGGCGAGGATCCCGACGTGGGGGCCCTCTGTCCCGACGCCCACCCGCAACGCCGTCCCCAGCCCGGCGATCCCGACCTCGGCCTCGTGCCCGTGCCGTTTCAGCAGCTCGGCGACGGCGGCCACCGATCGGTGCTCGCCGAACGACGTCTCCGGGTGGGCGTGCAGGTCGCGGCTCAGCGCGACCAGCTCGTCACCCAGCTCGACGACGGCGTCGGCGACTGGTTCGCGGAGCTCGGCGGTGGCCCCGGCGTGGTCCGAACCGAGCGGTCCGGCGTCGGTGACCGCCCGCTCGGTCGCGGCCACCAGGGCGCGGAGGTAGCCGTCGTCGGGCGGGACGGGTTCGCTGCGCACCTGCCGCACCCTAGGCCAGGATGACCACGTGGCCGAGGTGCGCACCGGGACGTCGGGATGGCGGTACCCGCCGTGGCGCGGCGTGTTCTATCCCAGGGGCCTGGCCCAGCGCCGCGAGTTGGAGTACCTGTCCCGCGCGGTGTCGTCGATCGAGGTCAACGGGTCCTTCTACTCGCTGCAGCGGCCGGAGAGCTGGGTGAGCTGGCGGGAGGAGACGCCGCCGGACTTCCTGTTCGCGGTCAAGGGTCCGCGGTTCGTCACGCACCTCAAGCAGCTGCGCGAGGTCCGGACCCCGGTGGCCAACTTCTTCGCCTCCGGCGTGCTGGGCCTCGGTCCCAAGCTCGGGCCGGTGCTGTGGCAGCTGCCGCCGCGGATGCGCTTCGACCCCGACCGGATGCGGGCCTTCCTCGAGCTGCTGCCGCACACCACTTCCGCCGCGGCCGATCTCGCGAAGGAGCACGACGAGCGCCTCGAGGGCCGCAGCCTGCTGGAGACCGACGCCGACCGCCCGCTGCGGCACGCCGTGGAGGTCCGGCACGAGAGCTTCCGCGACCCGGCGTTCCTCGACCTCCTGCGGGAGCACGACGTGGCGCTCGTCGTCGCGGACACCGCCGGCAAGTGGCCCTTCCTCACCGACGTGACCAGCGACCACGTCTACGTCCGGCTGCACGGCGACCAGGAGCTCTACGTCAGCGGCTACACGCCGCAGGCCCTGGACGTGTGGGCCGACCGGATCCGCGGATGGCTCGCCGCGGACCTCGACGTGGTCGTCTACTTCGACAACGACGTCAAGGTGCACGCGCCCTTCGACGCGATCGCGCTGGCGGAGCGGCTGTGCGGGTGACTCGGGGCCGGCGCCTCAGCCGCTGACCCGGGAGGGCCGGGTGCTTCCGCGCCCGGCGCCCACGACATCGTCCGACCTGCGGGTGTGGGCCAGCAGCATCCGGCGGCCGAGCAGGACGCCGACGCCGGCCACCACCATCGCGGCGGCGGCCACGATCCAGGCCGCGGTGAACGAGGCGTGCGCGGCCAGGAACCCGAACCCGACCGGCCCGACGAACCCGCCGGCGTACACGCCGACCTGCACGATCGCCGTCGCCGCGGCGGGCGCCGACGGGTTCAGCCGCACCACCGCGAACTGCAGCAGGCCCGGCCACGACCAGCCGAGCCCGAAGCCCAGGACCGTGCCGACGACCAGCGCCACCGGTCCGGGCGCGGCGAGCAGCAGGAGCCCGGCCGCGCCCAGCAGCAGGCAGCCGGCGACGACCGCCACGTGCCCACCCGTGCGGCGGTCGGCGAGCCAGCCGTGCAGCATCCGCATCAGCAGCCCGACGACGCTGCCGAGGGTCAGGACCAGGCCCGCGAGCCCGGGGTCCACGCCCCGGTCCACCGCCGAGGCCACCAGGAAGATGCCCAGCCCGGTCGCGCTCGCCGCGCCCAGTCCCGCGGCGGCGCCGACGACCGACAGCGCCGCCGTCGCCCGGTCCTCGGGGACGGTGCGGTCGCGGACGCCGGGGCCGGATCCGCGCGGGGCGGCGGCCAGGGAGGTCAGCGCCAGCGCCGCCCCGATCACGTAGGCCCAGCGCCACCCGACGGTGAGCGCGACGGCCGGGACCGCGACGCCCGCCAGCAGTGTCGCCAGCGGCACCGAGGCCTGCTTGACCCCGAAGGACAGGCCCATGCGCGCGGCGGGCATCGAGCGCGCGAGGGTGAGGTTCGAGGAGAGCTGACCCATGACGTTGCACCACGCGCCACACAGCAGGATCGCGAGGAGCGAGGCGTAGTTCCGCGCCAGCCCGGCCGTGAGCAGCATGAACGAGGCCGCGCCGAGCACGGCGATGCGGCTGGTCCGGCCCGAGCCCAGGCGCTCGACGATCTTCCCGACGGGCAGCGACACCACCGCCGAGACGGCGAAGTACAGCGCCACGACCAGGCCGAGCCCGGCCGGGTCGAAGCCCAGCTCGGCGGAGATCTGCACCGCCAGCGCGCCGGTCAGGAAGATCGGCAGCACCGTCGAGGTGGTGATCGCGACCGCGCCGGCCCCCACACGGAAGGCGGACTGGTCACGGCTCACGATGAGCAACGCTAACGGACTCGCGCCCGGGGTTCGCCCGGACGTGACGGATCAGGAGGCCCTACCGGTCGTCAGGGGAACGGGCGGCCGTCGTCAGACGCGGTCGTCCGTCACGAGCTCTCCCGGGCGCGCAGCTCGAACTTCTGGATCTTGCCCGTGGAGGTCTTGGGCAGCTCGTCGACGATCTCGACGTCGCGCGGGGCCTTGTACCGCGCGATCTTCGACTTGACGTGCTCGATCAGCTCCTCGGGCGTGGCCTCGCCCCCGGGGGCCAGCACGACGAACGCCTTCGGCCGCTCGCCCCACTGTTCGTCGGGCACGCCGATCACCGCGGCCTCCAGGACCGCCGGGTGCGACACGACGGCCTGCTCGACCTCGACCGTCGAGATGTTCTCGCCGCCGGAGATGACGATGTCCTTGGCGCGGTCGCGCAGCTCCACGTAGCCGTCGGGGTGCATCACGCCCAGGTCGCCGGAGTGGAACCAGCCGCCCTCGAACGCCTTCTCGGTGCCCGCCGGGTCCTCGTAGTAGCCGGTCATGACGTTGTTGCCGCGCATGACGATCTCGCCCATCGTCTGCCCGTCCCGCGGCACGTCGCGCATGCCCTTGTCCACCACGCGCACCCGGTCCGTCTGCAGCATCCCGACGCCCTGCCGGGCCTGCAGCGCTGCGCGCTCCTCGGGCTCGAGGCCGTCCCAGGCGCGCTGGTACTGGTTCACGGAGTACGGCCCGTAGGTCTCGGTGAGGCCGTAGACGTGCACGATCCGGAAGCCCATCCGCTCCATCTGCAGGATGGTGGTCGGGCTCGGCGGGGCGCCGGCGGTGGTGACGACGAGCTGGTAGTCCAGCTTCGTCGCCTGCTCCGCGCGCATGATCGTGGTGACGACGGTGGGCGCGCCGTTGAGGTGCGTGACCCCGTGCTCGAGGATCAGCTGCCAGATCCGGTCGCCGCGGACCTCACGCAGGCAGACGTGGGTGCCGCCGATGCCGGTGAGCGCCCAGGGCGTGCACCAGCCGTTGCAGTGGAACATGGGCAGCGTCCAGAGGTAGACGCTGTCCGGCGTGTGCGCCGAGTGCACGATCTCGCCGAACGAGTTCAGGTACGCCCCGCGGTGCGAGTACTGCACGCCCTTGGGCTTGCCCGTGGTGCCCGAGGTGTAGTTGATCGAGATCGTCGAGTCCTCGTCGGCGACCTCCCAGGGCAGCGGCTCGTCCGAGCCGCGGGCGAGCAGGTCGTCGTAGCGCACACCGGAGCCGATGCCGTCGCCCGGATGGCCCGGGTCGACCACCGTGATGATCTCCTCGACGGTCTGCAGCTCGCGGACGACCGGCTCGACCTGGGGGAACAGTGCCGCGTCGACCACGAGCAGCTTCGAGCCCGAGTGGTCGAGGATGTAGCGGATCTCCTCGGACGACAGCCGGGTGTTGATCGCGACCAGGATCGCCCCGGCCAGCGGCACGGCGAAGTGCGCGACCAGCATCTCGGGCACGTTGGGCAGCAGGTACGCCACCCGGTCCCCGCGCTCCACGCCGGAACCGCGCAGGCCGTGCGCCACCCGGGTGACCTCCGCGGCGAACTCCGCGTAGGTCCACGTGCGGTCGTCGTGGACGATCGCCGTCTTGTCCGGGTACACCTCGGCCGAGCGGCCCAGGAAGCTCAGCGGCGTCAGCGGCGTGGTCCAGACCGTGTCCATCCGCAGATCCTCGCCGCTGGCCCGGGGCCCGGCAACTATCCCTCGAGAGTGATGGCGGCCTTGGGGCAGGCCCGGACCGCCTCCTCGACCTTCCCGCGCAGCTCCTCCGGCGGGTTCTCGTCGAGGATGTAGAGGAAGTCGTCGTCGCGCACCTCGAAGACCTCCGGTGCGGCGGCCATGCACAGCGCGTTGCTCTCACACAGGTCGAAGTCCACATGAACCTTCATGGCGTCAATGGTGGACCCGTGGGGTCGGTCGCGGGTGACTCAGGACACCCTTGCCTGGAACCTGTACCAGGGAGGCGGGGTGCGGCCGCGCGGATGCTCGGGCAAGGGGTCCGGTCGGCCTCCGCACGGGCGGACGCCGCGGCCCGGACGGCGCCGGCGAGGGCCAGCGGGGCGGGCGCCTGCGGGGTGGTGGCAGGCGTGCGCGCGGACTGGTGCCGGACGGTGGGTTCCACGGCGGCCACGTCGACGGGGGCGGCGCGCGGGGTGACGCGGAGCTGGGCGGCCAGCACGGGGCCCGGCGGCCCGGTGTCGACGACGAGCGCCGCGGCGGCCAGGCCGCCGACGACGACCGCGGCCAGGCTCGCCGCCAGCACCGCGGGGAGCCGCGGGCGGAACGGGTGACGCATCGGAGGCGGGGTCCTCTCCGGTGGGGGTGCGACGGCCGGTGGGGGAGCGCGCCGTCCCTCCCTCATCGCGGGCCCCGGACCGGGGTGTTACACGTTCGGGTGAACGGTGGCGTCGGACCACCGAACGCGCACAAGATCCACAGCCGGGCAGCGGAACGCTCGGATCCCGAACGTCCCGGTGCCCGGTCGCGGATCATGCGGCGCGGTCAGGCCGTGCCCGTCAGGCGGGCGTAGACCACGACGTTGTCGGCGTAGGAACGGGCGGTGTCGTCGAAGGCGCCGCCGCAGGTGATGAGCCGCAGCTCCGCGCCCGGGGTGTCGCCGTAGACCTCCTCGGTCGGGAAGGCCGACTTCGGGTACTGCGCCACCCGGTAGGCGGTGAACAGCGCGGTAGTGCGATCGGCGCGGGCCACCCGGATCTCGTCGCCCACCGCCACCGCCGACAGGCGCGTGAACGTGCCGGGCACGCCGCCGTAGTCGACGTGCGCCGCCAGCACGGCCGGTCCGGACCCCCCCGGGGTCGGGCCGAGCCCGAACCAGCCGACGGTCGTCGCGTCGGTCGGGACCTCGAGGGCGCCCTCGGCCGTGAGGCCCAGCTTCCGCAGCGGGCCGGCCGCCACACCGATCGACGGGACCTCGAGCCGCTCCGGCGTCGACGCGGCCAGGGGTGCCGTGGCCGCCGGCGCCGCGGCCGCCGGGACCTGCGCGGCCTGGTGCGTCGCCTGGGTCGACTGCGTGGCCTCCGGGGCGCTGCAGCCGGCCAGGACGACCACGGCGGTCCCGGCGAGGAGGCCGGCGGCGAGCCGCCGGAACCGGCCGGCGGGCGACGGGATCCGGGTGCGGCTCATCGGAGGCCGGCCCCGCCCGTCGCGACGCCGCCGACCGGGTGGACCGCGACCTGGCGGCCCTCGGTGCCGAAGTGGTCCTCGCAGGCGATGCCGTCGGAGTCGGCGTCGAGCCGCTCGGGGTCGGAGAGGTCGGCCAGCAGCACGGCCTGGGCCGCGGCCTGGGTGGCGAAGTCGGCGCAGTCGCGATCGCCGGTCACCACGGCGGTGTCGTCCGCGGCCTCCTCGACGGTGGTCGGATCGTCGTCCGTGGTGACGTCCGTGGCGGCGTCGTCGTGGTTGCCGTCGCCGTGGTCGTCGCGGTCCTGCCACCCGCCGTCGTGGTGGTCGTCGCGGTTGCCGTTGTCGTCCTTGCCGCCGTGGTCGTCGCGGCCACTGCCACTGCCGCTGCCGTTGCCGTCGCCGGTGCCGTGGTCGTCGTGCGACGGGGGCGTGGTGGGCGAGGGCGTCGGCTTCGGGGGCTTGGTCGTGGTGGTCGGCGTGGGCTTCGGGGTCGTGGTCGGCGTGGTCGTGCCGCGGCCCGGCAGTGACTCGCAGGCCTTGCCGTCGTGGTTGCCGTCGAGACCCGGGTTCAGTGGGAGCGCGGCCTGGGCGTCCTCCTCGTAGGTGAAGTCACTGCAGGTGACCGTGGCCGCCATCGCGGGCGCGGTGGCGCCGAACAGCAGCGCGGCGGAGACGGACGCGAGCAGCGCGGCGGTACGGATCAGCGGACGTGCGGGGGCACGAGTGGGCATCGGTGTCCTCTCGGAAGGGGGCCCGGCCGCCGGGGCTTCTCGACGGCCGACCCACCTATCGCGAGAGGGTTACCTCCGCATTACCACGTCTCATCCATCTTTGGTATGCGTCGCCGCTAGTCCTTCCGGAGCACCGGCCGCAGGGCGTCGAGGACGTCGACGCTCTCGATGGTGGAGGGCACCGGCTCGTCGGCGCCGTCGGCGATACCGCGCATGGTCTTGCGCAGGATCTTCCCGGAGCGGGTCTTGGGCAGCCCCGGGACGATCGCGACCTCCTTGAGCGAGGCCACCGCGCCGACCTGGTCGCGCACCATCTGGACCAGCTCGGCGCGCAGCTTGTCCTCGTAGCCCTCGGCGGAGGCGTCCACGCCGGCCTTGAGCACCACGAACCCGCGCGGGATCTGGCCCTTCATCTGGTCGGAGACGCCGATGACCGCGCACTCGGCCACGTCCGGGTGCGAGGCCAGGACCTCCTCCATGCCGCCGGTGGACAGCCGGTGTCCGGCGACGTTGATGACGTCGTCGGTGCGGCCCATGACGAACACGTAGCCGTCGTCGTCGACCCGGCCGCCGTCGCCGGTGAGGTAGTAGCCCTCGAACGCCGACATGTAGGACTGGATGAACCGCTCGTCGTCGTTCCACAGCGTGGGGAACGCGCCGGGCGGCAGCGGCAGCTTCGCGACGATCGCGCCGTCCTCCCCGGCCGGCACCGGCTTGCCGTCGGTGTCGAGGATCTGGATGTCCCAGCCGGGCAGCGCCCGGGTCGGCGAGCCCGGCTTGATCTCCAGCAGCTCGATCCCGGCCGGGTTGGCCACGATCGGCCAGCCGGTCTCGGTCTGCCACCAGTGGTCGATCACCGGGATGTCGAGCAGCTGCGAGGCCCAGCGGTAGGTCTCCGGGTCGAGCCGCTCCCCGGCCAGGAACAGGTACTTCAACCCGGACAGGTCGTACTTGCGCGCGTACTCCCCGTTCGGGTCCTCCTTCTTCAACGCCCTAAACGCCGTCGGGGCGGTGAACATCGAGCGCACCCCGTACTCCGACATCACCCGCCAGAACTGCCCGGCGTCCGGGGTCCCGACCGGCTTGCCCTCGTAGAGGATCGTGGTCGCGCCGGCGAGCAGCGGCGCGTAGACGATGTAGGAGTGCCCGACGACCCAGCCCACGTCGGACGCGGTGAAGATCGTCTGTCCGGCCGAGACGTCGTAGACGTTGGGCATGGACCAGGCCAGCGCTGTGGCGTAGCCCCCACCGTCGCGGACCACGCCCTTGGGCTTGCCGGTGGTCCCGGAGGTGTAGAGCACGTACAGCGGGTCGGTGGACGGCACCGGCACCGGACCGGCCGGGGAGGCCTTCGCCACGGCCTCGGCCCAGTCGACGTCGTTGTCGCCCATGGCCGCCTGGGCCTGCGGGCGCTGCAGGATCACCTGCTTGTCGGGCTTGTGCGCGGAGAGCTCGATGGCCTTGTCCAGCAGCGGCTTGTACTCGATGACCCGCTTGCCCTCGATCCCGCAGGAGGCCGACACGACGACCTTCGGGGCGGCGTCGTCGATGCGCACCGCGAGCTCCTTGGCCGCGAACCCGCCGAACACCACCGAGTGCACCGCGCCCAGCCGCGCCGACGCCAGCATCGCGATCGCCGCCTCGGGCACCATCGGCATGTAGATCACCACACGGTCCCCGCGGCCCACGCCCAGCTCGCGCAGCACCCCGGCGAAGGTGGCGACCTCGTCGCGCAGCTGGGCGTAGGTGTAGGTCCGCTTGGTGTCGGTGACCGGCGAGTCGTAGATCAACGCGGCCTGCTCGCCCCGCCCGGCCTCGACGTGGCGGTCCAGCGCGTTGTGCGCGACGTTGATCTCCCCGTCGGGGAACCAGCGGTAGAACGGCGGGTTCGACTCGTCCAGGGCTTTCGTCGGCGCCTTGTGCCAGTCCAGCGCCTCCGCCGCCCGCAACCAGAACCCCTCCCGGTCCTCCACGCTGGCCCGGAAAACGTCCTCGTACGCGCCCACAACGGCCTCCCGAATCCGAACGTCCTCGCACTTCCCGGCCCCTGACCCTAGGGCGAACCGGCCCCGTGTGGGGCGCCGAACTGGCCGATCGGTGAGGCGACGGTCCGTCATGAGTGGTCCACGTAACGTCACCACTCGGATGGCCGATAGGCCGAGCGGCGGGCGGGATCGTTCGTTCGAGTGAGGATCTCGCCCCGCCGGCACGACCCGGTCGGGTTGGTCCGCCGTCGGCGAAGGGGTGTGGGTGGACGCTCTGCACCGGTTCCGGGGTGGCCGGGGACTCGCGGCGGGCCTGGTGGCGGCCGCGGCCGTGCTCGGCCTGGCCGTCGCGCTGCTCCCGTTCGGGTCGACGGGTGCGTCGGGTGCCGAGGACGGGGCCTCGCCCGCGCCGTGCGGTCCCGCGTGGGTGGCGGCGTGGCGGACCAGCCCCCAGGCCGGGCAGGCCTTCGACCTGGGCGGACGGACGCTGCGGATGCTGCTGCGGCCCCAGGCCACCGGCTCGGAGCTGCGGATCCGGGTCTCCAACCGGTTCGGCACGCAGCCCCTGCGGATCGACGCGGCGTCGGCGGCCGTGGCGGGTTCCGGCGCTGCGCTCGTGCCCGGCACCGCCCGGCCGGTGCTGTTCGCCGGCGCACCGACCGCCGTCGTGCCGCCCGGGCAGGACCTCACCAGCGATCCGCTGGCGTTCGTCGCCCAGCGCGGCACCCCCCTCGCGATCAGTCTCTTCCTGCCGCAGGAGCCGGACCGGGTCGCGGTGCACCCCGTCGCCCTGCAGACCTCGTACGTCTCCACGCCGGGCGACGTCGCCGACTCGGTCGCCCCCGGCCCGTTCACCCGGGCGGTCTCGTCCTGGTTCGTGCTCACCGGGGTCGACGTCCTGGCTCCGCGCGCCGAGAACGCCGTGGTCCTGGTCGGCGAATCGATCACCGACGGCGTCGCCAGCGACCCCGACCGGGACGACCGCTGGTCCGACGCGCTGGCCGGGCGGCTCACCGGCGGGCTCGCCATGCCCGTGCTCAACGCGGGGATCTCGGCGAACCAGCTGCTCGGCGGTGGGACCGGGGAGGCCCCGGCGGCCCGCTACGCCGACGACGTCGCCTCGGTGCCGGGCGCTGCCGACGTCGTCCTCCACATCGGGACCAACGACCTCGCCGCCGGCCGGGACGCCGGCGAGATCGTCGCCGGCCTGGTCGACTACGCCGACCGGGTCCGGGCGGACGGCCGGCGGGTCTTCCTGACCACGATCACGCCCTCGACCGCCGGCGCGCACGGCACGCCCTTCGCCGTGGAGCAGCGGGAGGCGGTCAACCGGTGGATCCGTACCGAGGGGCCGGCGCACGCCGACGGCGTGTTCGACTTCGCCACCGCGGTGGCCGACCCGGCCGACGCCGCCCGGCTGGCGCCGGCGTTCGACTCCGGCGACGGCCTGCACCTCTCGGCGGCGGGCTACCGGGCGCTGGCCATGGCTGTCGACCCCACGCGGCTCACCGGGAGCCCGTGCCTGGCCGACGGCGACGCCGCGAAGGTGCTGGTCTCGGCGCCACGATGACGCCCGCTACTGCCGCCTGAGGCGCAGGCGCAGCTGCGCCCGTCGACCCGCCTCGGCTGCGGTGACGGGCATCGGCCCGGTCGGGGCGTCCTCCTGCGCCAGCCGTTCGAGCACCCACTCCGTGGCCAGCGCGCCCGGCGAGGTCCCGCGTTCCTCGGCCACCCGGCGGAGCTGCTCGATGCGCAGCGCCGGCAGCCGCAGCTGGAAGACCTGGGCGCTGCCGAACCGGCCGGTCGTCTCGGTCGCGCCGGGTTCGGCGCCCGGCGCGAGGGCCGCCAGGTAGGAGTCGAGCTCCGGATCGTGCTGCTCCAGCTCGGGCCCGGGGGCCCTGCGGGCGGGCGCGCCGTGGCGCGACGGGCGTCGGTCCCGGAAGCCGGCCATGCGGGGAGCGTAGCGGCGCGCCGTCACCCGGACGCACGAACGGCACCCCCGGTCGGGGTGCCGTTCGTGACGCGCGAATCAGGCGAGGGAGTAGCCGGCCTCGACGACCGCGGCCTCGATCTCCTCGCGGCCGATCTCGCGGTCCGCGGTGATCGTGACGGCGCCGCTGGCCAGGTCGACGTCGACCGAGCGGACGCCGGCGACCTCGCCGACCTCCTCCTGGACCGAGGTGGTGCAGTGCCCGCAGGTCATGCCGACGACCGTGACGGTGGTGCGGAACGGGGTCTCGACGCTCATGGGTGGGGAGCCTCCCTCTCGTACGGACGGATGGGCGGGGACGGTCAGGACTTGACGAGACGGGCGATGGCGTCGGCGGCTTCCTTCACCTTCGCCGCGCCCTCGTCGGGATCGTTGCGGGCCGCGTCCACGACGCAGCCCGCCATGTGCTCGGAGAGCAGCTCGAGAGCGAACGACTGCAGCGCCCGGGTCGCCGCGGAGACCTGGGTGAGCACGTCGATGCAGTACACGTCGTCGTCCACCATGCGTTGCAGGCCGCGGATCTGGCCCTCGATGCGGCGGAGCCGCCGGAGATGGGCCTCGCGGGCGCCGGAATAACCGGGCATCGCGTTCCTCCCTGGGTCGCCCGTGGTGTCGCTCTCGGGGACGAGCATACCCCGAGGGGGTACGCCGGCGCGGGCGGCTCCGGATGTCGCATTGTGGTGATCGTGTGACGCACCGTCGTCGTCCTCACCCGGGAAGGGGCATGCGGGGAGGGTCTCGGATGGGTAACGTTCCGGCCACGGCCACGGGGGTGGCCGCAGGGTGTTCGCCGGTCACGGGGCGCGACGCCGGTCGGGGGATCGGTGCTCGTGGGTTCCGCCGTGCCCGTCTCCGCCCGCGGGCCGCCCCGGGTCGCCAGGGGTCGCGACCGAAGGAGAGACGTCGTTGAGCGGGATCGACAGCGTGCGGGGCAGTGCCAACGGACTCGCGAACGGGGTCGCCGGCGGGGAGGACCGGGCCTCCGGGGCGATCCCGGGTCCGCGCAGCGCGGCCGACGCCTACCGGGTCTCCGACGACGAGGTGCAGCGCGCCCGGCTCGTCGTCGCCGAGAACTCGCAGGACCCGGACGACCTCCGGCTGCTGCTGGACATGCTCGGCCTGGTCTCCGCCAATCCCGATCTGCCGCCGCCAGTCTGCCGCTGAGGTGTACCGCAGGTCACAAACGTCGCCGACCGGGCCGAACAGGCCCGTTCGGCGCTCTCGCACCGGGTGTGACCAGCGGGAACGCGGTAAGAGGGGGGCGATTTGGGTCGGCGCCGGGGCGTGTCATATGCTTTCCTCGCTCCCAACGGACAGCCGTTGGAGGTCGAGGATCGCTCCGGCGGTCCGAGCCCCCATCGTCTAGCGGCCTAGGACTCCGCCCTTTCAAGGCGGCAGCGCGGGTTCGAATCCCGTTGGGGGTACGGTAAGTCCATAAGCAAGGCCCAGTGGCGCAGTTGGTTAGCGCGTCGCCCTGTCACGGCGAAGGTCGCGGGTTCGAGTCCCGTCTGGGTCGCTTCACCATCCGGTTCCCCTCGGAGCCAGGGCCAGGTAGCTCAGTTGGTACGAGCGTCCGCCTGAAAAGCGGAAGGTCGGCGGTTCGACCCCGCCCCTGGCCACACCTTCTCACCGGCCCGCGTCCCGCGCGGGCCGTTCCTCTTTTCGACCGCCCGCCCTGCATGATCACGGGCCGTGGACGGGGACGGTCGGGAATCGACCCGCGTCGTCCACGATCGGTGATCTTCGTCGCCCAGCGCGCCCACGGCCAGGTGCTCCGCAGCGATCAAACGGAGCGGGCGAGGCGGAAGCCGAGGTCGTCGATTGTCAGAGTGGGGTGGCTCTTGCGTCGGCAGGAGGCGCGGCACGCTCGCGGCGGGTCGAACCATCCGCCGCCCCGGAAGACCCGGTACGGCCCGTAGACCCGGGTGTCGAAGCGGTCCCAGCACCACTCCCGGACGTTGCCGATCGTGTCGTGCAGGCCCCAGGCGTTCGGGGCGCGGGTGCCGACCTCGTGCGGCCGGCCCCCGGAGTTGCCGCGATACCAGGCGATCTCGTCGAGCTCGCCGGGCCGGACGTCGGTGCTGCCCGCCCTGCAGGCGAACTCCCACTCGGCCTCGGTGGGCAGCCGGTAGCCGTCGGCCGCCCGGTCCCACCCGATGCCGAGGCCGTCGGGGTCCTCACCGAGGGTGTAGCAGGGTCGGAGACCCTCCTCCGCCGACCGCGTGGTACAGAAGCGCAGCGCGTCGAACCAGGAGACCTCGGTGACCGGCAGCCGGCTGTCGCCGCCGTGGAACTCCCCGGCGGTCACCGGGACGGGCGCGAGCCGGAACGCCGAGATGTCCACCTGCCAGGTCGTGCGGCTGCCCTCGTCGCGCAGCACGATCCGGCCGGCGGGGATCGTCAGCAGGGGAAGGCGCCGAGCGCGCCGACGCCGTCATGGCCCTCAGTGTGCCGCGCCGACCGCGGCGTGTCCGGACATTTCCGCCCGGGTCTCCGTTGCCGGCGACGCGGTTGGGGGAGGCCGGCGGTGATTCGGCAGACGGCCTCGGCGTGCAGCAGCGGCAGCGGGACGGGCGGATCCACGAGCAGCCACGGGATCACCCGATGTGTCGGATCCGGGGCCAGAGCGCGGTCCAGCTCGCGACCGGGTTCCGGCACACCCACACGGGCCGGCCCTGCTCCTGGTTGTCGAGCCCGACGCCGTCGTCGATCACCGCGGCCTGCTCGAGCGAGCCGCACCACTGCCGGAGGAGCGCCCGCGGGTAGCCGACGACGACGGCGGTGGCCGTGTCGGGCGGTGTGCCCCAGTCGGCGTAGGAGTTGTGGCCGCTGACGACCGGGATTCCCGGCGCCGACCGCTGCACGGCGCCGGCCTCGCCGTAGTTCGCGGTGAGGACGACGGTACCGGGCGGCTGCGCGGCGACGACCCCGGCGACCGTCGCGGCGAACTCCGGCCAGCCCACGGTCTCGCCGACGTCGGGCACCACGGACGTGACCGGGGTGTCCTTCAGCTGTGCGACGGGGACGACGGGGAGCATCAAGGTGGCGTTGATCGCGGCGGTGAGGACGAGGGCGCCGCCGAGGAGCGCGGCCTGCCCACGCCCGGCCCGCACCCAGCGCAGCACCGGTTCCGCCCCCGCGGCCAGCAGCACGGGGTACAGCCCGCCCAGGTAGTACGGCTTGCCGCCCGTGGCCGTGAACAGCACCGCCAGCAGGGCGTACGCGACGGGGAAGAGCCGATACGTCCGGCTGCGCCAGAGCGTGACCAGCCCGGCCACCCACACCGGCACCAGGAGCGGCGAGACCAGCACCAACTGGAAGGGCACGACGAGCCACCAGGGCTCGCTGGAGGTGGACCCGCCGGTCGCGATCGATCCCGACAGCTCCACCTGCGGCCACCCGTGCGCCGCCTGCCATGCCAGGTAGGGCGCCCACAGGGCGGCGGCGAGCAGGCCCGCACCCCACATCCACGGATCGCGCAGCGGTCGCCGCGGCCCGACCACCACCAGCCCGACGAGCAGGCCGAGCAGCAGGAAGGCCACGAGCATCTTGTTCTGCAGGCCGATCCCGGCGGCGAGCCCGACCAGGAGCCACCGGGGGCCGCCCCTGCGCAGCGCCCGCGCCGTGAGCCACGCGACCACGGCCCACACGAGCAGGTCGAACGTGGTCGTGGACAGCAGGTGGCCGGTCTGCAGCACGATCGCCGACACCGCGGCGCAGGCGGCCGCCAGGGTCTGCGCCCCTCGTCGACCGCCGAACTCCCGGGTCAGCAGGGCCGTGACGATCACGAGCATGCCCGTGAAGAGCGCGGGCAGGACCCGCAGTCCCACCAGGGAGTCGCCCGCGACCGCCGTGGCGATCCGTGCGAACAACGGCGTGAGCGGGCCCTGGTCCACGTACCCCCAGGCCAGGTGCCGGCCCGCGGCGAGGAAGTAGAGCTCGTCGCGGTGGTAGCCGTAGCCGCCCGCCGCGAGCAGCAGGACGAGGACGAGCAGCGCGGCGACCGCCACCACAGGGCCACGGGCGAAGGAGGGCTGCACCGCACGGCCCTCCGTCGCATTCGGTGACGGTGTGTCGACCATCAGCCGCTCCTCCGGCTGGCCCGATCCGCGGGTTCGGGATTCGGGAAGCGTGCCCGATCGTGGCGCCGCCATCCCCGTGTCGGGATACTCTCGTCACCAAGAGTGACAGGGGCAAAGGTTATGCGGCTGAACGGGTCATGATTCACTGCAAAGAGTGACTGCTTTCGGATGGACGGGGTTGACATCCGCCGCTGATCATGCCCGAAGAGACCAATATCCTTACCTAAAGTAATGCCATACACACGATGGTGGTAGATGGCTCGGTAGTTCGGTCGGGGTGCGGATAGCTTTTCCGTCATCAGCGGGGCTCCCCAAGTCACACGCTGAAACACGATGGGTCCACGAACCGGATCCCCGTACGTAACAGGAGAACCACTGTGCTGAAGAAGGCTGGGATCGTCACCGTCGGCGTCGCTGCGAGCATCGTTGCGGTGTCCCCGCTCGCGTTCGCCGGTGACATGGGCCACGACCACCACGGCGGTCACCACCAGTCCGACCGCGACATCAAGAACATCGGCGCGATCAGCGACGACGGCCCCTCCTCCGCGAACGGCCTGGTCGCGGTGAACGCCCTGAACAACGCCGACGTGCTGAAGAACGTCAACGTCTGCCCGAACGTCGACGTGACCGCCGCCGTCAGCGGTGTGCTGGGTCTCCTGAGCGGCCCTTCCGTCGCCCACGACGCCCCGCAGGCCGCCTCCTGCGACGCCGGCGACATCGCGAGCCTGCGCCAGAGCTGACTCGCTGAGCTCAGCGTCCAACCGGGGATGACGCACCGGGCCCGATTTCCGGGTCCGGTGCGTCCCGCGTTCTCAATCCATTTCCGGCGAATTCTCGTCGAGCCCCCGAAATGCTCAGGAACCGGGCGGGAGCTCCGCGGGCAGACCGAAGAACTCGAACAGTTTGGCGTCGAGGAAGGTGCTGATCCCCGCGATCCGGTCGCCCTCGATCCGCAGCACCTGCAGGCCCCACGGCCGGTGCACCCCGTCCGGGTGCAGCCGGTACTGACCGAACGCCGGAGCGCCGTTGGCCCAGGTGGGCAGCATCCGCGAGCCGCGGCACTTCGCGCCCGGCCCCAGCATCCAGGCGAGGATGTCGTCCCGGCCCCTGAGCCAGAGCTCGAGCGGCGGCATGTTCTGCTCGGCGTCCTCGTGCAGCAGCGCCACCAGCGCCTGCATGTCGTAGCTCTCGAACGCCGCCACGTACTTGGCGAGCAGCTCCACGTGGTCCTCGGGCGGCGGAGAGGCCGCGGCCTCGTCCGCCCCGCCGATCCCGCGGTCGTCGAGCGTGGCGCGGGCCCGCTGCAGGGCGCTGTTGACCGAGGCCACCGACGTGCCGAGCAGCTCGGCGACCTCGGCCGCCTTCCAGCAGAGCACCTCGCGCAGGATCAGCACGACCCGCTGCTTCGGCGGCAGGTGCTGCAGCGCCGCGACGAACGCCAGCCGGATCGACTCCCGCGCGACCGCCGTGTCGGCGGGGTCCGAGCCCGACGGGGTGACCCGTGCATCGGGCATCGGCTCGAGCCAGGTGTCGTCCGGCAGGGGCTCGCGCAGGTTCTCCGCCTTCGGCTCGGACGGCCCCCCGAAGTCCATCGGCACCGCGCGCCGCTTGCGCCCGTTGAGCGCGTCGATGCAGACGTTCGTGGCGATCCGGTACACCCACGAGCGCAGCGAGGAGCGCCCGTCGAACTTGTCCAGGGCCCGCCAGGCCCTGATCATCGTCTCCTGCACCGCGTCCTCGGCCTCGAACGAGGAGCCGAGCATGCGGTAGCTGTAACCGGTCAGCTCGGCGCGGAAGCGCTCGAGCTGCGCCTCCAGCTCCGCGCGGTCCGGCGGCGTCGACACTGCGGCCGACGTGGTCGTCGTCGCGCTCATGACCCGGGTCCCCCCTCGGCTCGGCAGGCCGGAGTGGGAGTGTCCGGCCTCACTCCCGAGAGTGTGCCCGGTCCCACCGACAAAATCAGGTGCGTATCGCCGATCCGCACTTTTCGGGCGGCCGGACGGCGGGACGGGCACCATCGGGGCATGGCCGTCGACGCTCCCCGTGCTCTCGCGGGGACTCCCCGTGACGAGGTCGTCGAGGCGGTGGGGGAGGGCCTGGGTGTGGAACCACGGGCCGGGGCACGAGCGCCGGCTGCTCGACGCCTACGGCGTCGCCCCCGACCCGGAGCGGACCTTCCTCTACCGGCTGGTGTGGGACCTCACTTGACCGTGTAGCCGGCGTCGACCGGCAGCGTCACCCCCGTGATGTAGCGGGCCTCGTCCGAGGCGAGGAAGAGGATCGCGTTGGAGATGTCGATCGGCTCCACCCACGGCACCGGCAGCGCGTTCGTCGACTCGAAGATCGGGGCGGCGGACTCCCGGGTGGGGTGCGCGTTGTCCGGCTCGAACAGGCCCCAGGTCTTCTCGTTCTGGATCATGACCGTGTTCACGCCCGTGGGGTGCACCGTGTTGCAGCGGATGGAGTGCGAGGCGAACTCGTTCGCGATCGTCCGCATGATCCCGACGACGCCGTGCTTGGCCGCCGTGTAGTGCACCGTGTTCGGGGTTCCCTTCAGGCCCGCGGTGGAGCTGGTGATCACGATCGAGCCGCCGCGGCCGCCGGCGACCAGGTGCGGCAGGGCGGCGCGGCAGGTGTTCCACACGCCGGTCAGGTTGATGTCGATCATCTCCCGCCAGGCCGAGTCGGTGAGCTCCAGCGCCGGCTGGATCTCGAACACGCCGGCGTTGGCGCACACGATGTCCAGCCGCCCCAGCTCGGCGACCCCGGCGTCGACCGCGGCCTGCAGCCCGGCCGAGTCCCGGACGTCGACCTTGGTGGTGACCACCCGGCGGTCGAGCTCTTCGATGAGCTTCGCGGTCTGCGCCAGGTCCTCCTCGGTCGCCGGCGGGTACATCTCGATGCTCGGCACGGGCTCGCAGATGTCCACCGCGATGATGTCCGCGCCCTCCTGCGCCAGCCGGATCGCGTGGCTGCGGCCCTGGTTGCGGGCGGCCCCGGTGACGAACGCGACCTTCCCCTCGACGCGCCCGCTCATCGCTCGGCCTCGCCGACGCTCGGCCGGCGCTTCGCGCAGACGCTGTGTCGATCATTCGCTCGGTGACGCTCGCTCATCGGACCACGAACCCGGCGTCGACGGGCAGGGTCGTCCCGGTGACGTAGCGGCCCTCGTCGGACACCAGCCAGGCGATCGCGTTGCTGACGTCGCGCGCCTCGATCACGGGGACGTCCATGAGGTTCGCGAGCGCGTCGCCGACGTCGGCGGACTCGGCCAGGAAGCTCTCGACGACCGGGTTCACGATCATCGGGGTGTTGACGCCGGTCGGGTGCACGCTGTTGACCCGGATGTTGTGCGGGGCCAGCCAGTGCGCGAAGGTCCGCATCAGTCCGACGACGCCGTGCTTGGCCGCGCAGTACCCGTCCATCGCCCCGCTGCCGTCGCCGCCCCGGCCGGTGAGGCCCTGGGTGGAGCTGGTCAGCACGATCGCGCCGCCGCGACCCTGCTCGATCATCGTCGGCGCGGCCGCGTGCACGGTGTTCCAGACGCCGGTCAGGTTGATGTCGATCAACGTGCGGAAGACCGCCGCCTCGTTGCCGTCCTCGGCGACGCCGATCGACGCGATGCCGGCGTTGGCCAGCACGATGTCGACCCCGCCGAGCGCGGCGACGCCGTCGGCCACGGCCGCGTTCAGGGCCTTCTCGTCGCGGACGTCGGCCACGTGGGCCACGATCCGGCGGTCCAGCTTCTCGACCTCCGCGACCGTCTCGTCCAGGTCCGCCCTGGTCGACATGGGGTAGGCGACCGTGTCCACCTGCGCGCAGATGTCGACGGCGATGATGTCCGCGCCCTCCTCGGCGAGCCGCAGCGCATGACTGCGTCCCTGCCCTCGCGCGGCCCCGGTCACCAGGGCGACCTTGCCCTCCAGCTTGCCCACGTGTTGCTCCTCCCGGCTTCGTCGCCGTTGAACTGTCGACCAGTTGGTAGACGCCCGGCCGCACTGCTTCGGGCGGGTAACGCCGTGCCCGGTCGTACGATGACCTCGACCACGGGCGCTCGCGTGAGCCCGGTCGCACCGACGTTAGCCCGGCGTCCCCGGGCGGAGGAAGGGCCGATGTCCGCTGCCGCTGATGATCCCGGGGCGGGCACCCGCCGCGCCGGGCGCCGGCCGGTGACGAGCCGCTCGGAGATCGAGCACATCGCCCTCGACCTGTTCACCGAGCGCGGCTTCGACACGACCACGGTCGACGACGTCGCCCACGCCGCCGGGATCGGCCGGCGCACCTTCTTCCGCTACTACGCCTCGAAGAACGACGTCCCGTGGGGCGCGTTCGACGAGATGCTCCAGCGCATGCGGGAGCACTTCGCGACCCTGCCGTCCGACGTGCCGGTCATGGAGGGCATCCGGGCCACGGTGCTCGACTTCAACGACGTCCCGGCCGCCGAGCAGCCCTGGCACCGGCAGCGGCTGCGGCTCATTCTCGAGACGCCCACGTTGCAGGCCCACTCCACGCTGCGGTACGCCGAGTGGCGGCGGGTGGTCGCGGACTACGCGGGGGCGCGGCTGGGGCAGCCCGCCACCGCCCTGCTGCCGCGCACCCTGGGGCACGTCTGCCTCGGAGCCGCCCTCGCAGCCTACGAACAGTGGCTCCGCGCCGACGACGTCGAGCTCCGCGACCTCCTCGACGACGTCATGGTCGCGTTGGAGAACGGATTCGCCGACACCCGGGCCGACGAGCTCACGCCCCCCGCGAACCCCGCGGCCCGCGAGGCGTAGCCCCGCGAGTCGGGCTCTGCGTGTCAGCGAGTCGGGCTCTGCGTGTCAGCGAGTCGGGCTCTGCGTGTCAGCGAGTCGGGCTCTGCGCGCCGGCGGGTCGGGCCGGTCCTCACGTGCTGCGGCCCGGTCGCCGAGGAGCCGGGCGACCGGGCCGCGAGGTGTCTCGGCCGCGGTCAGCCGACCGGGGCGGCGTCGCCCGGGAGGGCCGGCGCCGGCGGCACCGCCGGGGCGGGCACGGCCGTCACGGGGTCCGGCACCGGCGGGAGGGCCGGGTCGGGGACGGCGGGCAGGGTCGGATCGGCGGGCGGGGCCGGCACGGCCGGGGCGTCGACGGGCACGGCCGGGTCGACCGGCAGCGCGGCGCCGGGGACCGGCGGGAGGGCCGGGTCGGGAACGGCGGGCACCGCGGGCTCGGTCGGGAGCGCGGGCGCGTCGACGGGCAGGGCCGGGTCGACGGGCGGCGCGGCCCCCGGGGCCGGCACGGCCGGCGGGGCCGGCAGCGGCGGGACCTGCGCCGGGTCGGCGGCGGTGACCTCCTGCCGGGCCGCCGGCGTGGCGGCGTCCGCCGGGACGGGCACGGGCACCGGGACGACGGCGGTCGGGTCGGGCGGGACCACGCCGCCGAGCAGGCCGGGGAGCAGCCCCTGCAGACCCTGCAGGACGTCGTTGAGCAGCCCGCCCACCGGCGTCTCGGGCACGGCCGGCACGACCGGCACCGCCGGCACCACGGGCCCGGCCGGGGCGATGACGGGGGGTACCTGGTCCGCGACGGGCGCGGCGGACGCGGTCCCCGCACCGAGGACGGCGACGCTGCCGCCGGTCGCCACCGCGACGAGCGAGAGCGCGATCTTCTTCCGCACGGCAAGCCTCCTGATGATCACCCGGCGGGACGGGCGAATCATGCGAAGGAGGCGTTCGTGCTGACCAGACCCCCACCTCGGGTGGTCCACTACCGCAGTCGCGTTCCGTGAGAGAGACCGGGGAGGACGACCGATGTGGGCGACCTCGATCGGTGGGTCCACCCGGCCGTCACCCCCTGGACGGGCGACGACACGCCCGGCGGGCACGTGCCGCCGTCACCCGAGGGCGTACGACTGCGATCACCCTCACCCGGTCGGGCTCTGCGTCACCGAACGTGGAGCACGGAAAGCGCCGAGGTCACGCGGCGTGCTCGGCCTCGGCGCGCCGCGAGAGCCGGTCGAGGCGCCGCGTGGTCGGCCAGCGCACGGAGTGTGCCCACCCGAACACCTCGAAGATGCGGATGAGCCGGGCGGAGATGTCGATCTGGCCGGGCTTGGCGCCGTGGCGGGCGCACGTGGGGTCGGCGTGGTGCAGGTTGTGCCACGACTCGCCGAACGACAGCAGCGCCAGCCACCAGACGTTGGCCGACCGGTCGCGCGCGGCGAAGGGCCGGTCGCCCCAGATGTGGCACACGGAGTTGATCGACCAGGTGACGTGGTGCAGCAGCGCCACCCGCACGAGCCCGGCCCACAGCACCGCGGACAGCGCACCGCCGATCGACCAGGTGAGCAGGCCGCCCAGCAGGCCCGGCAGCAGCAGGCTGGTGAGGGCGAACCAGAGGAAGTTGTCGCCGATGCGCCGGAGGGCGGGGTCGGCGAGCAGGTCGGGGGCGAAGCGCCGGGCGTTGGTCTTGTCGCGGTCGAGCAGCCAGCCCATGTGCGAGTGCCAGAAGCCCCTGACCAGGGCGCGCGCACCGGTGCCGTACAGCCACGGCGAGTGCGGGTCGCCCTCCTTGTCGGAGTAGGCGTGGTGGCGGCGATGGTCGGCCACCCAGGTCACCACGCTCCCCTGGAACGCCAGCGAGCCCGCGACGGCGAGCGCGATCCGCAGCCCGCGGCGCGCCTTGAACGAGCCGTGCGTGAAGTGCCGGTGGTAGCCGACGGTCACGCCCATCCCGCTGACCATGTAGAAGACGACGAAGAGCGCCACGTCGACCCAGCCGAGCCCCCATCCCCAGGCGACGGGGACCGCGGCCGCGACGGCCAGCAGCGGGACGACCATGAACGCGATGACGAGGACGTGCTCGAGCGTCGAGCGGCGGCCTTCGGTGGCCGGCTCGGCGGCGCGACTCTGCGGGCGGTCGGGGGCGAGGCTGGTCATACGGTCGCCTTCACACGTCGAGGGGTCGGTCGGAGGAGGACCGGCTCCGGCCTCGTCGCGACGGCGGCGGTCCGCCACGCGGGACGTGCTGTCGTGTCTTCCCTGCCGGCCCGTCGCGACTGCGGCCGTAGGTCACGGTAGCGCAACGAACCGGACAAGGCCGTGTTGCAGAGGTGTCCGGAGGGTGAGCACAAGATCTGCGTCCGGCGTCACGTCCGGTCGTGGTAGCGTTCGCCCTGGTTGCAGTCGTGTCTTTCCTCGATCGTTGAGACAGCGTGCGTGGAACGTGTGACAGCGGGTTCCGCACGTGTGGTCGGGGACCTCTCCTCTTCCACCGCCGGGCCCCGCGCGACCTCCGGCCGTCGGCATGTCGGCCGGATCCGTTCAGTGTGTGGGAGAAAAAAGCTATGCCGCAGGGCACCGTCAAGTGGTTCAACGCCGAGAAGGGCTTCGGCTTCATCGCCACCGACGACAACGGGCCGGACGTCTTCGTCCACTACTCGGCCATCCAGACCAACGGCTTCCGGACCCTCGAGGAGAACCAGCGCGTCTCCTTCGAGGCCAGCCAGGGCGCCAAGGGCCCGCAGGCCGACTCGGTGACCCCGCTCTGAGCGTCGTCTGAGTCTTCCGCTGCCGGCGATCCCCCTCGGGGTCGCCGGCAGCGGCGTCTCTAGAGGCTCTTCAGCCAGGCGCAGGTGAGCGCCAGACCCTCCTCGATCCCGCGCGGGGCGAGGCCGAGCGCGCGGGCGCCGGCGTCGTCGACGTGGACCGGCGGGAACCCGCCGTAGACCTCCGAACGGCGGGCGAAGGTCGACGCGTCGGGTCCCAGCGTCGAACCCGGCGGGAGCGCCCTGACCCGGTGCGGGGTGCCGAGCAGCTCGGCGGCCCGGTTCAACACCCGGCCGAACGGCGCGACCTCCCCGCACAGCACGTACCGCCGCCCGGGCTCGCCCCGGTCCAGGGCGCAAAGCACGCCCTCCGCGGCGTCCTCCGCCAGCACCCAGCCGATCGGGGCGTCGACGACCTCGGTGATCTCCCCGCGCGCCAGGAACCGCAGCAGCCCGTTGTAGCTCTGCGGCCCGGCCGGGCTGGGTCCGTAGATGCTGACCGGCACCGTGATCGACGCATCGACCTCCTCCGCCGCGAGCACGAGCGCGTCGGCCTCGGCCTTGGCCCGGGAGTAGGGGTCGGTGAGGACAGGCCGGCCCGCGGGCCGCTCGCCCACCAGCCCCGACGCGTCCATCACGGCCGCGCTGCTGCTCACGTGCACGAGCCGGCGTACCCCGGCCCGGCCCATCGCCTCCAGCACGGCCCGGGTCCCGCCGACGTTGGTGGCCCGGATCTCCTCGGGTGTGCCGCCGACGATCCCGGCCAGGTGCAGGACCGCGTCGGCGCCCTTCAGCGCGGCGTCGAGCGAGCCGGGGTCGTCGAGCCGGCCGACGGCCGTCGGGACGCCCTCGGGCAGCAGCGCGGCGGCGCGGACCGGGTCGCGCACCAGCGCGCGCACCGGCCGGCCGCGGCGCGCCAGGAGGGCGACGAGCGTGCTTCCCAGGAACCCGGTGGCGCCGGTGACGAGCAGCATGCCCCCATCATCGGGGTACGCCCGTTCGTCGTCGGCCGGTGCGCCGATCGGTCGCAACCTCGAACGGAGTAGCCGCCGGTCCCCGGCCGCCGACCGGTCGGCCGCCGACCACCGGTGGGTGACGGACCGGTCGGCGGTGGCGCGGGCCACTCACCTCTCGGTCACGTGCGGTCACCGCGAGCGACCGGCTAACACGAACCCGGTGCCCGCCGATGGTGTTGCATGTGATGTGAGCGACGCCGGACGGGCGCGCCGGGTCACGGATGATCGGTACGGAAAGAGGAGTTGAGCCGGATGTCGTGGTGGGACAGCTACCGGGCCGTCTACGGCGCGGAGCTGCGGGCGGCCGCCGTGGAGTACGTCGAGCACGGGTGGCCGCTGGTGCCGGGCCCGGGAACCGACGTGCTGCTCGACACGGGGACCGTGCTCGACGTGATCGAGGTTCCGGCCGAGCTCGGCCGGCAGGTGTGCGCCACGCTGCGTGACCGCGGGATGGTGGTCCCGGTCGCCGCGACGCCGCACGACACGTGGTGGTTCCCCATGACCCCGAACCACCCGCTGCCCGCGGAGCTCTCCCTGCACACGGACGTCGTGCTCCACACGGACGGCATCGGCGTGCTGGCCCCGCCCACCGAACGGCCCGACGGTTGGGTGCAGTGGCGGGTGCGCCCCTCTTTCACCGGCTACGAGGTGCCCGAGGCCGCCGTGATCGTCGAGGCCGTCCAGGCCGCCGTCCGCCGGCGCTCGACCCTGGCGGACCGACCGGACCCGGCCGTGCAGGCCGTCCGCGTGGGCTGACCCGCTCCCCAGGACCCGGCCGGGTCCGGTGGACCACCGCCGGGCCCGGCCGTCCCCATTCCGGGACGGCCGATTCTCAGGTTCGCGGTCACACGCCGTTCCGCCGACGGGCACTATGAAGCGGTGAGTTCCGACCGTGCCCTCGCCACCGCGCCATCGCGGCCGACCGGCAGCAGCATCCCGACCGGGCTGGGCCTCGGCCCGGTGGCCGAGGCCCAGAAGCGCCGCGACCTCCGGAAGATGAAGCTCGTCGCCACCGGGTTCCTGCTCGGCGCGACGGTCGTCTTCTTCGTCATGCGGTACCTGGAGCTGCATGGCCAGGCGTGGGCGGGCTACGTGCGCGCCGCCGCCGAAGCCGGCATGGTCGGTGCGCTGGCGGACTGGTTCGCGGTCACGGCGCTGTTCCGGCGGCCGCTCGGGCTGCCGATCCCGCACACCGCGATCATCCCGCGGAAGAAGGACACGATCGGCGACAGCCTCGGCGACTTCGTCGGGGAGAACTTCCTGTCCGAGGACGTGGTGCGGGAGAAGCTCGGCCGCGTGGAGGTGTCGCACCGGGTCGGCAGCTGGATCGGCCAGCCGCAGAACGCGGAGCGCATCACCGCCGAGCTGGCCACCGCGGCCCGCGGCCTGGTCACCGTGCTGCGCGACGACGTCGTCCAGGACCTGATCGAGCAGGTGCTGGTCCGCAAGCTGCTGGAGAAGGAGGTCGGGCCGCCGCTCGGCAAGATCCTCGAGGGGATCCTCGACGACGGCGCGCACCGCCACCTGGTCGACCTCGTCTGCGACCGCGCCTACGACTGGGTCACGGACAACCAGGAGATGGTGCTGCGGGTCGTGCACGACCGCGCCCCGATGTGGACACCGCGGTTCGTCGACGACATGGTCGCGGACAAGCTGTTCAACGAGGTCCAGGGATACGCGTGGGCGGTCAAGACCGACCCCGAGCACCCGCTGCGGCACGCGATCGACCGCTTCCTCGCCGAGTTCGCCCGGGACCTGCAGAGCGACCCGAAGACGATCGCGCGGGCCGAGCAGGTCAAGCAGCAGATCGTCGACCACCCCGACGTCCAGAAGTTCATCGGACAGGCCTGGGGCGTGGTCAAGGGCATGATCCTCGACGCCGCGGCGGACCCGTCGAGCGAGCTGCGGGGGCGGGTGCGCGACGGGCTGGTCGCGCTCGGCACCAGGCTGTCCGGCGACGCCGAGCTGCGGGCCCGCCTGGACGGCTGGCTGGCCGACGCCGCGGGATACGTCGTGCGGCACTACCGGCGCGAGATCACGACCCTGATCACCGACACCGTGGCCCGGTGGGACGCGGAGGAGACCTCCCGCAAGATCGAGCTGCAGGTCGGCCGCGACCTCCAGTTCATCCGGATCAACGGCACGGTCGTCGGCGCGCTGGCCGGCCTGGTGATCTACACCGTCTCCCAGCTGGTGTTCTGACCTCGGCGTCCCCCGGTCACAGCACGGCGCCGACGGCCAGGCCGAGGCCTGCGGCGCCCAGGCCCGCCATGACGGACCCGACCGCGTTGAAGGTCGCGAGCAGCGGGCTGCCCTGCCGCGCGAGCTGGACGGTCTCGTAGCCGAACGTCGAGTAGGTGGTCAGGGCCCCGCAGAACCCGGTGACGACCAGCGCGGTCACCGTGGGGGAGGTGGTGGCCGCGGCCACCGTCCCCAGGATGAACGAGCCGACGACGTTCACCGTGAACGTGCCCCACGGGAAGCCGCTGGTGTGCCGCGACTGCACGAGCCGGTCGGTGAGGAAGCGGGCGGGCGCACCGACGACCGCGCCGAGGATGACGAGCAGGGCGGTCATCGGCCGAGCCTCCTCGTCACGGCGGCGCCGAACCAGGTCGCCGCCACGGCCGCGCCCAGCGTGCCGGCCAGGTAGAGCAGGCCCAGCGCGAGGTGGCCGCCCAGCAGCAGGTGCTGGCTGTCGACCGAGAAGGTCGAGAAGGTGGTGAAGCCGCCGAGGATCCCCGTCGCGAGGAAGGGCCGCCACAGGGGATGCGCCTGCCGCAGCTCGGTCAGCGCCACCAGCACCACGCCGATGGCGGCGCAGCCGGCGACGTTGATGAGGAAGGTCCCGAGCGGGAACGCCCCCGGCAGGGTGGGCAGGCCCAGACCCACCGCCCACCGTGCGAGCGCGCCGATGGCCCCGCCGAGGGCCACCACGAGCGTGGCGGGGCCCTGGCCGCGGAACGGCTCCATCGCAGGTCTCGGCGGCGCCTGGACGATGTCCTCGCCGGTGGGAGGCAGGTCCTCGGTCACCGAACCACTCTAGGACGCAGACGCTCGAAATCGTGACGAGGCCCACGCCACCAGCGCAAGCATTGCGCTTGCAGGAGCTAGCGGTGGTCCGTACGGTTGATCGTGTCCGGGGGAGGTGAGTGCATGTCGGACGACAAGCCGTTGATCGACCAGGCCGTGGGTCAGGTGGGTCACGTCGTCGAGAAGACCGTGGACGACATCGGCTCCTACATCCGCGCCCAGCGGGAGGCCGCCCAGGTCTCGCTGCGGCAGCTCGCCCGGACGGCCGGCGTCAGCAACCCGTACCTCAGCCAGATCGAGCGCGGGCTGCGCAAGCCGTCGGCCGAGATCCTGCAGCAGATCGCGAAGGGGCTGCGGATCTCCGCCGAGGCGCTCTACGTCAAGGCGGGGATCCTCGAGGAACGGCCCACCAGCGTCGTCACCGACGCGGTCCTCTCGGACGCCTCCCTCACGGAGCGTCAGAAGCAGGTTCTGCTCGACATCTACCAGTCCTTCCGGCGGGAGAACGACCTACCGGTCGATCCCGGCGTCCCGACCGAACAGAGGAAGTGATCATCATGGCCGTGTCGCTGCCGACCGCCGCGGACGTCCGCAAGGTCCGTGAGCAGGCTGCCAAGTCCGCCGCCGAGCAGGCGGAGACCGTGAAGACCCCGCTGCTGGCCGTCCTGGGTGCCGGCGAGTACGCCTACTCGAGCATCCTCGGCGCGTACAGCAACGCGAAGACCGCCGCCACCGCCCAGGCCGAGGCGGCCCAGAAGCTCGCCTCCGACCTTCCCGGCGAGATCGAGAGCCTGCGCGGCCGGCTGACCGCCGAGGAGCTGCGCAAGGTCGTCGAGGTGTGGCGTGCCCGGGCGGAGAAGGCCTACGCCGACCTCGCCCGCCACGGTGCGGGCACCTGGTCCGAGATCCGGAAGCAGCCGCAGGTCAAGCAGGCTTTCAGCCAGGTCGAGGAGCTCACCGGCAAGTTCGACGCGCGGGTCGACACCCTGGTCGACGACGCGCACGACGCCGCGGAGAAGGCCCTCGCCACGCTGACCCGCCAGACCCGTTCGGCCGGCGAGAAGGTCGCCGTCCGTACCCAGAAGGCCGCCGACGAGGTCGCCGGGACCATCACCGAGGTGTCCGAGGACGCGTCGAAGGCCGTCGCCGAGGCGGGCAAGGACGCCGCGAAGGCGGTCGACGAGGCCGGTGACGAGGCCGCCGCCACCACGCGCAGCACCACGCGCCGCGCGGCGAACAGCACCACGCCGACAACCGAGCCCGCCCCGAAGACCGAGACGGCGGTGAAGAGCGAGACCCCGGCCGCGAAGGCCGCGACCCCGGCGAAGACCTCGCCGAAGACCGCGACCCGCAAGCCGGCCACCCGCCGCACGGGCACCACGTCCGACAGCTGACGCCGCCCGCGTCCCGACGGCCCCGGAGCACCCGCTCCGGGGCCGTCGGTCTCTGCAGGGACACCACTCACGGTGTGCGGGTATGTCCTGATCCCGCCGTCGCACGTAGTCTGGGCCGGTGAACGTGTTCACCATGCTCGACCGACTGGTGCTGTGCGTGATCGGCATCGTGGTCGCGGCGTGTTCGGGTTACGCCTTCGTGCACGCCGTCCGCCAGCGTGCCGACGCCTTCCAGGCGGCCAGCAAGCTGACCAAGAACGCCTGGCTGGGCATCACCGGCGCGGCCGCGCTGTTCCTGCTGGTCATCCCGGTCTTCGGGGTGATCTCCTCGCCCAGCCTGCTCGGGGTCGTCGCCTCGTTCCAGGGGCTGCGCAGCGAGCTCACGCTGTTCTGGCTGGCCGGCACGGTCGCGATGCTGGTCTACCTGGTCGACGTCAGGCCGGCCGTCGTCGCCGCGTCGCGGGGTGGCAACAACTGGTGAGCGTGCTCGGCACCCTGACCCCGCTCCCCGCCGCCGACCACCCCGAACTGCTCGCCGAGCCCGTCGTCAAGGCGCTGTCGCAGCTGCCCGACGCGAGCGGCGTGCTGGTCGCGGAGATCGACCCGGAGCTGGCCGACACCGCGGCCTTCTGCGAGGCCTACTCCTCCCCGCCCGAGTTCTCCGCCAACTGCGTGGTGGTCTCGGGCAAGCGCTCCGGCGAGGTCCGGTACGCGGCGTGCCTGGTCCTCGCGACCGCCCGGGCGGACGTCAACGGTGTGGTCAAGCGCCGGCTCGACGTCCGCAAGGCCTCCTTCGCCCCGATGGCCGAGGCCGTGGAGCTCACCGGCATGGAGTACGGCGGCATCACCCCGCTCGGCCTGCCCGAGGGCTGGCCGCTCCTGATCGCGCCGGAGGTCGCGGCGGCCGAGGCCGTGGTCGTCGGCAGCGGGATCCGGGGCTCCAAGCTGGCGGTCCCGGGTGCCGTGCTCGCCGCGCTGCCCGGCGCCGAGGTCGTGGCGGACCTGGCCCGCCCGGTCTGACCCGCACCGGGATCGTGCCGGCCGGCCACGTCGAAGCTGAGTGTCCTCGGCTCAAGGTTCCTGTGTTCGCTCCGGGAAGAATTACTTGAACGCTGGAATGAGGTTTGCGGTGTAAGCGTTGTGCCGGGCATGACACAGACGCTGAAGCTGCCGGTGCTTCCGCTGACCGACTCGGTGGTGCTGCCCGGCATGGTGGTGCCCGTCCGGCTCGACGCTCCGGAGGTTCAGGCCGCGGTCGACGCCGCGGAGGGCAGTGCAGACGGCCGCTCCGCCGACGCTGCGCGGCGGCAGGTCCTCGTCGTCCCCCGCCTCGACGGGAAGTACGCCGCGATCGGTGTGGTCGCGGTCCTGGAACAGATCGGCAGGCTCCCGAACGGGGAGCGTGCCGCCGTGGTCCGCGGTGAGACGCGGGCCCGCATCGGCTCGGGTGTGACCGGGCCGGGCTCGGCCCTGTGGGTCGAGGCCGAGACGGTCGAGGAGTCGAGCGTCACCGGCCGGACCCACGAGCTGGCCAAGGAGTACAAGGCGCTGGTCGTCTCGATGCTGCAGCAGCGGGGCGCCTGGCAGATCATCGACGGCGTCCAGCAGATCACGGACCCCGCCGAGCTGGCCGACACGGCCGGCTGGAACCAGTGGCTCGACCTCGAGCGCAAGTCCCGGCTGCTCGCCGAGACCGACGTGACACGCCGCCTGGAGTTGCTCCTCGACTGGACGAAGGAGCACCTGGCCGAGCAGGAGGTCTCCGAGAAGATCTCGAACGACGTCCGCGAGGGCATGGAGAAGCGGCAGCGCGAGTTCCTGCTGCGCCAGCAGCTCGCCGCGATCCGCAAGGAGCTCGGCGAGGGCGACGACGAGGGCGAGGACGACTACCGCACCCGCGTCGAGGCCGCCGACCTGCCCGAGCACGTCCGCAAGGCCGCGCTGACCGAGGTCGGCAAGCTGGAGCGGGCGTCGGACCAGAGCCCGGAGTCGGGCTGGATCCGCACCTGGCTCGACACGATCCTCGACATGCCGTGGAACGAGACCACCGTCGACACCGACGACCTGGTCGAGGCCCGGCGGATCCTGGACGCCGACCACGCCGGCCTCGACGACGTCAAGGAGCGGCTGGTCGAGTTCCTCGCCGTCCGCTCGCGCCGCACCCGCAAGGGCCTGGACACCATCGGTGGCCGTGGCTCGGGTGCCGTGCTGGCGCTCGTCGGCCCGCCCGGCGTCGGCAAGACGTCGCTGGGTGAGTCCGTGGCCCGCGCCCTGGGCCGCAAGTTCGTCCGCGTCGCCCTCGGTGGCGTGCGCGACGAGGCGGAGATCCGTGGTCACCGGCGCACCTACGTCGGTGCCCTGCCCGGCCGCATCGTCCGGGCGATCCGCGAGGCCGGCACGATGAACCCCGTCGTGCTGCTCGACGAGATCGACAAGGTCGGCAGCGACTACCGCGGCGACCCGTCCGCGGCCCTGCTCGAGGTGCTCGACCCGGCGCAGAACCACACGTTCCGCGACCACTACCTCGAGGTGGACCTGGACCTGTCCAACGTGCTGTTCCTCGCCACCGCGAACGTCGGCGAGGCCATCCCGGGCCCGCTGGCGGACCGGATGGAGGTCGTCACCCTCGACGGCTACACGGAGCAGGAGAAGATCGCGATCGCGCGGGACCACCTGCTGCCGCGGCAGGTCGAGAAGGCCGGCCTGGAGCCCACGGACGTCGAGTTCTCCGAGGTCGCGCTGGGCATGATTGCCGCCGAGTACACCCGCGAGGCGGGCGTGCGGCAGCTGGAGCGGGGCCTGGCGAAGGTCCTGCGCAAGGTCGCCGTCGGGCTCGACAGCGGGGAGCCGTCGCCGATCCACGTCGACGCCGACACCCTGGTCAAGTACCTGGGCCGGCCGAAGTTCACCCCGGAGTCGGCGGAGCGCACGTCCGTCCCGGGCGTGGCGACCGGCCTGGCGGTGACCGGCGCGGGCGGGGACGTCCTGTTCATCGAGGCCACCAAGATGGACGGCGACCCCGGTCTGACGATCACCGGCCAGCTCGGTGAGGTCATGACCGAGTCGGTGTCGATCGCCCTGTCCTACCTGCGCTCGCGCGGGCTGGCGGGGGACCTGGCGTCGAAGAAGCTCCACGTGCACGTCCCCGCCGGGGCGGTGCCGAAGGACGGCCCGTCGGCCGGCGTCACGATGACGACGGCGCTGGCGTCGCTCGCCTCGGGGCGCCCGGTGAAGTCGTCGGTCGGCATGACCGGCGAGGTCACGCTGCAGGGCAAGGTGCTGCCGATCGGCGGGGTCAAGCAGAAGCTGCTGGCCGCGCACCGGGCGGGCCTGACCGACGTGATCATCCCGAAGCGCAACGAGCCCGACCTCGACGACCTGCCCGAGTCGGTCCGCGGTGAGCTCCGGGTGCACCCGGTCGCCGACGTGAGCGAGGTCCTCGAGATCGCGCTCGAGCCGGTGGAGCAGCGCGCCGCCGCCTGATCCACGCAGTCCCCGGACGGCGTCCCTCCTTCGGGTGGGGCGCCGTTCGGCGTTCTCGGGGTATTCGTGACCGTTGTCACGTCCTCTTCCTCGGTGCGGAGTCCGAGAGCGAGGAGGGCGAATGACGAGCACAGCACGGTACGACGTCGAGGCGTTGCGGGCCCGGGTGGGCGGGACCGTCCTGCTGCCCGGGGACGAGGGCTACGACGAGGCCCGGTCGGTGTGGAACGGCGAGATCGACAAGCGCCCCGCGGTGATCGCGCGGTGCACCGGGCCCGACGACGTCGCCGCGGCGCTCCGGTACGCCCGCGAGGAGGGGCTCGAGGTGGCCGTGCGCGGAGGCGGGCACGGGTACTGGGGTGCCGCGGTGCCGGAGCGCGGGCTGATGATCGACCTGAGCCCGCTCGACTCCGTGGTCGTCGACCCGGTGGCGCGGCGGGCCCGCTGCGGCGGGGGCGCGAAGCTGGCGCAGCTCGACGCGGCCACGCAGGAGCACGGCCTCGCCACGCCCGCCGGCACGGTGAGCCACACCGGCGTCGGCGGCCTCACGCTCGGCGGCGGCTTCGGCTGGCTGTCCCGCCTGCACGGGTTGTCGATCGACAACCTCGAGTCGGCCGAGATCGTGCTGGCCGACGGCCGGTGCGTGCGGGCGAGCGCGACGGAGCACCCGGACCTGTTCTGGGCGATCCGCGGGGGCGGCGGCAACTTCGGCGTGGTGACCGAGTTCGAGTTCCGGCTGCACCCGGTCGGGCCGATGGTCAACCTGGCGCTGCTGTTCGTGGAGCAGGAGCGGGCCGCGCACGCCCTGGGTGCGGCGCGCGACTGGTTCGACGCGATCCCGGAGGGGATCAGCCCGGCCGTCGCCTGCATCTCCGCTCCGCCGATGCCGATCGTGCCGGAGGAGCACCACTTCCGGCGGGGCGTCGGGGTGATCGTCGTCGGTTTCGGCAGCGCCGACGAGCACGCGGCGGCGTTGGCCCCGTTGCGGGAGGCGCTCGACCCGCTCTTCGAGGCCGTCACCCCGATCCCGTACGTCGGGCTGCAGCAGATGCTCGACGAGGCCGCGTGCTGGGGCATCCACGCCTACACGAAGGGCCTGTACCTGGACGCGATGCCGGACGAGGTCCTCGACGCCCTGGCCGAGCGCCTCCCGGGCATGACGTCGCCGCTGTCCGAGGTGCTGATCTTCCCGTTCGGTGGTGCGTACGCCGAGGTCGGTGAGGACGACACCGCCTTCGGGGGCAGCCGCGGCCTGCGCTACGTCGTCGCGATCGAGGCGGTCGCGCCCGACTCGGCCACCCTCGCCGTGGACCGCCGGTGGGTGCGCGACACGTGGGACGCGCTCCGCCCCGCCGCGGTCGGCTCGGGCTCGTACGTGAACCTCATGGCGGAGGCGCCGGAGGACGCGCTGCGCTCCGCCTACGGCCCCCGGAAGTTCGAGCGGCTCGCCCGGATCAAGGCACAGTACGACCCGGGCAACGTCTTCCACGTCAACGCGAACATCAAGCCGGCCTGAGATGTCGAGCGGCGCCCCTCCGGTAGGGAGGGGCGCCGTTCCCCGCCTCGGGGTCGCAAAGTACGTACAGCCCCGAGAGTGAGCTTCATCACACACTCGACCTCCGGCAAGGAGGAGGGTGAGATGACGAGTACGGCCAGGTTCGACGTGGAGGCCCTGCGAGCCCGGATCGCGGGCGCGGCTCTGCTACCCGGCGAGGCCGGGTACGACGACGCTCGATCGCTCTGGAACGGGGAGATCGACCGTCGCCCCGCGCTGATCGTCCAGTGCCGCGCCGCCGCCGATGTCGCGGCCGCCGTCGACCTGGCCCGCGAGGAGGGTCTGGAGCTCACGGTCCGCGGCGGGGCACACGGCGTCGCGGGCCGGGCGATCTGCGACGACGGTCTGATGATCGACCTGTCGCCGATGAAGTCGGTCGTCGTGGACCCCGGTCGGCGCCGGGCGGTCGTCCAGCCCGGGGTGTCGCTCGCCGAGCTCGACGCCGCGACGCAGGAGCACGGCCTGGCCGTGCCCGCCGGGACCGTCAGCCACACGGGCGTGGCCGGGCTGACCCTCGGCGGCGGCATGGGCTACCTGACCGGGCTGTACGGGCTGACGATCGACAACCTGGTCAGCGCCGAGGTCGTGCTGGCCGACGGCAGCATCGTCGCTGCGTCCGCCGACGAGCATCCGGACCTGTTCTGGGCGCTGCGGGGCGGCGGCGGGAACTTCGGGGTGGTCACCTCGTTCGAGTTCCGGTTGCACCCGGTGGGCCCGGAGGTGCAGTTCGCCCTGCTGTTCTGGCACCACGACGCCGGCGTCGCACCGCTGCGGGCCTGCCGGGACGTCGTGGCCGAGCTCCCTGACCAGGCCGGATGCCTCTTCGCGATCGGGCTGAACGCACCGCCCGCGCCCTTCGTGCCGGAGGAGCACCATCTCGCGCTCGGCAGCGCGCTGATCCTCGTCAGCTTCGGCTCCGCGGAGGAGCACGCGCAGATCCTCGAACCCCTGCACCGGGCCGCACCGCCGTTGTTCGAGCTCGTGACGCCGATGCCGTACACCGGCGCCCAGCAGGCGATCGACGACTCGGCTCCGTGGGGAGGGTTCTATTACGAGAAGTCGCTCTACCTCGAGGAGCTGGACGACGACGCGCTCGAGGTGCTCTTCTCCCGGGCACGCGCGAAGACATCGCCGATGAGCTTCTCCTTCGCCTTCCCGCTCATCGGCGAGTACGCCCGCGTGGCCGACGACGCCACGGCCTACGGCGGCCGCCGGCAGGTCCAGTACGTCGTCGACATGGTCGCGGCGGGCACCGATGCGGAGACGCTGGCGGCCGATCGGCAGTGGGTGCGCGACACCGCCGATCTCCTGCGTCCTCTCGCCGGAACGGCGGGGGCGTACGTGAACTACTTCGACAGCGACGACGACGACCGCGTCCGTGCGACCTACGGCGCCGCGAAGTACGACCGCCTCGCCGCGATCAAGGGCCGCTACGACCCGGCCAACCTGTTCCGCGGCAACGTCAACATCAAGCCCGCCTGACCGGAAGGCCCTACCGGAAGACGACGGTCTTGTTGCCGTGCACCAGCACCCGGTCCTCGAGGTGCCAGCGCAGGCCCCGCGCGAGGACCAGGCGCTCGGCGTCCCGGCCGCGCCGGACCATGTCGGCGACGGTGTCGCCGTGGTCGACCCGGATGACGTCCTGCTCGATGATCGGGCCGGCGTCGAGGTCGGCCGTGGCGTAGTGGCAGGTGGCGCCGATCAGCTTCACGCCGCGGGCGTGCGCCTGGTGGTACGGGCGCGCGCCCGCGAAGGACGGCAGGAAGCTGTGGTGGATGTTGATCGCCCGGCCCGCCCACTCCTCGCACAGGTGCGCGGGGAGGATCTGCATGAACCGGGCGAGCACGATGGCGTCGGGTTCGTGGGCGTCGACGATCTGGCGGACCTTCTCGAACGACTCCACCTTGCCCTGCTCGCGCCTCGGGTCGCGCGGACCCGGGAAGGGCACGTGGTGGAACGGGACGCCGTGCGCCTTCACCAGCGGCGCGAGGTCCTCGTGGTTGCCGACGACCGCGTCGAGCGTCACCGGTAGCTCGCGGGCGGCCACGCGGCCGAGCAGGTCGTGCAGGCAGTGCGGCTCACGGGTCACGAGCAGGACGGCGTGCTTGGGCACACCGCTGTCCGTGACCCGCCACGTGGCCTCGGGCCCGAACTCCCCGGCGATCGCCGCGAAGCGGGCGCGGAGCTCGTCGACGTCGAAGGGCACGGACGACGCCCGCACGGCCTGGCGGGTGAAGAACCAGCCCTCCTCCGCGTCGGCGTGGTACGCGGCCTCGACGATCCAGGCGCCCGTCTCGGCGAGGAAGCCGGCGATCCGCGCGACGATGCCCGTGCGGTCGGGGCAGCTGAAGGTGATGACGTAGCGGCGGTCGGCTTCCGGTTGCACGACCACAAGCGTGCCATCGCGAACGTCACGTGCGGCGTGGGGTGCGCCACGAGCGGGTTCCGACGCACGATCAAGGCGGGACGACCCCCGACCGTGCCCGCACGCGGGCTGACGGTCGTCGGGCTGTCCTCGACGGTCACGCCGCCGAGCGCGGTCCAGTAGGCGAGCTGGTCACGCGGGCAGCGTCCAGCGCGGGGAAGGACCCCGCGCATCGAGTTCCGCCCGGGTCAGACCCGGGAGAGCGTGTACTCGGTCTCCATCTCCAGCAGATGGTGGATCTGCTGGGCGACCGACTCCTCGATCTTCCCGCCGATGATCGGGACCTTGACCGTGACGTCGACGTTCACGACCAGCTCGGAGCCCTCACCCTTCGGCGAGAGCCGCATGGTGCCCTCCGCGCCCGCGGGCATGCCGGGCAGCTCGACGCCGACGGTGCCGTCGTAGCCGGACCCGGAGCGGGTCCAGCTCTCGTCGCGCTCGATGGTGATGCCGCGCGACCCGACGAAGGACTTCACGACCCCGGGCAGGTCCTTCTCGTCGATGCCGTGCCGGATGCGGTACTTGCAGCCGTTCTCGTCGCCGGTGTACTCGAGGATCGCGGCGTCTCGGCCGCCCATCGTGGCGAGGCGGTCGCTGAGGATCTGGCGGTCGACCATGGTGGCGTAGACGCGGTCGACGGGGTGGGGGCTGGTGGCGCGGAACTCCGTCGGGCGGGACACGGCCGGAGGCTACCCCGCCCGCTACCGTGGCGCCCTGTGCAGACCTCCCCCGCACAGGACGAACAGGTCGGCCCGGTCCAGGTCGGCGTGCCCCTGGCCCCGCTGACGACCCTGCGGCTCGGTGGTCCCGCCGCGCGCCTGATCGAGGCGCCCGACGCCGGCACCGCGGTCGACGCCGTCCGGGCGGCCGACGAGTCCGGCGAGCCGTTGCTGCTGCTCGGCGGCGGCTCCAACGTCGTCGTGGCCGACGCAGGGTTCACGGGCATCGTCGTGCGGCTGACCGGCGGCGGGATCGCGCTCGAACGCCGGCCGGACGGGTCGGTGCTGCTCACGGCGGAGGCGGGGGAGAACTGGGACGCGGTCGTCGCCGCGACGGTCGCCGAGGGCCTGGGCGGGCTGGAGTGCCTGTCGGGCATCCCCGGGCTGACCGGCGCCACCCCGGTGCAGAACGTCGGCGCCTACGGCGTGGAGGTCTCCACGCTGCTCGTCGACGTCGACCTCTACGACCGGCGCGCCCGGACCGTCCGTACCCACGTCCCGGCCGCCGAGCTGGGCCTCGGCTATCGCACGAGCGTCCTCAAGGACACCGAGGCCGCGGTCGTGCTGCGGGTGCGGTTCGCGCTGCCCGGCGGCGCGGCGAGCATGCCGATCGCCTACGCCGAGCTCGCCCGCACCCTGGGCGTCGACCCCGGCTCCACCGTGCCCGCGGAGGTGGCCCGCGAGGCCGTGCTGGAGCTGCGCCGCGGCAAGGGCATGGTGCTCGACGCCGCCGACCACGACACCTGGAGCGCCGGCTCCTTCTTCACCAACCCGATCGTCGACGACGCCGCGGTGCCGGACCCGGCGATGCCGCGCTGGCCGGCGGGCGGGGGCCGCACGAAGCTGCCCGCCGCCTGGCTGATCCAGCACGCCGGCTTCGCCCCCGGCCACGCCGGGCCCGGCGGCCGGGTCGGCCTGTCGACGCGGCACGTCCTCGCCCTGACCCACCGCGGGGGCGGCAGCACCGGGGACCTGTTGGCGCTGGCCCGCGAGGTGCGGGCGGGGGTGCTCGGCCGGTTCGGGATCGCGCTGCACCCGGAGCCGGTCCTCGTCGGCTGCAGCCTGTGACCGCAGCCCGTGCCGTGTCGTGCCCCGGCGCTGGTGCGAACCCGCCCGCGTCGGCGGTCGTCGCTGTGGGTGGTGACGCGTAACCTCGTCGATCGGACAATGCTCACGAGGCTCACGAGAGCAACGTCCGCGGCCCCGTTGCGTCCTGGTACGGGGTGGGGGAATCTCGTACGGGGGAGACGATGAGGCGGTTGCTGCTGGTCCTGGCCGTGATCGTGGTCGGGACCGTCGGTGTGGTCACGGCGGCGACGGCCGCCGGGCGCGGCGGTGGCGTGACACCGGCGCTGCTCGCGCGCGCGGCAACGCTGGCGTACCGGCCGGCCGCGCAGGCCACCGGTATCAACCCCACGTCACCCGTCTCGGTGAGCGTGACGGACGGCACGCTGGAGCAGGTCGCGCTGACCAACCAGCAGGGCGGGCCGGTGGCCGGCGCGCTCAACGCCGACCACACCGTCTGGACCAGCAGCGAACCCCTGGGCTACGACACCGAGTACACGTGGTCCGGCACCGCGAAGGGTGAGGACGGCGTCGGCGTGCCGCTGGCGGGCGGCTTCCACACCGTCGTCCCCACGAAGCAGGTCCGCGGTGTGATCAACATCGGCGACGGCCGCACCGTCGGCATCGCCGCCCCGATCGAGATCCAGTTCAACAGCCACGTCGAGGACCGTGCGGCCGTCGAGCGGGCGCTGAGCGTGCAGACGTCGGTGCCGGTCCAGGGTGCCTGGGGCTGGCTGCCCGACGAGTCCGGCGGGTCCCGGGTGCACTGGCGGCCGAAGGAGTACTGGCCGGCGAACACGAAGGTCTCGGTCGCGGCGAAGCTGTTCGGCATCGACTACGGCGGCGGGCAGTTCGGCGCCGCGGACGTGACCAGCGACTTCCAGATCGGCCGCGCGCAGGTCGTCAAGGCCGACGCCCGGTCGTTCCGCATGGTCGTGATCCGGGACGGCAAGCAGATCGCCAACTACCCCGCGAGCTACGGCCTGGCCGCGGACCCGAACCGCAACACCCGCTCCGGCATCCACGTGGTGACCGAGAAGTTCACCGACAAGCGGATGGTCAGCCAGCAGTACGGCTACGACGTCGTGGAGAAGTGGGCCGTGCGGATGAGCAACAACGGCGAGTTCATCCACGCCAACCCGGCCTCGGCGAACGCGCAGGGCTCGTCCAACGTCACCCACGGCTGCGTCAACCTGTCGCTGGAGAACGCGCGGTCCTACTACGACACCGCGCTCTACGGCGACCCGGTCGAGGTCACGGGCACACCGGTGCAGCTGTCCGCCCGGGACGGCGACGTCTGGGACTGGACGCTGTCCTGGGACCAGTGGCAACGCCTCTCCGCGCTGTAGACGTGGCTCCAGGTGTGCTGCCCGTCCCGCTCGGGTAGGCACCCCGTATGACCGATCCGTCCGTGAACGACACCGGGCACGCCACCGCCGCCGAGCGGGCCGAGACCCGCGCCGAGCCGCTGCCCGAGGAGGCGCGGGTCACCGGCCCGGACGAGGACCGGTACGCCGAGGCCGAGGGGATCCTCGAGGACTCCGAGGAGCGCATCGCCGAGGCCGACGCCGGGCGCGCCCCCGCCGACGCCGCCTACGAGAACCGTCGTTCCGAGGACACCGTCTGAGCCGGACCCGGGCGGTCAGCCCTCCCGGTACGCGCGGCCGGCACTCGCCTGGGCGCGCGGCATGATCGTGATCTGGTCGAGGTTCACGTGGCTCGGCCGGGTCGCGGCGAAGGCGATCACGTCGGCCACGTCCTCGGCCGTGAGCGGGGTCAGGCCTCGGTAGACGTTGTCCGCCTTCGCCTGGTCGCCCTCGAAGCGGACCAGGGAGAACTCGGTCTCCACCATGCCGGGGCAGATCTCGGTGAGCCGGATCGGCTGGCCGAGCAGCTCGCCGCGCAGCGTGCGGTGCAGCATCGCCTGGGCGTGCTTGGCGCCGGTGTAGCCCGCGCCGTTGTCGTAGGGCGCGAGGGCCGCGATCGAGGTCACGGTGACGATGTGCCCGTCGCCGGAGGCGCGCAGCTTCGGCAGCAGGCCCTGGGTGAGCCGCAGGGTGCCGATGACGTTGGCCTCGAACATCCAGCGCCAGTCGTCCTCGTCGGCCTCCTCGACCGGCTCGAGGCCCTTGGCGCCGCCCGCGTTGTTGACCAGCAGCCGGCACTCCGGAACCGCCTCGACGAAGGCGGCGGCCGACTCCTTGTCCGTGACGTCGAGCCGCAGGGCCGTCCCGTCGATCTCCTTGGCGACGGCCTCCAGCCGGTCGACGCGGCGGGCGCCGAGCACGACGTGGAAGCCCTCCGCGGCGAGGGCGCGGGCGGTGGCGGCCCCGATGCCTGAGCTCGCTCCGGTGACGACGGCGGTGGGACGGTCGGTCATGCCGCGAGCCTAGTTCGCCGGTCGGCCGGAGCCGCGCGAGCGGTGTGGACCCGCGTCAGCCGTCGAGTCCCCGCTGGGCGAGCCGGGATCCGCGTCGCGCTGCCGCGCGCTGCCAGCGGAAGATGCCGAACCCGATGGCGCCGAGCACGGCGCCCGTGACGCACGTGGTGAACCAGATGTCGAGCGGCCGGCCGGCCACGAGGTGGGCGACGAACAGGCCCACCGCGCCGAGCACCCACACCAGCGTGCCGATCGCCGTGACCAACGTGACGTCGGTGGTGCTGCGCGGCAGGGGCGGCGGGTCGACCACGGGCCGAGCCTATCTCGCCCTGGGCGAACACCACCCTCGGCGAACACCACCCTGGGCGAACACCACCCTCGGCGAACACCGCCCTCGGCCCCTGCTTCGGATACGGACGCCCGGTCGCCGCCTCGCCTGCGCGCGGCGGCACAACCCGGCGGAGGTGCCCGACCCGCTCGGCTGACCGCGGCGCAACCCACGCGCCTAGCCGCCGATGCCGTTCCGAAACCCGCCGTTCCGCTGGTCGACGGCGTGGTCGACGGCGTCGGGCACGAACGGCCTCCGTCGGGGGGACAGGATCGGCGGAGCGAGGTGCGGCCGCATACCGTGTGCGCGTGCTCGAGCGCCTGTTCAAGCTCACGGAACGCAAGACGACGCTGTCCCGCGAGATGCGCGGCGGCCTCGTCACGTTCGTGACGATGTCCTACATCATCGTGCTGAACCCGCTGATCCTCGGCAGCGTGTCGCCCGGTGACCCGAGCGCGAAGACCGACGTGCTCGGGAACATCCTGCCGATCGGGCAGGTCGCCGCCGTGACGGCGCTCGTCGCCGGCGTGATGACCATCCTGTTCGGACTCGTGGCGAACATGCCCTTCGCCATCGCCACCGGGCTCGGCATCAACACCCTGCTCGCGGTCACGATCGCGCCGATGATGACCTGGCCCGAGGCCATGGGTCTGGTCGTGCTCGACGGCATCGTCATCGTGGTCCTGGCCGTGACCGGCTTCCGGACCGCGGTGTTCAACGCCGTGCCGGCCGCCCTCAAGTCCGCCATCGCCGTGGGCATCGGCGCCTTCATCGCACTGATCGGGCTGGTCGACGCGGGCTTCGTCCGCCGCCTGCCCGACGCCGCGCACACGACGGTGCCGGTCGGCCTGGGCATCAACGGCTCGATCGCGTCCTGGCCGACCTTCGTCTTCGTGGTCGGGCTGCTGATCACGGGCGTGCTGGTGGTGCGCGGCGTCCGGGCGGGCCTGCTGATCGGCGTGGTGGCCACGACGGTCATCGCGATCATCGTCGAGGCGATCGTGCACGTCGGATCGTCGGCCACCAACCCCAAGGGCTGGTCGCTGTCCGTGCCGGCGCTGCCGAGCAGCATCGTCGGCTGGCCCGACCTGTCGCTGGTCGGCAAGTTCTCCTTCGGGGCCTTCGGCCGGCTCGACGCGCTGACCGTCATCCTGCTGGTGTTCACGCTGGTCCTGGCGAACTTCTTCGACGCCATGGGCACCATGACCGGGCTCGGCCAGCAGGCCGGGCTGACCGAGAAGGACGGGCAGCTGCCCAACATCGGGCGGGCCCTGGTGGTCGAGGGGGCCGGCGCGGTGGCCGGCGGCATCGGCTCGTCGTCGTCGAACACGGTCTTCGTGGAGTCCGCCTCGGGCATCGCCGAGGGCGCGCGCACGGGCCTGGCCAACGTCCTCACCGGCGTGCTCTTCCTCGCGGCGATGTTCTTCACCCCGCTCTACGCGATCGTGCCGGTGGAGGCGGCGGCGCCGGCGCTGGTGGTCGTCGGGGCGCTGATGTTCCGGCAGGTGGCCGGCATCGAGCTGACGGACCTGCGCACCGCGCTGCCCGCCTTCCTGACGATCGTGATCATGCCGTTCACGTACTCGATCGCCAACGGCATCGGGGCCAGCTTCATCAGCTACGTCGTGCTGTCCGCGGCCACTGGCAAGGCGCGCCAGGTGCACCCGCTGATGTGGGTCGTGGCGGTGGCTTTCGTCGGGTATTTCGCGGTCGGCCCGCTGCGTGAGGTCTTCGGGTAGTTGTAGTAAACTAACTACATCGTGAGTGCTGTCGCCGAAACCCCGGTCCCCGCAGGTTCCGATACAGGTTCCGATTCCGCGCACTCACCCCCCGGAGGCATGTTCGCCTCGCTGCGCGTACCCAACTACCGGCTCTTCATCTCGGGCCAGGTGGTGTCCAACGTGGGCACCTGGATGCAGCGGATCGCGCAGGACTGGCTGGTCCTCGACCTCACCCACGGCAGCGCCACCGCGCTCGGGATCGCGGCGGCGCTGCAGTTCGCGCCCACGCTCGTGCTCTCGCTGTGGGGCGGGGTGCTGGCCGACCGGGTCGACAAGCGGCTCGTGCTGGTCGGCGTCCAGCTCGCGATGGGGCTGTGTGCCGTGGCGCTCGGCTCGATCGTGCTCACCGGTGTCGTCGCGCTGTGGCACGTCTACCTGTTGTGCCTGCTGCTCGGCTGCTTCTCCGCGCTCGACGCGCCGATGCGGCAGGCCTTCGTGTCCGAGATGGTCGGACCGGGCCAGGTCGTCAACGCGGTCGCGCTGAACTCGCTGTGCTTCAACCTGGCCCGGATCGTCGGGCCCGCCGTGGCCGGCGTGCTGATCGTCGCGGTCGGCACGGGCTGGGTCTTCCTGATCAACGCCGTCAGCTTCGCCGCCGTGATCACGGGCCTGCTGCTGATGCGGCCGGAGAAGCTGTACCGCACCGAGCGGGTCGCGCGGGCACCCCACCAGCTCCGCGACGGGCTCGCGTACGTCCGGGGGCGGGCGGACCTCGTCGCCGTGATGGTGCTGGTCTTCCTGGTCTCGACCTTCGGCATCAACTTCTTCATGACGCTCGCGCTGCTGGCCCGCAACGTCTTCGACCGTGACGCCGAGGGCTACGGCCTGCTCACCACGCTGCTGGCGGTCGGGTCCGTGCTCGGCACCACGATGGCCGCCCGGCGTACCCGGAAGCCGCGGCTACGGCTCGTGGCGGGGGCGGGGCTCGCCTTCGGTGCGCTGCTCGTGGTCGCCGGGCTGATGCCGACGTACGTGTCCGCCGGTATCGCGCTCGTCCCCGTCGGGTTCGCAGCGCTGATCTTCACGACCGCGGCGAACTCGTCCGTGCAGCTCTCGGTCGACCCGACCGTGCGGGGCCGGGTCATGGGGCTCTACATGCTGCTCCTGCTGGGCGGGACCCCGGTGGGCGCACCGCTGCTGGGCCTGCTGGCCGCGCACTTCGGCGGCCGCGCGCCCCTGGTCGTCGGGGGGATCGTGACCGTACTGTCGGTGGTCGCGGTCGGGCTCGTGTTGGTCCGCCGTTCGGGGATGCCCCGCCTCCGGATCTCGGGGTTGACGGCCGAAGCGAGGTAAGGCTAACCTTCATCTCGTCGCTTCGTGGTGGGAGCGGCGTGTCAGTTCGGGAAGGGCCAGGCCCTCCGGCTCCGGCCGGGGGGCCTGGTTCGTTCTCGGGGCTCCTACCGGCGCCTCGTGAGCCCGACGCCGACGAGGCAGAGCGCCCCGCCGAGCAGCGCCAGGGCGGGCGGCGCCTCGGCGAGCAGCACAGCCGACAGTGCGACCGTGATCGGCGGGACGAGATAGGTGGTCACGCCGAGGCGCCCGGCGTCCATGCGCGCCAGCGCGTAGGCCCAGGTGCTGAAGGCGAGCGCGGTCGGGACGAGCCCGAGGTAGCCGAGCCCGGCCGTCGCGGTCCAGGGGGCCGCGGTCAGGTCGTGGGCCAGGGACCCGGCGAAGGGCAGGCAGGCGACGGCCCCGATCGCGCAGGCCAGGAACGTCACCTGCAGGGCGGGCAGCCGGCGCAGTACGGGCTTCTGCGCCAGGACGCCGATCGCGTAGGTCACCGCGGCGACCACGCACAGCAGGATGCCGAGCAGGTCCGACCCGTCCCCGCCGGCGCTCGACGCGCCGATCACCACGGCACCGGCGAACGCCACCCCGGCGCCGATCAGCAGCCAGCCGGGGAAGCCCTCGTGCAGCAGCACGCCGGCGAACAGGGCGATGAGGATCGGGCCGATGTTGACCAGCATCGCGGTCGTGCCGGCGTCGACGCGCTGTTCCGCGGCGTTGAGGGCGACGTTGTAGACGCCGAACCAGGCCACGCCGCAGAGCACGAGCAGGGCCCACTCGCGACCCGTCGGGCGGACCCACCGGCCTCGCACGAGGAGGAGGGCGCCGAGCGCCAGTGTGCCGACCGCGAGCCGGCCGAGCGCGAGTGCGCCCGGATCGTAGGCGCGGCCGACGAACCGGATCCCGACGAACGCGCTCGCCCAGGCCAGCACGGTCACGCAGACCGCGGTGAGGGCGCCCCACCGGGGACCGGGGAGGACCGTGACCGGGGCGGCCGGGGGCATCGCGGTTGCCGCCGGCTCGGTCGTGGGGACGTCGGGTTCGGGCGCCGGGAGATCCCGGGCGGGTTCACGCACGAGGCGACGCTAGGCCCTCGCCCGAGGCGATCTCCCCCGGGTTTCCGTCAGGGGGTTGCGGACGAAGCAAAGGCTAGGCTAACTTCCGTCACGTCGCTTCGTGGTGGGAGCGGCGCGTCAGTTCGGGAGACGAGTGGGCCCCGGCGGGATCGGCCGGGGCCCACTCGCGTTCAGGCCGTCACCGGTGGTCACAGGCGGTACTGCCGCACCCAGTCGACCTCCATCCGGGACTCGCGGACGTCGCCGCCGTGCGGGAACCAGTCCAGCTGGATAGTCAGGTGCATCGGACCGGGCGGCAGGGTGCCCGTGTCGTCCGTGCGCCACCACTCCGCGCCGTCGACGAACGCTGCGATGTGGTCGGGCGTCCACTCCACCGCCCAGTTGTGCCACTGCGTGGCGTCGATCTCGACGTCGCCGTGGAGCTGGGAGTTGTCGGCGCCGTAGTGCAGGAACATGTCCGTGCTCTGCCGGTCCGGATCGGACATCTCCATGAAGTCGACCTCGCCGCCCGTGGGCCAGTCCTCGGCGTCGGGCCAGAGGAGCAACAGGGCGTGGTAGCTGGGATCGCTCTCCGGTGCCCGGACGCGACCCTCCCAGCGGCCGTACTTCTGCCCGGGGTTCCAGGCCATGCCGCCGGTGGTGCCGTCGGGCGAGCCGGTGACGACGAGGACGCCGCCCTGGATCGAGAACGCGTCGGGGGAGCGGCGGCCGTTCCCGCCGTGGCCCTCGCCGTCGTAGAGGCCCCAGCCGTCGAGACCGTCGGTGAAGTCGTCCTCCCGGTTCGGGGTGCCCCAGCCGAGGGTCGCGGCGGCGGTGCGGCCCTCGCCCGTCCCCGTGCCCCCGGTCCGGCTGCGGGTGAGGGCGCCGGGGCGCCCGGTGCCGCCGCTCGCGGGGTCGCGGGTGGGGTCCCGCGCGGTCCCGTCACGTGCCCGGGCGGGGCCGAGGCCGGCGGGGCGACGTGGTGGGGCCGGGATGCGGCGCACCCGCTCGCCCCCGCTGTCTCCACGTTCGGCGGCGGTCCGGATCACCGGGACGTCGGCGGGCGAGGCGGCCGCGCCCGGCCCGACCAAACCGAGCAGGGCGGCGACCCCGGTCGCGAGCAGGCGCACCAGGTGGGCGGTCAGGTCGGTCGGCGGCACGGCGTCCTCACTCGTCCTTCCTGCTCACGGGTGCTCACGGGGCGCTCACTGGGTGAAGCTGACGTGGACGTGGTCGAAGTGGCCGCCGGTGACGTCGCTCGTGTCGTAGACGCTGCTCGTGTACGGCCGGCCCCAGCCGCCCTCGTCGGTGACCGAGGGGTCCCAGTAGCGCCCCTGCCAGATCAGGTACGCGACGGCGAGGGGTCCCGCGTGCTCGCGCAGGTAGTTCGCCACCGCCCAGCCCGCCGCGAGGCCGTCGGGGTCGGGGAAGGCGCCGGCCGTCCCGGGGAAGAAGTCGCACGCGCGACCCTGTGGATGGTCGCTGCGGGGGTTCCAGGCGTGCGCGTCCCAGCAGCCGGCCGAGCGGATCACGGGACCGCCGCCGAGCGGTCCGAACGCCGCGGTGACCGCCGCGACGCCGTGCCGCGTCGCGCCCGTGACGCAGCCGTCCCCACCGGTCGGGTCGGGCGGGGTGCAGGCGGTCCGCCCGCCCGTCCATGCGCTCGGCTGCGCTGCGGGCAGCGCGCGGTCCCGGGCGTCGGACACAGCCCTCCGCAGGGCGTCGGGGCAGGCGGCCGCGCAGCTCCCGGCCGGCGCGGGTTGCCGGAGCATCCGCGCGACGCCCGTCCGCAGGGCCGAGCAGGTGCGCCGCAGCTCGGTGACCGGGGCGGGCTCGTCCGCGGACCGGGCCGCGACCCGCCGGACCACGCCGGGGCGGGTGGGAGCGAGCTCCGGGCACTGCTCGGCGGTGATCCGCTCGAGGAGCGGCGCGCGGGTGGGGGCGGGGATCACGCGGACCTCGCCGGAGCCGGTGGGCTCGCCGGGCTCGGCCGCGGTGGGCCGGAGCTGGGGCGATCCCGGGCTCGTGAGGGCCGCCACGGTGAGCGCGGCGGCGAGCAGGACGCGGACCACGGGTCACCTCGACCGGCCGACGTCGACCGGGCTCGCGACGTCGAGGATCCGGATCCCGCGGACGGGGCGGAGGTCGGGGTGGGTGGCCGCGGGCGCCCGGGCCGTCGCCGTGCCGAGGGCGACGAGGTCGGCGGCTGCGGAGTCGGTGGGACCGGTGTTCAGGGGGCCGTCCAGCTCGAGGGCAGCCGACGGATCGGCAGGCGTGCGTCCGTTGCCTTCGGTGTCCGACGTGCAGGCGGGGTCGACGTACGGGGGTGGGCTCGGCCGGGCGTGCGGCGGCTCGGAGAGGGAGCGCGGGAGCGCGATCGAGGTGAGCGGGCCGTCGGCACCGACCGGGACGAAGGGGCGGTAGGTGGTGAGCGGGGCCTCCGGCCTCGACGGCTCCGGCTCCGGCGGGACGGTGACCGGTGCCGGGCCCGGTCGGAGTGGCGCGGGTTCCGGCCCGAGCGCCGCCGGCGTCGGGTCCGGACCCACGGGCAGCGATCCCGGGCGGGCCGGTACGCGGTCGGGCCCGAGCGAGGCCGACAGGCCGGCCCGGAACGCGACCGGTGCCGGACCGAGCGCGGTCGGCCGGGCCGGTGTGAGGTCCGGAAGGAGCGGCGCCGACGCGTCGGACCGCGGGAACGCGCCCAGGGTCGACGGCCGTGGCGCGAGCGGCCGGGCCGCCGGAGCGGGGCCCCCGAGGCGGCCCGAGTCGGCGACCGCCCGGGCGAGCCGGGTGATGGCGTCGAGGTAGGGGCGCAGGGCCCGCGGGAGCCGGTCGCGCGGCGTCCCGAGCAGGCCCGCGGCCTCGCGGTACGGGTCGGCGATTCCGCGCCAGCGCCCGACGTGCGGCACCAGCACCACGGCCACCCAGCCCGGACCGAGCTCGTCGAGGCGTTCGGGGTGACGGCGTTCGGCGCCGTCGACGCTCACGGCGAGGACCGGAGGTACCGCCGTCGGGTCGAAGAGGTCGGCGATCCGCACCGCGCGGTCCAGGGACTCGGCGCTGCTGCGGCAGACCACGATGTCGGCCTCGATGCCCGCGCCGGTCCCGCTGTCGCGACCGTGCAGGGCGAGGGCGAGCGTGGTCGTCCCGACGCCGCCGGACACACCGGCGACGGACGGTGGGCGGAAGCCGGTCATCGGATCTCCACGGGAGCGTCGTCGTCCAGATCGGTGTCGAGGTCGGTGCGATCGGCGGGATCGGGCCCGGGCCGGGCCGGGCGCTCGCCGGCGGGGTCGTCGAGCTCCTCCTCGGCGTCGACGACGAGCCGGTCGCCCGCCACCCGCACGGCCACACCGAGCCGCACCCACCGGCCGGCCAGCCCGCGCCCCCCGGGGGCGGCAGGGGCGGGCGGGGCGGCCGGGACGGTGGGCCCGTCGTCGCCGGCGGCCCCGGGGCCGGGGCGGCCGCCCGGGACGCGGCGGTAGGGGGTGACACGGACCCGCACGTCGACGAGCACCCGGCCCTCGCCGTCCGGCCGGACGAGCCCGGGCAGGGCGAAGTCGGCGCGTTGGCGGCCGTGCCCGGACCAGCCGAGTCGCACGGGCCCGCGGTCGGCGAGGTAGTCGCCGAGGACGCGGGCGCGGCGGTCGGGATCGTCCTCGTCCCAGGAGAGGTAGTCGGCGGCGAAGGCGGCGGCGAGCGCCGCCGCCTCCGCCGGGTGGGGAACGGGCTCGGCGTGAGGCGCGGGAGGTGTCCCGGCGCTCGCGCGCGGCGGCGCCGACGGCCGGTCGACCTGGGTGACGGACCAGGCCGCGGCGACGGCGGCGGAGCCGGAGTCGGGCCAGCCGTGGCGGCCGTTCTCCGCGGGCGCAGCCGTGACGGGCGGGAAGCCGTGCGGGTCGGTGGGGGGATCGGCCTGCACCACCGGCCGGGGCGGGCCGAGGAGCTCCTCCGCGCGGCGGGAGAGCCGGGCGTGGCTGGTGGCGCTCCCGGGGACGATCTCCCGCGGCGCCCCGGCTTGGCGGCCGAACATCCGGAAGGCGGCCACGTCACCGCCTCCCGGGCATACGGAACCAGGACATCGCTCCCTCTCGTGGGCAGGCGCTCCCGCCCGCGGAGGGCCGCGGGTGCAGCGAGCGGAGGGCCGGCGGCGCCCGGATCGCGGGCCGGCCGGCGGGACGAGAGGAACCCTAGGAAGCCGGGGCATCCCCGCGGGCCGGAACGGAGCGGCCGTTCACGATCGCGAACAGCCGCCCGTCACCGGGCCCCGCATCTCCCGACTCGCGGGAGCTCAGAGCGCGACTCGCGGGAGCCCAGGGCGCGACTCGCGGGAGCCCGGGGCGCGACTCGCGGGAGCCCGGGGCGCGACTCGCGGAAGCCCAGGGCGCGACTCGCGGGAGGCCCAGGGCGCGACTCGCGGGAGCCCAGGGCGCGACTCGCGGGTGCGATGCGCGAGTCGGGGTGTGGGCTTCGGCGAGTCGGGGTGGTCAGGCGGGGAGGGGCCAGGTGTGGGCGGGCTCGTTGGCCTCCGAGGCCTCGAGGTACCGCTCCAGCATCCCGATCAGCGCACCCTGGCGGCTCGAACCCCGGGCCTCGAGCGCGGCCACCGTGTCGAGCTGCCAGGTGGCGCCCGTCCGGCCCGTGACGCACCGCCGCTCGATCACCGTCAGGTACCGGTCCCGCACGGCGGCGCTCACCCCCCACCGGGTCAGGCCCTCGTGGGCGAGCGGCAGCAGCTTGCGCAGGGCCAGCTCGTCCGGCTTGATCCACCCCGTGCCGGGCCAGTAGAGCGGTGCCTCCATGCCGTGCCGCGCGGCCGTCGTGAAGTTCTCCTCGGCCGCCTCGAACGACATCGACTGCCACAGCGGCTGGTCGGACTCCACGAGCACCCGCAGCAGGCCGTAGAAGAACAGCGCGTTGGCCACCATGTCCACGGCGGTGGGCCCGGCCGGCAGCACGCGGTTCTCCAGCCGGATGTGCGGCTGGCCGTCGGCGACGTCGTAGACCGGGCGGTTCCACCGCCAGATCGTGCCGTTGTGGAGCTTGAGCTCGTCGAGGTCCGGCACGCCGCCGTTGCGCAGCGTGGTCATCGGGTCGGAGTCGCCCGAGAAAGGGACGATCCCCGGGAAGTACCGGGCGTTCTCCGCGAAGAGGTCGAGCACCGAGGAGATCCAGCGCTCGCCGAACCACACCCGCGGCCGGACGCCCTGGTTGCGCAGCTCGACCGTCCGCACGTCGCACGCCTGCGTGAACAGCGGGATGCGGGTCTCGGCCCACAGCCGCGAGCCCAGCAGGAACGGCGAGTTCGCCCCCAGCCCGAGCTGGACGCCCGCGAGGCACTGCGCCGCGTTCCAGTACGCGGGGAACGAGCCCGGGGAGACCTGCAGGTGCAGCTGCATCGACGTGCAGGCCGCCTCGGGGATGATCGTCTCGAAGTCCGCGGTGAACCGCTCGGGCGCGACGGCGTGCAGCCCGCCCGGGTCGCCACCCGAGATGTCCACGTGGATCGGCTCGCCGCGCGCGGCGAGCATCTGGTCGTTGAGCACGGCGTAGCGGTCGTCGGCCGAGATCGACTCGCCGACGAGGTGAGAGCTGTCCAGCGTCGGCAGGATGCCGATCATCGCCAGCTGCGACTTGCAGTCCCGCGCCTTGGCCCGGGCGACCGCCAGCTCGTCGAGCAGCTCGTGCTCGAGGTGCCGCCACTGGTCACCGGGGAGGGGGCGGGGCGGGAGGTTCAGCTCGATGTTCCAGCGGCCCAGCTCGGTCTGGAACTCCGTGCCGCCGATGGCCTCGAGGACGTCCTTGCCGGTCATCGACGGGCTCAGCGAGCCGTCGACCAGGTTCAGCTCGACCTCGATACCGGTCATCGGGTCGTCCTCGGCGAACGGGTGCTCCCGCAGCATCGTCGTCAACGCCTCGAGGCAACGCTGCACCTTGGCTCGATACCGCTGGCGTTCCCGCCGACTGAACCGGGTCCGGTCGACGTCCTGGCCCATGCTCCCCCGATGCCTCCTAGCTGCCGGTCCGCCCGCGGCGGCTCTCCACCGTGACACATCGCCGGAAGCGGCGGTACCGGCTGACCGGGCGACCCCGTGCGACGAACGGCAGCCCACCTGGGACGATCGGTCATCGTGGCCATCATCACCGCGATCGGCGACCCCACCGACCCCCGCCTCGACGACTACCGCGACCTGACCACCGCCGACCGCCGACCCGACCGCCCCGGCGGCCGCGGGCTCGTGATCGCCGAGGGCGTGGTCGTCGTCCGACGCCTGATCGAGTCCCCCTATCCCGTCCGCTCCCTACTGGGGGTACCCCGCCGGCTCGAGGAGCTCACCCCCGATCTCGCCCGTCTCGACGTCCCCGCCTACGCCACCGACGCCGACACGATGGCCACCACCGTCGGCTTCCACCTGAACCGCGGGGTGCTCGCCGTCGCGGACCGTGCCGCCCCCGTGGACGCGGTCGAGCTGGCCCGTACCGCCAGCGTCCTGGCCGTGTGCGAGGGCGTGAACGACCACGAGAACCTCGGCTCGCTGTTCCGCAACGCCGCGGCGCTCGGCGTCGACGGGATCCTGCTGGGTCCGCGGTGCGCCGATCCGCTGTACCGGCGGTCGGTGCGGGTGTCGATGGGGCACGTCCTGCGGGTGCCGTTCGCGCCCCTGCCGGGTCCGTGGCCGGAGTCGCTGGATCTGCTCCGCGAGGCGGGACTGCGGGTCGCAGCCCTGACGCCCGCCCCGGACGCGGTGTCCCTCTCGGCGGCGGGGCTGGCGGGGGAGCGGGTGGCGCTACTGCTGGGCGCCGAGGGGCCCGGCCTGACACCGGAGGCGCAGGCCGCGGCCGACGTCCGGGTGCGGATCCCGATGGCCTCCGGCGTCGACTCTCTCAATGTCGCAACGGCTGCCGCGGTGGCCTTCCATGCCGTGGCGGCGTCCGTAGGCTGAGAAGTGTGCACCTCGCTGCGGGGGGTCAGGTGGTGCTCGGTGAGAAGCGGCCGGGCGACGCCGTGCTGCCCCCGGACCTCACCGCGGACCTCCGCCAGTGGGGCGCGGTCGCGGCGAGCATCCGTGGGGTCGAGGTGCGGCCCGAGCAGCAGGACATCGTCAGCAGACGCGGGCGGCAGCTCGCCGGCCGGGTGTCCGACGTCCTGGGCAGGCCGGTCGAGTACGTCGACCCGCTGACCGGCGGTGTCGACATGGTGCACGGGCGCACCACCGAACCGATCCCGCTCGTGCCCCCACACCCCGACGAACCGGTCCCCTGGGCGACGGGGCTGGTGGTGGCCGCGTTCTTCGCGGTGCTGGCGGCGATCGGCGACATCACGCTCAGCCGGGCTTTCGGGGAGGCCTTCGGGCTGCTCTGGATCCCGGCGAACGTGCTGGTCGTGGGCGGTCTCGCACCCTCGCTCTGGCTGATCCGGCGGCTGCTGTTCTGGCGGTGGATCGGGCTGGGCACCGCCGTGGGGCTCGGGGTGGCGTGGGTGGTGCTGCTGCTCGGCCAGTTCCTCTGACCGGCGCCCGCCGCCGCGGAAGCGCACCGGGTGGCTCACGGTGCGGACGTCCGGCGGCAGCGGTGCACACACCGGTTCCGCTGCGACGCTCGCCGGGTCAGGAGCGGCCCGGTTCACGGTGTGCGGGGGCGAGGGCGGCACTCAGCGGCCGCGGACCCCCAGCAGCACCTCGTCCCAGGACGGCATGACCGGCTTGCCCTTCTTGGTGCGCTTGGCGGGCGCGGGGTTTTCGCCCCCGGCCCGGCCGGCGGGTCGCGCGTCGCCGGCCGGGGCCGCGGCGCTCTCGGCCCCCGGCGAGGTCTTTCCGGCGGTCTTCCCCGGAGTCTTCGTCGAGGTCGTCCCGGGCTTCGTGGCGGTGCTCGGCTCGGTGGACTCGCCGGAGGGCTTCTCGGAACCCTTCTCGGCGGTCTCGGCGGTCTCGGCGGTCTCGGCGGTTCCGGCGGTCTCGGAATCCTTGGAGACCTCTGCGGTCTCGGAGACCTCGGAGACCTCGGAGACCTCGGCGGTCTCGGAGTCCTTGGAGACCTCTGCGAGCTCGGCGGCGTCGGTGGACGCCGTGTCCGCGCCCTGGCCGAGCTTCGCCTCGTCCGTCGGGGCGGCCTCTTCCCCGTCCTCGGTGTCCTTGCTGTCCTCGCTTCGCGTCGCCGGGTCCGCCTTCTCCTGCACCTCGGGCGCGGGATCGGTGGCCGCGGCGTCCGCGGCCGGGTCGGCCTCGAGGAGCGCTGCCTCGGGGCCCTTCCCCTCCGGCTCGTCCTCGGCCTTCGCGGCGGCGGGCGCCTCGTCCCGCACGACGTCGCCCGCGGCATCGCCGGAACCGGGAGCATCCCCGTCCCCGTCCCCGTCCCGGTCCCGCGGCTCGTCCTCGCCCGGGGCCGGCACCGGGGCCGGCCCCGGGGTCGACACCGCCGACGCAGACGCCGCGGCGGCGTCGTGCGACCGGTCGGCGTCCGGCGGTGCACCCGCCCCGACGTCCACTCCCGACCGTCCGGTGTCGACCGCGCGCGTGTACGTGGTCAGCGTGTCCGTGCTGCGTGCCGCGGGGTGGGTGGGCGGGCCGGCGAGCTCCGACGACGCCTCGGCCCGCGTGGCCCCGCGTACCGCCTCCCACCGACCGCCGGGCACCGGACCGCGGCGCTGCTCCGGAGCGATGCGGCGCGCCTCCGCGCCCACCGAACCGTTCACGGCGGCGGGCACGACCTCCTCGGCCACCTCCACCGCGGCGTCGCCCGGCCGCGCCATGTCGATCACCGGGCCGACGGGTCGCAGCGGCTGCTGCGGGCGGCCCTCGACGAGGTCACGGGCGTGGTCGTCGAGCGCGGTCACGGTGCCGCCGTGGGCACCCGGTTGGAAGGCCCAGTGCGCCCGGATGTCCGAGCGCCCGGACCGCCAGCCGAGGGCGACGACCCACCGTCCGTCCTCGCCCTTCCAGCTGTCCCATTCGGCCCCCGTGTGGTCCTGCCCCCGGAGACCGAAGGTGTGCGCGACGGTCTCGGCGAGGGTGCGGACGTCGGGACCGTCGTTGCGAACGGGGTGGGCAGCGCGGGCGAGCTCGGCCGTCCGGGTGCGTTCGAGGAGGACCGGATAGGCGAACCGCTCGATCTTCTGGACGGGCACCCCGGCGGCCGAGGCGACCTGTTCCACAGACGCCCCGGCCCGGATCCGGGCTTGGATCTCGCGTGGTCGCAACTGGCTCTCCAACTCGATCGCGATCTGTCCGAGCCGGGTCAGGTCCCCTCTCGCGGCGGCTCTGAGCTGCTCGTCGGCGGGCACGGTGAACCGTTCGCGGCGCGCCGGATCCTCGAGGACCACCGAACCGTCCTCGGTGATCCCGACGACCCGCAACGACCGCATATCGCCGGCCTCCTCGTTCGCTCTGACCCCGTCCGGGTGACGGTAGTTGCCGAATCGTGTCCGACGAGTGAGGCGCGCCGGTGGGCCCTTCCGGCCCTCGACGTGGCCTTCTGGTCCGCACCGACGACCGCTCCCGCCGGTGGACACTCCGTACCGTCGCACGTCGTGCCAAGATCGGTAAAGCTGAGGCGCATGTTACTGATGTGACTACGTTCCGTCACCCTCACCTGGACGAAACGGCCGGGTCGCGCGAGGCGACCCGGCCGTTCGGGGAGTGTGGGGGCTACTCAGCCCTGATGTGCGCTCAGCGCCGATGTTCGCTCCGCAAGCTCCGCTCAGCGCCGATGTCCGCTCCGCAAGCTCCGCTCAGCGC
>NZ_JAJTTE010000032.1 GCF_021343995.1 Pseudonocardia terrae | reverse complement strand
GGCTGGGCCGGTGCGCCGGGTGCGACGGCGGACGAGGGCAGCACGCCGAAGGCGAGCGCGCCGAGCGCGAGGCCCGACGCCGCCGCGGCGCCCACGCGCAGCCGGCGACCGCGCGAGACGGGCAGGTGCCCGCTCCCGAGGCCCGCGGGCGCGGCGAGGCGGCCGGTGAGGTCGGGGGTGCGCCGCACCGAGGTGGCGGGCGGCGCGGTGGTCGGGCGGGCCTGCGCGTCGGGCATCGCCTCGGGGCGCAGCACCGACACCATCTGGCCGTCCGCCGTCATGGCGAGCCCCGGCGGCGGGGGCGGCAGCTCGGCCTCCTGCGGGATGTTCCGCAGCATCGAGAGCAGCGAGGAGGGCACGTGCGGCTCGTCGGCCGAGCGCAGGGCGGAGCGCACCTGACGCTGGGCGACCACCTCGGCGGCGCACTCCCCGCAGGAGGCGACGTGCGCGGCGGCCCGCTCGCGCGCGCCGGCGGAGAGCTCGTCGTCGACGAAGGCGACCACCGCGTCCTGCGACAGGTGGTCGACACCCCAGTGGGGGGCGCTCCGTCCGAACCTCCGACGCGCGTCGGCCATGAACTGCCTACCTCTCCCCGGCCGCCACCAGCTCGCGACCCTCTGTGCTCTCCGTGCGCTCCAGGGCGCGGCGACGCTCGATCGCCTGACGCAGCGCCGCCCGACCGCGGTGGATCCTGCTCCTCACGGTACCCAGCTTGACCCCGAGGGTGGCACCGATCTCCTCGTACGAGAGGCCCTCGACGTCGCAGAGCACGACCGCGGCGCGGAACTCCGGCGCCAGCTCGTCGAGCGCGGCCTGCAATGTCGGGTCCAGGTGCGTGGCGGAGAACACGTCCTCCGGCTCCGGGCCGCCGCCGGGCAGGCGGTCGGTGTCCTCGGGCAGGCCCTCCATGCGCAGCCGGGCGCGGCGGCGGACCATGTCGAGGAACAGGTTCGTGGTGATGCGGTGCAGCCAGCCCTCGAACGTGCCGGGCCGGTAGTTCGCGAGGGAACGGAAGACCCGGATGAAGGTCTCCTGGGTGAGGTCCTCGGCGTCGTGCGGATTGCCCGTGAGCCGGTAGGCGAGCCGGTAGACCCGGTCCGCGTGCTCCCGGACGACCTCGTCCCAGCTCGGAGGGGTCCAGTCGGCCCCCTCGCCGGGCAGCGACGACCCGAGCGACGGCTCGGCGTCGAAACCCACGGTGGCCGGTCGGTCGGTCATGATGGGGAGCGCACCTCCTGCGGCGGGTCGTGCCGTTCGGTCAACGGCGGGCCGGCGGGGATGGTTCCCGGCCCCGGCGCAGGACCGACGACCCCGGTCCCACGCCACACAAGGTGCCGCATGCCCGTGACAGGAGCGTGATAACCGTCTGAGAAGAACCTGTGAACCCGTCCGGAGGGTGATCGGCTGCGATTCCGTGCGGTGGTGGCCCGTTCGCCCAGTATGTTCAACGCCCATGACCGCCACTGCGGCCGACGTGGACGGCTACCTGGCCGAGGACGAGGTGCTCGCCGGCGCGCGCGCCCGCGGTCTCGCGGCCGGGGCCGACCCGGTCAGCGCGGGCACCGGCGCCGCGCTCGCCCTCCTCGCCGCGACCACCGGAGCACGGGCCGTCGTGGAGATCGGCACGGGGTCCGGGGTCTCCGGACTCTGGCTGCTCCGCGGGATGGCCGCCGACGGCACGCTGACCTCGATCGACGTCGACCCGGAGCTGCAGCGGGCCGCCCGCCGCTCCTTCCTCGACGCCGGGCACGGGCCCGGACGGCTGCGGCTGATCAACGGGCTGGCGCTGGAGGTCCTCCCCCGGCTGACCGACGGCGGCTACGACCTGGTCCTGGTCGACGTCGCGCGCAGCGGCGGCGGGTCCCGTCTCGCGCCCGGTGCCGCGGACTACCCGGGCTACCTCGCGGAGGCGATCCGGCTGCTCCGTCCGGGCGGCGTCCTCGTGCTCGACGGCGTGCTGTCGGCGGGCGCACCGGAGACGGCCGACCGCCTCGCGGGCGACCCTGCCGCGGACGGCGACGACCCGGCCCACCGCGCCGCCGCGGGCCTGCGCGAGGCGACCCGGCAGGTGCGCGAGGACGAGCGGCTCGTGGCGGCCCTGCTCCCGCTCGGCGACGGCCTGCTGGTCGCGACCCGTCGCTAGTCCGGTGACCACGAACGTTCACCGGTCCTCGCGCGCCGGGCGGCCCCTCGCGGCGTTGCCCCCGCACCCCGGTACGCCCGGTACAGGCGGTGCGGGGGCGCCTTGCGAGGAACCCCCCGGATCACGCGATCACCCGGCGAACGTTCGTGGTCACCGCACTGATATGTAGGCCGTTCTGTCAAGGGGCAGGGTGAAGCGGTGCCCAGGACCGTCGTCGTGGGCACCGCTTCGTTGTCCGGACCGGGAGCCGGTGGTGGCGAGCGTGTCGGCGTTCGACGCGTTGTCAGTCTGATATTCGCGGGTTGGTTACCGCAGGACGGACTGTTCGGCTCGAGTAGGTTCCGCGGGTCTAGCAGCGAGCGTCACCGGCTCCTGCTCCCCGGCGACGGGGTGGGCAGGAGGGGTTGCTCATAGTGCGTTCGCGGGTCCACTCACAGGCGCAGCCGTCACCGCCGTGTCCCGGGTTCGGACGATCAAGGGCTGCTGGTCAGTCGTCGTCGAGCACGGCCAGTGACCAGCACCAGCCGGCGAGCTCGCGGGCGATCGCGGTGTTCGCCACGACCGGAAGCTTGTGGCGGGCGTCGAACCGGGCCCAGCGCGCGTGCAGCCGCCGGTTGCCCCGCTGGCCGCGATCTCGGGCCGCCGGGCTGGCCTTGTCCTGACGTCGACGCAGCACCACGCTGGGCCGGTTCGGGCGCCGGTGGTGCCAGGCGGCTTCGATCAACAGCCGGCGGGCGTGGGCGTTGCCGGTCTTGGTGATCGAGCCTTGCGAGCGGGACTGCCCGGAGGAGGACTCGGTGGGCACCAGCCCGAGGTAGGCGCCGATCGAGCGGCCGCTCAGCCGCTGCCAGTCGCCGATCTCGACCGCGAGTCCGAACCCGGTCAGCGTGGACACCCCCCGCAGGCACCCGAGCCGGGTCACGACCGGGGCGTAGTCGCCCTCGGTGGCCATCTCGGCGATGGCGGCGTCGAGCCGGTCGCGGCGGGCCAGCGTGGCCAGCACGGTGTCGTAGGCGATGTCGAAGGCCAGCCCCAGCCCGGGCTGGTCGAACACCGCCAACCGGCGCCGGGCCTGCAGCCACCGGTCGTGGTTGGCCGTCCACGGTTTCCCGCCGTAGTAGACGATCCCCTGGCGCAGCAACAGTTTCGACAGCCGGTGCCGGGCGGCCAGCAGATCCCGGCGGACGTCTTCGCGGGCCCGCACCAGATCCCGGGCCGCTTCCTGCCCCACGCTGGGCACGGTGACCGCGACGATCTCCCCGAGATGGACCAGCCGGGCCAGATGCCGGGCGTCGCGCCGGTCGGTCTTGACCCGATCACCGGACGGGCGCTGCAGCTTCGACGGCGCCGCCACCCGGCAGTCGATGCCTTCACCGGCCAGGAACCGGGCCAGCCCGAACCCGGTCGGGCCGGCCTCATAGCTCACCGCGACCGGGCCAGGCAGCGACCCCAGCCAGCCCAGCAACTCGCCACAGTCCGGGGTCAACTGGCGCTCGAACACCTCGCCGGTCACCCCGTCCAGCCCGCACGCCCTCACCGATCGTGCGTGCACATCCAGCCCGACGCTCGTACGCTTGCGCTCCACTGGGGCCTCCCACATCTGTGGCTCTACCGGCCAGGACCCACTCCTGCCCGGCAACCCACGTTCACATGCGGTGAGGCCCCAGCCCAGGCTTCCCATACCGTCTAGCGGGCGATGCTCGGGGGGACCCCGCACCCGCGTGCGGATCGTGCACGTCGGGGGCGCACCTTAGGCTGTGCGCGTGGTGACCGAGGACGCCCCCGTCGCGCGGCGGCGACGGCTGTTCCGGCGGCTCCGGGGCGGCACCACGGACCCCACGGAGATCCTCGCGGCCGGCTCGGCGATCGCCGCGGACCTGCGCGGCGGCCTCGGCGCCCGGCCCGGCGACCTCGGCCCCGATCCCGTGGCGCGCGCGGCCCGCCGGCTGCGGGCCCTGCTCGGGGCCGACGGCGTGGGCCTGGCGGACCTGCACGGCGAGATCGCCTGGGCCGGGCGCCCCGATCCGCAGGCCGACGAGCTCGTCGAGCAGGCCCGCCGGGACGGCCACCGGGCCGCGCGCGGGACCACGGTGGTGCTGCCGCTGCAGGTCCGCGGGGAGCCCGCCGGGGTGCTCGCGGTGTGCGGCGAGGTGCCCCGCGCCGCCGCGCGACGGGCCGCGGACTGGGTCGCGGAGGCGCTCGGGCGCGGCCGGCTGGAGGCCTCGGCGCGGGCCGCGGAGGAGGCCGAGCTGCGGGCGTTGCGCGCGGAGATCTCCCCGCACTTCGTCTACAACGCACTGACCACGATCGGCTCGTTTGTCGACAGCGACCCCGACCGCGCCCGCGACCTGATCCTCGACTTCGCCGAGTACATCCGGCACTCGGTGGCCCGCCGCGGCGACTACACCACGCTCGCCGGGGAGTTCCGCGCCGTCGAGGCCTACCTGGCACTGGCCCGCGCGGTGCTCGGGGACCGGCTGCGGGTGCAGGTGCGGATCGCGCCGGAGGTGCTGCCGGTCGCGCTGCCCTTCCTCGCTCTGCAGCCGCTCGTGGAGAACGCGGTGCAGCACGGCGTCGAGCGCCGGGGCGAGGGCGGGTCGGTGCTGGTGAGCGGCGAGGCCCAGGGATCGGAGTGCGTGATCGCGATCGAGGACGACGGGCCGGGCATGGATCCCGACGTGGCCCGCGCGGTGCTCGCCGGGGCCGGCCCGGGCGACGGGCTGGCACTGACCAACGTGGACCGAAGGCTGCGCGCGGTCTACGGCCCGCAGTACGGCCTGGTCATCGAGACGGCGGTCGGCGCCGGCACCCGCGTGGTGATGCGGGTGCCGCGCTTCCAGCCGGGGGTGGTCGCCTCGTGAGCACGGCGAACGGGGCGCGCCTGCGGGTCCTGGCGGTCGACGACGTCGCCCCCGCGCTCGCCGAGCTGACCCGGCTCCTCGCCGCGTCGCGCTGTGTGGAGGAGGTCGTGCCCGCCGGCGACGCGCTCGCGGCGCTCAAGCTGCTGCAGGCCCGCCGCTTCGACGCGGCCTTCCTCGACATCTCGATGCCCGGGATGGACGGGCTGGAGCTCGCCGCGCTGCTGGCGCGCATGACCGATCCGCCGGAGATCGTGTTCGTGACGGCGTTCGAGGAGCACGCGGTGTCGGCCTACGGCGTCGGTGCGCTGGACTACCTGCTCAAGCCGGTCGCCGCCGAGCGGCTCGACGCCACCCTCGCCCGGGTGCTGCGCGTCGCGCGGGCCGCGGACCCCGCGCCGCCCGTCCCGGCCGTCGACGAGCTGGCCGCGGTGTCGGTCGAGCTCGGCGGGCGGACCCGGTACGTCCGGCGCGACGACGTCCGGTTCGCCGAGGCCCAGGGCGACTACGTCCGGCTGCACACCCGCGGCGGCTCGCACCTCGTGCGGATGCCGATCTCGCGGCTGGAGGAGCACTGGTCGGGCGTCGGGTACGTGCGGGTGCACCGCAGCTTCCTGCTGGCCGTGCACGCGGTGCAGGAGCTGCGCAGCGACACGAGCGGCGGGCTGCTCGCGCACACCGACGCCGGCGACGTCCCGGTGAGCCGCCGGCACGCCCGGGAGCTGCGGGAACGACTGCTCGAGGCGGCCACGCGCGGGGACTTCTCCCCGGGCCGGCCACGGTGAGCGGGGTGGCGGGGTGAGCCGGCAGCGGCGGGTCGCCGTGACCAGCCCGCAGACCAGGGTGGCGCTCGCCGCGCGCCGCGGCGTCTCGGCCGTGCCGCGGTCGTTGACCGGCGAGGAGCTGCGGGTGGCGGCCCGGATCCGGCGCGGCCAACTACGGGTCGCCGCCGGCACGCTCGCCGCCGCCGCGCTGCTGCTGGTCGGGCTCCCCGTGCTGCTCGGGGCGGTGCCGGTGGCGCTACGGGTCGGGCCCTTCCCGGTCGTCTGGATCGCCGTCGCGCTGCTGCCCTACCCGGTGCTGGCGGTTCTGGCGCACTGGCAGCTGCGGCGCGCGGAGCGGACCGAGGACGGGACCGAGCAGGCCGGCAGGGACCTGCCGGACCGCGCCCGGTGACCGCGCTCGCCGTCGTCCCGGTCGTCCTGGCGACGCTGCTGATCGGGGCGCGCGGCGTCGCGGCCCTGCGCTCCACCTCGGACTTCCTCGTCGCGTCCCGGCGGGTCTCCCCCACGCTCAACGCCGCCGCCGTGTCCGGGGAGTACCTGTCGGCGGCGTCGTTCCTCGGCACGGCGGGGCTCGTCGTCAAGAACGGGGTGGGGGCACTCTGGTACCCGGTCGGCTTCACCGCGGGCTACCTGCTGATGCTGGTGCTGGTCGCGGCCCCGATGCGCCGCACCGGCGCGCTGACCGTGCCGGACTTCGCCGAGGCCCGGCTGGGCTCGCCGGGCCTGCGCCGGTTCAGCGCCGTCGTCGTGCTGGTGATCGCCGGGCTGTACCTGGTGCCGCAGTTCACCGCCGCGGGCCAGGTCCTGACCCTGGTCAGCGGCACGCCCCACTGGGTCGGGATCGTGGTCGCGGGGGCGGCGGTCAGCATCACGCTCGCGCTCGGCGGGATGCGCGCCGCGACCTACGTGCAGGCCTTCCAGTTCGTGCTCAAGCTGCTGCTGTTCATCGTCCCCGCGATCTGGCTGCTGGTCGCGGCCGGCGCCGACACCCGCGCGGAGGCGGTGCGGCCCGCGGAGTACGCCGCCTTCCCGCGGCCCACCGAGGTGACGTTCCGGCTGGACACCCGGCTGCAGGTGCGCGAACCGGTCACGGTTCTCGCCGACGGCGTGCCGGTGCGGCTCGAGCCGGGCGAGCACGTCGCGCCCGGGGACGCGACCTGGGTCTTCCCCGAGGGCGCGGCGGTGCCGGAGATCGCGGGCGCGGCGCTGCCCGGCAGCGGCACCTGGCAACGGCCCCTGCTCGACGGCGGCAACTGGCACCCGCTGCTCGCCACCTGGTCCGTCCTGGTCGCCACCGCGCTGGGCACGATGGGGCTCCCGCACGTCATCGTCCGGTTCCACACGAGCCCCGACGGCCGCGCCGCCCGCCGGACCGCCGCGATCACGGTCGGTCTGCTCGGCTCCTTCTACGTGTTCACCGTGGTCTACGGGCTGCTCGGCGGGGTGCTGGTGCCGGAGCTCTACCTGTCCGGGGCGACCGACACGGCCGTCGTCGCACTCCCGAGCCGGGTGGACGGCGGCACCACGGGCGACGTGTTCACCGCGCTGCTCACCGCGGGCGCCTTCGCCGCGTTCCTCGCCACCTCGCTTGGCTTGCTGCTCGCGCTGGCCGGCGCGCTCGCGCACGACCTGCTGCCCGGGTCGCTGCGCCGGCTGCGGCTCACCGCGCTGCTGGCCGCCGGGGTGATCGTGCTGCTCGCCCTGCCCGCGGCGCGGATCGACGTCGGGGCCGTGGTGACCTCGGCCTTCGCCGTGGCGGCGTCGACGTTCTGCCCGATGCTGGTGCTGGGCATCTGGTGGCGGGGGCTGACGGCACGGGGCGCGTTCGTGGGGATGGCCGTGGGGCTGGCGTCGTCGGCCGGGGTGATGGCGCTGGGGCTCGTGGCGCAGCCGGGTCCAGGGCTCGTCGCGCTGCTGCTGGGGCAGCCGGCGCTGTTCTCGGTGCCGCTCGCGTTCCTGACGATGGTCGCGGTGTCCCGCCGGGACCGCCCGCTGCCCGGTGCCGAGGCCGCGATGCTGCGCCTCCACCTGGACGAACGCACCTGAACCGAGGACCGCTCGTCGCGGAATCCGACCGTTCGTCCGCCTTTCGTCGTCCCCGTCCGCGATGTGTCGTGCGTTACTTCCGCGCCTGTCGGGTACTCGGTTGTGCTGTGTCCGGTACGACCCGTTCCGTCCGGGTCCGCCGTGGCACGACACCCCGGCACCACACCCCACAGTGCGAGGAGGCACCGTGAGCACCACCGAGTCCCCGCCCCCGGCCGGCGAGCGCCCGGCGAGAGGCACCACGGCCCACCCCGACTGGGCAACGGTCCAGCAGAGCACCGAGTTCCAGGCCCTGCGGCACCGGCTGCGCCGCTTCGTCTTCCCGCTCACGGCGGCGTTCCTCGTCTGGTACCTGCTCTACGTGGTGCTGGCGAGCTACGCGCCCGGGTTCATGGCGATCAAGCTGGCCGGGAACATCAACGTCGGCCTGGTCTTCGGCCTGCTGCAGTTCGTGTCCACCTTCGCCATCACGACCTGGTACGTGAAGTGGGCGGACAAGAAGTTCGACCCGCACTCGGAGGCGATCCGCGAGGAGATCGAGGGGGCCGGCCGATGAGGGTCCTGGCGCAGGGCGTGGCGGGCTCCAGCCCGCTGCTCAACATCAGCATCTTCGCGATCTTCGTGATCATCACGCTCGCGATCGTGATCCGGGTGAGCAGGAAGGCGTCGAGCGGCGCCGGCGACTTCTACACCGCGGGCGGCGGCTTCTCTGGCCCGCAGAACGGCATCGCGATCTCCGGCGACTACTTGTCGGCGGCGTCGTTCCTCGGCATCGCGGGCGCGATCGCCCTGTACGGCTACGACGGCTTCCTCTACTCGATCGGCTTCCTCGTCGCCTGGCTGGTGGCGCTGCTGCTGGTCGCCGAGCTGCTGCGCAACACCGGCCGGTACACGATGGGCGACGTCCTGGCCTTCCGCATGCGCCAGCGCCCCGTCCGCGCCGCGGCCGCGACCTCCACGCTCGCCGTCTCCTTCTTCTACCTGCTGGCCCAGATGGCGGGCGCCGGCGGGCTCGTCGCGCTGCTGCTGGACGTCAAGTCGAAGACCGGCCAGTCGATCGTCATCGCCGTCGTCGGCGCGCTGATGATCGCCTACGTGCTGATCGGCGGCATGCGCGGCACGACCTGGGTGCAGATCATCAAGGCGGTGCTGCTGATCATTGGTGCCGGCGTGATGACCCTGTGGGTGCTCTCGCTCGTCGGCTTCAACCTGTCGGCGCTCATGGGTGACGCCGTGGAGAGGGCCGGCGCGGCGGGCGAGAAGCTGCTCAACCCCGGGGCCCAGTACGGCAAGAACGGCACCACCCGGCTCGACTTCATCTCGCTCGGCCTGGCGCTGGTGCTCGGCACCGCGGGCCTGCCGCACATCCTGATGCGCTTCTACACCGTGCCCACGGCCAAGGAGGCCCGCCGCTCGGTGACCTGGGCGATCTGGCTGATCGGCATCTTCTACCTGTTCACGCTGGTCCTCGGCTACGGCGCGGGCGCGCTCGTCGGGCCGGACGCGATCAAGAAGGCTCCCGGCGGGGCGAACTCCGCGGCCCCGCTGCTGGCCTACGAGCTCGGCGGCACGGTCCTGCTGGGCCTGATCGCGGCCGTCGCCTTCGCGACGATCCTCGCGGTGGTCGCCGGGCTGACGATCACGGCGTCGGCGTCGTTCGCGCACGACATCTACGTCAACGTGATCAAGCGCGGTCAGGTGCAGGACGAGAAGAACACCGAGGTCCGGGTCGCGCGCCGGACGGCGGTCGTGATCGGCATCGTCGCGATCCTCGGCGGCATCCTCGCCAACGGCCAGAACATCGCGTTCCTCGTGGCGCTCGCCTTCGCCGTCGCGGCCTCGGCGAACCTGCCGACGATCCTCTACTCGCTGTTCTGGAAGAGGTTCAACACCAACGGCGCGCTGTGGAGCATCTACGGCGGCCTGGCCATCACGCTGGTGCTGATCATCTTCTCGCCGGTCGTGTCCGGGAAGCCGGTCGACCCGGCGACCGGGCGCAGCGCGTCGATGCTGCAGGGCGTGGACTTCCACTGGTTCCCGCTCGACAACCCGGGCCTGATCTCGATCCCGCTCTCGTTCCTGCTCGGCTACCTCGGCACGGTGCTGTCGAAGGAGAAGGCCGACGCGGACAAGTACGCCGAGATGGAGGTCCGGTCGCTCACCGGCGTGGGCGTGGAGAAGGCCGTCCAGCACTGAGTTCGGCGTGAGCCCGTCAGGGCGCGCACTATGGAACCATAATGCGATTCCGGGGCCGCCTGGATCGCATTATGGTTCCATAACGCGCTCTGGGGCAGGATTCTCGCGCATTATGGTTCCATAGTGGTCAGGGCTGCTCGGGGATGCCGCGGATCATGGCGTGCAGCTCCTCGGCGGTCTCCAGGTCGGCGGGGCGGAGGGTGACGCCCTCGCGCACGTAGTGGAACGCCGCCCGCACCTTCTGCGCCGGCACCTCCGCCAGCGCCGCCCACGCCAGCCGGTAGACCGCGAGCTGCACCCCGACGGCGTGCCGGCGCGACTCGTCCGGCACCGCACCCGTCTTCCAGTCGACGACCGTGAACCCGCCGTCCGGGTCGGCGAAAACGGCGTCCATTCGGCCCCGGACCGCGACCCCGGCCAGCACCGTCTCGAACGAGACCTCGGCCTCGACCGGCACCCGGTCCGCCCACTCCGAGGCGAGGAACGCCTCCTGCAGCTCGGTCAGCTCGGCGTCGGAGGACTCGCTCGCGCCCTCGTCGGCCGCGCCGGGCAGCTCGTCGATGTCGAGCAGCCGCTCCGCCCCGAACCGCTGCTCCAGCCAGGCGTGGAACGCGGTGCCGCGGCGGGCGTGCGGGTTGGGCGGCAACGGCAGCGGGCGCCGCAGGCCGGCGGCGAACGCGTCGGCGTCGGCCGCAAGCTCGACGAGCTGGCTCACCGACACGTGCCCCGGTAGCGCGACCGATGGCCGGGCGACACCGGCGGCGCGCTCGGCCAGCAGCACGTCGACGTCGGCCGCCCAGCCCTCCGGGTCCGGCTCCTCCATCGGCTCCGCTTCGATGTCGAAGCTCAGCTGGTCGGTCTCGCGGGCCCGGCGCCGCTCGGCCCGCCGCGCCCGCTCCTGCGTGCGGATGGCCTCGCGGACCAGCTCCGCGCCCTCGTGCACCGCGCCGGCCCGCGGGCCGAGCGGGTTCGCGGGCCACTCGGCCGTGACCTGCTCGGCGAGCACCGGGTTCTCGGCGCCCTCCTCCGGCGGCTCCGCCCAGACCTCGGGCTCCGCGATCGTGCGCAGCTCCTGCAGGAACGGCGACGGCCCGCGCGGCTTCGAGCCCGTGGCGCCCCAGTGGTGGCCGGAGCAGAGCAGGACGTGCTCGGAGCGGGTGAGCGCCACGTAGAACAGCCGGCGCTCCTCCGTCTTCCGGCGCTCCTCGAGGGCGGCGTCGTGCTCGTCGAGCGCCACCTCCACCTGCTTGCGGTCCGGCCCGGGTGGCAGGTACAGCCCGGGCAGGTCGTCCGCGTCGCCGCGCAGCGGGACCGGGAGCTCGGCCACGCCGGTGAGCCAGGTGCCGGACATCCGCCGGCCCGGGAAGACCTGGGTGACCAGGTGCGGCACGGCCACGACCTCCCATTCGAGGCCCTTGGCGGCGTGCACGGTGAGGATCTGCACGCGGTCCTCGGCCACCTCGACCTCGCCCGGTGACAGCCCGTCCTCGGCCTTCTCCGCGGTCTCCAGGTAGTCGAGCAGGGCCGGCAGGCTCGCCACCTCGGCCCCGGTCGCGAAGTCCGCGACGACGTCGGCGAAGGCGTCGAGGTGCGCGCGGCCGGCTGGCCCGGGCCGCGCCGCGGTCTCGACGTCGAGCAGCAGGACCCGCTCGACGTCGGCCACCAGGTCGGTGAGCGGCGCCGACGCCCGCGACCGCAGCCACGACAGCTCGCGCGCGAGCCGGGTGATCCGGGCGTACCCGGCCGCGGAGTACCGCTCGGGCTCGCCCGGGTCGTCGAGCGCGTCGACCAGGCCCGCCTGCTCGGCCTGCTCGCCGGGCAGCGCACCGAGTGCGAGCTCCGCCGGCGGCAGCGGACCGGGGCGCGACGGCAGCGGCGGGACCAGCTCGCGGGCCCGGGCCCACAGCGCGGCGAGGTCGCTCACCCCGAGCCGCCAGCGCGCGCCGGTCAGCAGGCGGACCGCCGCCGGCCCGGCCAGCGGGTCCGCCACGATCCGCAGCGCGCTGACCAGGTCGCGGACCTCCGGGGTGTCGAGCAACCCGCCCAGCCCGACGACCTCGACCGGCAGGCCACGGGCACGCAGCGCGGCGGCGAGCGCGTCCATGTCCCCGCGGCGGCGGACCAGCACCGCCGAGGTCGGCGGGCCCTCCCCGGCCGCGTCCCGGGCCCGCCAGTGCGCGGCGATGCCGTCGGCCACCCAGCCGACCTCGGCGCTGACGTCCGGGTGCAGCGCCACCCGCACCTCACCGGGCACGGCCTTCGGGCCGGGCCGCAGCGCGCCCACGGTCACCGAGTCCGGCGCGGTGCGCAGCGGCTCGGACACGGCATTGGCCAGGTCCAGCACCTCGGCGGGGTTGCGGAAGCTGGTGAGCAACCCGTACTCGCGGGCTGGCTCGCCGCCGGGCCGCGGGAAGTCGGTGCGGAAGCGGGTGAGGTTGCCCGCGCTCGCCCCGCGCCACCCGTAGATCGACTGGCAGGGGTCGCCGACGGCCGTGACCGCGAGCGGCTCGGCGCGCACGGGCTCGCCCGGGATCCGGCCGAACAACGCCCGGAGCAGGACGCGCTGGGCGTGCCCGGTGTCCTGGTACTCGTCGAGCAGCACGGCCCGGTACTGCGCGCGTTCGATCTCCCCGACCTCGGGCCGGGCCTCGGCGACCCGGGCGGCGATCGCGAGCTGGTCGGAGAAGTCCATGGCGCGCTCGGCGGCCTTGCGCCGCGCGTACTCCTCGACCAGCGGGAGCAGCTCGGCCCGCAGCCGCTGGGCCCCCGTCCGGTCCCGGTACTTCTGCGACGGCTCGGCCCGCTGGCGCTTGCCCGGCGGTGCGTTCTCCAGCACCGCGAGCAGCTCCGAGGTGAAGGAGCGCAACCGCTCCGGCTCGACCAGGTGCTCCCCCAGCTCCCCGGCCAGGGCCAGCAGGTAGCCCGTGACCGTGGCCGGCACCCGGTCGACCTCGAGGTCCGCGGCCCACGACGAGACGACCCGGTGCGCGAGCTGCCAGGCCGCCGTCTCGCCCAGCAGCCGCGACGCCGGCTCCGCGGGCAGCCGCAGCGCGTGCTCGGCGACCAGCCGGCCCGCGTAGGCGTGGTAGGTCGCGACGGTCGGCTCCCCCGCGATCAGGGCCGCACGCCGGCCGCCGCCGGGGTCCAACTCGTCGAGCAGCGGGGAGCCGGCGAGGCGACGCAGCCGTGACCGGACGCGGGTGCCGAGCTGCTGCGCGGCCTTGCGGGTGAACGTGAGCCCCAGGACCTGCTCGGGCAGCACCTGCCCGGTCGCCACGAGCCAGACGACACGGGCCGCCATCGTCTCTGTCTTGCCCGCGCCCGCCCCGGCCACGACCAGCGCGGACTCGGGCGGAGCGGCGATCACCGCGGCCTGCTCCTCGGTGGGCGGCGGCAGCCCGAGGGCACGCGCCAGCACCGCGGGCGCGAGGCCCGTGTCGGCGGGAGCGATCGTCACGGCACCTGTCTACCCGACGGCCCCGACAGAACCGGGCGGGCGGCGGCGTCCGTCAGGCCGCGTGCCCGGGCAGTGTCGAGACCCGCATGTAGTCGACCTGCAGCTTCGTCTCGGCCGGAGTCGTGTCGTCCGGGGCCGCCATCCAGTTCTTGGCCGGACCCTGGTCGAGCTGGATGGTGGCGTGCATCGGCGTGGTCGGGATCATCGCCTTGTCGGTGGTCTCGAAGGTCTTCTTCCCGTCGATGTAGACGGTGATCCGGTCCGGCAGCCACTCGAACACGAAGGTGTGCCACTGGGAGAAGTCGCCCTTGGTGGCGTCGCCGAACGTCTTGTTGGCCGATCCGCCGTAGTGGATGATCGTGTGCGCCAGGTCCCGGTTCTCGCCGGGGACCTCCATCATGTCCAGCTCGCCGTCGTCCGGCCACTTCTCGGAGTCCGGCCAGAGCAGGATCGCCGAACCCCAGCCGCGGCCCTTGTCGGTGCGCGCGCGGAACTCCCACCGCCCGTACAGCTGGCCCTTCGAATAGGCCACGCCGCCCGAGACGCCGCCGTCGCCGGGCCGGGCGGTGATCGTGAGCGCACCGCCGACCACGGATACCGCGTCGGGGCTGCGCCTGCCGTTGTTGAACGCGCCGACCGAGTCGTAGGTGCCCCACTTGCCCTCGTCGAGCGAGCCACCGCCGAACTCGTCGCCCCCCGCCGGGGTCCAGGCGACGCCGGACGTGGCGGCCTGGCGGGCGCCGTTCGGCGCCGCCTTCTTGGTGGTGCTCGGCTTCGGGGTCGCGGTGCTCGTCGGGGCGGGCGTCGGCACGGCCGCCGAGGTGGTCGGGGGTGTCGTAGCGGCGGTGGACGGCGCGATCATCGCGCCCTGCGACGAGTCTGGGGCGGCGGTCAGCTCGGGCTCGGCCGCGGAGCCGCACGCGCTGAGCACGACGGCCAGCAGGCCGGCGATGCCGGCCGCACGGACGCGTTGGCGGAACACGGCGCCTCCAGGGACGGACCGCCGCGCGACGACAGGGGAGCACGGCGGGGGGAACGCAAGGGGGACGTGCCCGAACCTAGCGCGAACACCCGGCCGGGTGACGCAGGAACCTCCGAGCGGGCACGGGAGCGCGGTGCACGGTCGCCGCAGGTCGGGCGGGCGGGCCCGCGGGCCGGGACCGCGCCCACCGGGCTCACTCCTCGACCACCGACCGACCGGACTCGACCGCGGGGCAACTCCCCCGAACGGGGCAACGGTCGCAGTCCGGTCCGACGCGGGCGACGTACAGCGGGCCGGACGTCTGCCGCGCCGCTTCCCACACGACCTCCCGCCACTGTCCGGCGGCCTCGGCGTCGAGCGGGGGCTGGACGGGCTCCTTCGGCGAGCCCGTGGCCTTGCGGTCGGCCACGAACACCAGCCGCGCGCCGCCGGGCGCGGCGCCGGCGCCCACCAGGTCGGAGAAGGCGCCCAGGGTCGCGGCGAGCTGGTAGACCGCGAGCTGCGGGTGCTCGGCGGCCGAGGCGGCGCTGACCGCGGTGCGTCCCGTCTTGACGTCGACGACGACGGGGCGGCCCTCCGCGTCGACCTCCAGCCGGTCGACCCGGCCCCGCAGCCGCACGGTGGGGCGCGGCGTACCGACCTCCACCTCGTCCGGGTCGTCGCCCTCGATGTCGAGCTGGACGGGGTGCTCGACGGCGAGCAGCCGCAGGCCCTGTTCCCGGCTCTCGCGCAGCCACTGGGCGTAGCCGGCGAGCATGCCGCGGACCCGGGCCAGCTCGCGGCGGCCGTACCAGGGCGCGCCCGCGTCGAGCCGCGCCCAGGCGGTCCGCAGCGCGGCGTCGAGCTCCGCGGGATCGGCGCCGGCGGCCTGTGCCTGCACCAGGGCGTGCACGAGCGAGCCGGTGACCGCCGACAACGCGCCGGTCTCGCTGCCCCCGTGCCGCTCCAGCACCCAGCGCAGCGGGCAGGACAGGATCCGCTCGATGTCCGAAGGCGACACGGGCACGATCTCGCCCTCGGGGCGCAGCGGCGCTTCGGCCGAGGGCTCGGGCAGGCCGTACCAGTCCTCCGGATGGGCGCCGGGCACCTTCTCCGCGGCGAGCCGGGCCAGCTGGGCCGCCGCGCGCCGGCGGCGGGCCGCCCGGGCCGGGTCGCCGTGGTCGGGCTCGGTGACGGCGCGGCGCAGCTCGCCGACCAGCTCGGCGAGGACGAGCGCGCGGCCGGGGCGGAACGTCGGCCGGCCCTCGGTGGCCTCGGCCGGTAACGGGTCGAGCTCGTCGAGGAAGCGGGAGGGCTGCTCGTCCTCCGCGTGCACCGCGCTGACCAGCAGCGTCCGCCGCGCGCGAGTGCAGGCGACGTAGAACAGCCGCCGCTCCTCGGCGAGCAGCGGGGCCACGCGGGACACCGCCGCCTCGGCGCCGGTGGGTTCGGCGATCCCGGCGACGACGTCGACCAGCCGTTCGTTGCCCAGCAGGCTGCCGCGCAGCCGCAGGTCCGGCCAGCTGCCCTCCTGGACGCCGGGGACGGCGACGACCTCCCACTCGCGGCCGCGGGCGGCGTGCGCGGTGAGCAGGGCGACCGCCGCCTCCCGCGGGGCGCCGGTCGTCTGGGTGTCGCCGGGGAGGTGCTGGTCGCCGAGGTACTCGGCGAAGCCCGCGACGTCCGCACCGGGGAGCCGGTCGGTGTAGCGGGCGGCGGCGTCGAACAGCGCGAGGACGGCGTCGAGGTCGCGGTCCGCCGCCGCGCCCACCGGCCCGCCACGGGCGCTGGCGGCGGCCCAGCGGCGGGCGAGCCCGCTGCGCTGCCAGACGCGCCAGAGCACCTCCTCGACCGTGCGGCCCTCGCCGGCGGCCTCGGCAGCGGTGGCGAGCAGGGCCGACACGGCGCGCAGCGGTGCGCTGTCGCCGGGCGGGAGCGCGGTGAGCGGGTCGGGGCGACCGGCCGCGGCCGCGCGCAGGGCCTCGACCAGCAGCGGATCGCTTCCGACCCGCTCGACGTCCTCCGCCGAGAGGTCGTGGGGGTCGGGCGGCAGCACGGGGCCGGGCGCCGACTCGGCGGTGGCGGCCGGGACGGGCCCGGCGGGATCGGTGGGTTCGGTGGGTTCGGCGGGCTCGGGGCCTGCGGCCCGGCGGCGCCGGCCCTCCTCCCCCGCCGCGTGCAGGCGGAGCAGGCCGCGGCGCAGCCGGCGCATCCGCATCGGGTCGCCGGAGCCGAGCGCCGAGGTGAGCAGCGCGGTGGCGGCGTCGGCGTCGATCTCCTCGGGCCGGGTGGCGGCCCGCAGGATGAGCAGGAACGGCAGCACGGCGGGCTGGCGCGCGAGCGGCAGCTCCTCGGGCGGCGCGGCGATCGGGACGCCGGCCGCGACCAGCGCCCGGCGCAGCGCCGGGAGGGTCCGTCGCGCCGAGCGGGACAGCACTGCCATCTCCGACCACGGCACGCCCTCGACCAGGTGCGCGCGGCGTAGCCGGTCGGCGATCCAGGCCGCCTCCGTGGCCGCCGACGAGAACGTGCGGACCAGCACCGAGCCCGCGTCCGGGACCTCGTGCGACCCGTGCGAGAGCGACGCCGGCGCGACCCGCAGCCGGCCCTCGCCCGACCCGGACAGCCGCGAGGCCAGCCGGGCGCCCGCGGCACGGACCGCGTCCCGCTGCCGGTGGTCGACGGTCAGCACCGCCGTGGGCGCGTCGACCGCGCGCAGGCCGTCCGGATCGGCGCCGCGGAACCCGAGGACGGCCTGGTCGGGATCACCGGCGACGAGCGCGCTGGTCGCGGTGCGGGCCAGCACCCGGACCAGCTCGAGCTGCTGGGGGTCGAGGTCCTGCGCGTCGTCGACCAGGAGGTGGCGGACCCGCTCCCGCTCGGTGTGGAGCAGCTCGGGATCGAAGGCCAGCGCGTCGAGCGCCGCGGCGACCAGCTCCGCGGAGTCGAGGGCCGGTGCGGTGGCCTGCGGCGCGGCCCCGCCCGCGGCGCCCCGCAGCAGGATGACCTGCTCGTACGTGCGGAAGAAGCGGCCGGCGGCCTCCCACTCCGGCACGCCGTGCCGTTCGCCGAGGGCCAGGAGCTCCTCGGGACCGAGCCCGCGCTCCTCCGCGCGCAGCAGGAGCTCGCGCAGCTCGGCGGCGAAGGCGGGGATGCCGAGCGCGGGCCGCAGCCGTTCGGGCCAGCCCGAGCCGGGGACGCTGCCGTTCCAGTTCGCGATCTCGCCGGCCAGGAGGTCGCGGACCACCGCGTCCTGCTCCGCGCCCGCGAGCAGCCGGGGCGGCGGGTCACCCGCGCGCGCGGCGTGCAGCCGCATGATCCCGAACGCGTACGAGTGCACGGTGCGCACGAGCATCTCGCGCGAGGTGCGGGCCCGGAGGGCGGTGGCGGCCGGGTCGTCCGGGTGGATCAGCCGGACGAGGCGCTCCCGCAGGTCCGCGGCGGCGCGCCGACTGCCCACCAGCAGCAGGATGCGCCCCGGGTCGACTCCGGCCCGGACGCGGCGCGCCACGCTCTCGAGCAGCACGGTGGTCTTGCCCGTGCCCGGCCCGCCGATCACGCGCAGCGGCCCGGCCTGGTGCTCGACGACCCGTCGCGCCGCGGCCTCCCACTCCGGCTCCGGCGCCACGGGCCGGGCCGGGCGCACGAGCAGCGGTCCCTCGGCCGCGCCCACGCGACCGCCGCCGACGGGCAGGCCGTCGACCGCGGCACGGCGGGCGGGATCGGGGGTCACGGTCCGAGATTCGACCACGCCCCACCGACAGTTCCACGCGGGGTCGCGGGTCGGGCGTGGAAGATCTTTCCGACGGTGACAGGGCTGTCGCGCCGACGACGCTCGCGTGGCGCTCGCACGGTCCGTCCGCCCGATGGCCCGTGCGGGCGTCACCGGGCGGTCCCACAGGCCGCCCTCCGGTGCCGTTCGATGCCCGGAGGCTCGCATCGCGCCCGTTCCTGTCGGGGTGGGGTGGCGATCACCGCATGCCCGACGCTCCCCTCCACGTCCACCTCGCCGGCGACCCGGCCGGCGGTGCGATCGCGACCCACCTCACCCGCGCGGCGCCGGAGCGTGTCACGCGACTGGTGCTGCTCGACCCGGCGATCGGGCTCGACCCGGAGGACATGCTGCGGACCGCGGAGGAGTCCCGGGCGGAGGAGTCGGACCCCGACCGGGAGGCGGCGCGCGCGGCGAAGGCGGAGAGCTGGGCGGGGGTGCCGGCGGAGCTGGTCGACGCGGAGGTCGAGGCCCATCTCGAGGAGCGGGACGGCGCCTGGCGGTGGCGCTACTCGCGCGCGGCGCTGGTCGCGGCGTGGGGCGAGATGGCGCGCGAGGCGGTGGTGCCGCCGGCGGGCCGGCCCACACTGATCATGCCGGCGACCGGCGCCGACTTCGTCTCGGAGAAGTGGCTGGCGGCCTGCCGCACCGAGCTGGGCGAGGACCTCACGGTCACCCCCGTGGACACCGGGCACATGCTGTACCTGGAGCGGGCCGCCGAGGTCGCGGGGCACCTGCGGGGTTTCCTGGAGGGCTGATGGACGAGGAGACGCTCGAGCGGGTGCGCGACGTGGTCGCGGCGATCCCTCCCGGCGCGACCAGCACGTACGGCCGGGTCGCCGCCGACGCCGGCATCCCCGGGCGCGCCCGGCTGGTGGGCCGGATCCTCGCGGAGGACGGCCACGACCTGCCCTGGCACCGCGTCCTGCGCGCCGACGGCACCTGCGCCCCGCACATCGCGCGGGAGCAGTCCGCGCGACTGCGGGCCGAGGGCGTGCTCCTCGTCGACGGCCGCCTCCCCCGCGACCGCCGCTGATCAGCGGGTCCGTGCGACGCCGGACGAGACGTCCGCAGTCGATACCCCACATGGCGATCATGGGAGATGCGGCTCGCTGTTGTCTCAACCTTGATCAGCCTCCGGGTGCAGCGACGGCGACCCTGTGAGCCATGAATGCCCCCACATGGCGATCGTGGATGAGGGCTCCTCGGCGACCTCCATCATGATCAGCAGCCAGGTCCGGTGACGGCGAGTCACCGAGCCGTGGATGCACCCATTCCGCGATCACGAGCGCGCGTTCCGCCGTGATCGCGGACCGCGTGCACGGAGGCCCTTCGGACCGACCCTGGACGCACCCGGCTGGCGAGGGTGGATGAGGCGCCCCCCGGCGACCTCGATCATGATCAGCACCCGAGTGCGGTGACGGCGAGACACTGAGCCGGGGATGCACCCATTCCGCGATCACGAGCGCGTTCCGCCATGATCGCGGACCGCGTGCACGGAGGCCTCGGATCGACCCTGGACGCACCCGGCTGGCGATCACGGCAGAGGGGTCCGCCGACGATCTCCACCATGATCAGCGGCCGAGTGCGGTGACGGCCTCAGGATGAGCCGTGAGTGCACGCCTCAGCGATCACAGTGGTGTCGCGGACGTAGCCGAACCGATCAGCACCGGAGGCGCGAGCAGCCCTCGCGTCGGTCGTGGTTGGCGCGACTACCGCGCTCACAGCTGTCACCCCCCTACATGGGCCGCTACGCCGCGACCGTCCCGGCTCCGATCCCCGCCCGGTAGCGCGCCACCACGGCCGCGACGACATCCGGGTGCGCGCCGAGCGGGTCGCCCACGGCGTCCGCCCCGGAGTCGCGGATGCGGGTGTGGAACACCCCGGGCGCGAGCAGCCAGGAGACCACCGAGATCCGCTCGGAGCCCGCCCGGCGCAGGCCGTCGACCAGCGCGTCGATCCGAGGTGCGGCCGCGGCGGCGAACCCGACCCGCACGCCGCGGCCGAGGGCCTCGGCGAGCATCTTCCCCACGGTGCGCACCTCGGTCACCGCCGCCGCGTCGGAGGACCCGGCCGCCGCCAGCACGACCGTGTCGCCGACCCGGTGCCCGGCCGCCGCCAGCCGGGCCAGCGCCGCGCGGACCAGCAGCGGGTGGGGGCCGAGCGCGGGCGTGACCACGAAGCGGTCCGGGTCCGCCCCCGCCTCGACGAGCTGCGCCGGCAGGTCGGTGCGCACGTGGTAGCCGGAGGCCAGGAAGGCGGGCAGGACCACGGCCCCGTCGAGCCCGACGATCGCGTCGGCGACCCCCGGCCGCCGGACGTCGACGTACCCGACCCGCACCTCGGTCCCGGGCAGCGCCGCCCGCGCACCGGCCGCGATCTCCTGGACCACCGCGTCGGCGGCGTCGGAGCGGCTCCCGTGCGCGACGAGGACCAACGGCGGCCGCGACGCGGACCACTCCTCCGACGGCAGCGAGGCCTGCATCGGGACGGACAGGTCGGTCAGCGGACCCGGCGGGGCCGCCCTCACCGCTCGTCCCCGGACACGCAGTGCCCGCCCATCGGCGTGGGGCCGGCGTTGGGGTCGAGCGCGAGCCGGTACCCGCGCTTCACGACGGTCTGGATCAGTTTCGGCACCCCCAGCGCCGAGCGCAGCCGGGCCATGGCGGTCTCGACGGCATGCTCGTCGTCGCCGCCGCCGGGCAGGGCGCGCAGCAGCTCGGCGCGCGACACCACCCGCCCCGGGCGCCGGGCCAGCACCCGCAGCAGGGCCATCCCGGTGGGCGGCACCGCCTTCAGCTCACCGTCGACCAGGGCCGCGTGCCCGCGCAGCTCCAGCCGGTGCCCGGCCACGGGCAGCCGCCGGGCGCGGGCGGGGGCCTCGGCCTCCAGCGCACGGACCATGGCACCGAGGCGCGAGCGCTGCGGCTGCACCGTCGGGACGTCGACGGCCTCCAGCGGCGCGGCCGTGACCGGACCGACGCACACGACGAGCACCCGCCCGCGCAGCGCCGCGACCAGCTCGTCCCGCATCCCGCGCTCCGCCGCCCTGGCCAGCAGGCTGGCGGCGGCCGGAGCACTGGTGAACGTCAGCATGTCGATGCCGCCGGCCAGGGCCAGATCGGTCAGCCGGTCCATCGGGGCGAGGTCGGCGGGCGGTACCCATCGGTAGACCGGCACCTCGACGACCTCCGCGCCGGCCATCTCCAACGCCTCGACGACGTCGGGCAGGGGTTCGCCGTGCAGCTGGACCGCGATCCGGCGGCCGTCGACCCCCTGGTCGAGGAGGTGGTCCAGCACCTCGGCGGACGACTCGGACGGCGGCGACCACACCTCCGTCAGCCCGGACGCCCGGATCTGCCCGCGCGCCTTCGGGCCGCGGGCCAGCAGCTCGCCGCGGGACAGCGCGGCCAGCAGGTCCTCGCCCATCCCCCAACCGTCGGCGGCCTCGACCCAGCCGCGGAAGCCGATGCCCGTCGTCGCGACGGTGACGTCCGGCGGCCGCTCGATCAGGTCACGCGTGCGGGCCTCGAGCTCGGCGTCGTCGGCCAGCGGGACGATGCGCAGCGCCGGGCCGTGCTGCACGCACGCCCCCCGGCGCTCGAGCATCGTGCCCAGCTCCTCGGCCCGCCGGGCCGCCGTGACGCCGACGGTGAAGCCCGCCAGCGGAGGGACCTGCGCCTCGGTGGTGGTGGGGGCGCTCATCGGTGCATTCTCCGCTACGTCGGGAGCGGGGCCGAACGCCGGACCGGTCACCGCAACCCGATCTGCACGAGCCCGTCGTGCAGCCGGACCGGGTGGACCGGCACGGAGACCCCCGGCGCGTCGAGGCACCGGCCGTCGACCAGGCTGAACGACTCCTTGTAGACGGGCGAGGCGACGGTCGGCTCGCCGCCGCGATCCCCGACGATCCCGCGGGACAGCACGGCAGCGCCGGACCTGGGGTCGACGTTGCCGAGGGCGTACAGCTCCCCGCCGTGGGTGCGGAAGATCGCGACCTGCTCGTCCCCGAACAGGGCCGCGACGCCGCGCTCGGGCTGCAGCCGTTCCAGCGGGCAGGCCGTCTCCCACCGCAGGTCGGTGTCCCTCGTCTCCATGGCGGGACGCTCGTCGGTCGTGGTCATCGCTGCACCTCCTGGCGGCCGAACGCGGGCACCCCGATGAGGACGGGCTCGGGGTCTCCCGGACGCGGGGCCGGGACCTGCTGGCCCCGCTCGGTGACGAAGCTGATCGTGGGGTCGGGGGTCGCCGGGTCGTTGACGAAGGAGACGTAGCGTTCGAGCTTCTTCGGGTCCTCCAGGACCCCGCGCCACTCGTCCTCGTAGGTCTCGACGTGCCGGGTCATGGCCTCGTCGAGGTCGGCGCAGATGCCGAGGGAGTCGTCGACGATCACCTCGCGCAGGTGGTCGAGGCCGCCCTCCAGGCCCTCCAGCCACGGTGCCGTTCGCTGCAGCCGGTCCGCGGTGCGGATGTAGAACATGAGGAAGCGGTCGATGGTGCGGATCAGGGTCTCCTGGTCCACGTCCTGCACGATGAGCTGGGCGTGCTTGGGCGTGGCACCGCCGTTGCCGCCGACGTAGAGGTTCCAGCCCTTCTCCGTGGCGATCACACCGAAGTCCTTGGACCGGGCCTCGGCGCACTCGCGCGCGCAGCCCGAGACGCCGGACTTGAGCTTGTGCGGGCTCCGCAGGCCGCGGTAACGCAGCTCCAGCAGCACGGCCATGCCGACCGAGTCCTGCACCCCGTATCGGCACCAGCTCGACCCCACACAGGACTTCACCGTGCGCAGCGACTTGCCGTACGCGTGCCCGGACTCGAACCCCGCGTCGACCAGCCGCTTCCAGATCGCGGGCAGCTGCTCGACGCGGGCGCCGAACAGGTCGATCCGCTGACCGCCGGTGATCTTCGTGTAGAGCCCGAAGTCCCGCGCCACCTCGCCGATCACGATCAGGCCCTCGGGCGTGACCTCCCCGCCCGGGATCCGCGGCACCACCGAGTAGGTGCCGTTGCGCTGCATGTTGGCGAGGAAGTGGTCGTTGGTGTCCTGGAGGGTGGCCTGCTCACCCTCGTGGATGTGCCCGTTGCCCAGGCTGGCGAGGACGGACGCGACCGCCGGCTTGCAGAGGTCGCAGCCGCGGCCGGTGCCGTGCTTCTGCACCAGCTCGGTGAAGGTCCGGATCCCGGTGCTCGCGACGATCTCGAACAGCTCGGCCCGCGAGTACGTGAAGTGCTCGCAGATCGCCTTGGAGACCTCGACGCCCTCGTCGACCAGCATCTTCTTCAGCAGCGGGACGCAGGAGCCGCAGGTGGTCCCGGCCTTGGTGCACGCCTTGAGGTCCGGGACCGTCCGGCAGCCCTCGGCGTGGATGGCGTTCTTCAGCGTGCCCTTGGTGACCGCGTTGCAGGAGCAGATCTGCGCGGAGTCCGGCAGCACGTCCGCCCCCAGCTCGACGCCGCCCGGTGCGATCATCGCCACCGGGTCCGCCGGGAGCTTCGCGCCGACCAGCGGGCGCAGCGTGGAGTACTTGGACGCGTCGCCGACCAGCACGCCGCCCAGCAGGGTCTGCGCGTCGTCGGACACGACGATCTTCGAGTAGGTGCCCGCCACCGGGTCGTTGACGACGACCTCGAGCGCGCCCTCGGTGGCGGCGTGCGCGTCGCCGAAGCTGGCCACCTCGACGCCCAGCAGCTTGAGCTTGGTCGACATGTCCAGCTCTTCGGGCGTCATGGTCGCCTGGCCGCCGAGCAGCCGGTCGGCGACGACCTCGGCCATCGCGTAGCCGGGCGCGACCAGGCCGTAGGTGCGGCCCTCCAGCGCGGCGCACTCGCCGATGGCCCAGATGTTCTCGTCGTGCGTGCGACACGCCGCGTCGACCAGGACGCCGCCGCGCTCGCCGACCCGGAGGTCGCAGGAGCGGGCCAGGGCGTCCTGGGCGCGGATGCCGGCCGAGAAGACGACGAGGTCCGCGTCGAGCTCCACCTCGTCGGAGAGGGTGGCGACGAGCCGGTCCCGCTCCTCGCGGATGCCCCAGACCGCCACGCCGGTGCGCACCGCGATGTCCTGGCCGGTCACCAGCTCGCGGAGCAGGGCGCCGCCGCCCTCGTCGACCTGGGCGGGCATCAGCCGCGGTGCGATCTCGACGACCTGCGGCGACAGCCCGAGCAGCCGCATCGCGCGGGCCGCCTCCAGGCCGAGCAGTCCGCCGCCGACGACGACCGCGGAGCGCCGGCCCGGGCCGGGCCTCGCGACGGCGGCCGCGGCGGCCTCCTTGATCGCGTCGAGGTCGTCGAGCGTGCGGTAGACGAAGCAGTTCGGCAGGTCCTTGCCGGGCACCGGGGGTACGAACGGCACGGAGCCGGTGGCCAGGACCAGGGCGTCGTAGGTCAGCGCGGCACCGGAGGCGGTGCGCACGGTGCGGCGCTCCCGGTCGATCGTGACCGCCGGGTCGCCGAGCCGCAGGTCCACCAGGGGATCGACGAGCTCGGCGAGGCGCAGCTCCTCCTCGCTCCTGCCGTCGACGTACGACGACAGGGCCACCCGGTCGTACGCCTGCCGGGTCTCCTCGCCCAGGACCGTGATCCGCCACTCGCCGCGCTCGTCGCGGTCGCGCAGCGCCGAGACGAGCCGGTGCCCGACCATCCCGTTGCCGACCACCACGAGATGCCGTGTGTCCGTCACTGCTGACCTCCTGTCCCGCACCGGATGCGGGTTCGTGCTGTTCGTGCGTCGGCCCCGTCGGTCCGCCCGGGGGCCGCTCCCGGGTCGTGCGCCGTCAGACGCGGGCGAACGCGGTCCGGCCCTCGCCGGTGCGGACGGTCGAGGTCTGCCGCTGGTAGACCGCCCAGGTGAGGCCGGCGCAGACCACGTAGAAGGCCAGGAAGGCCCAGAACGCCGGGACGCCGGACTTCGTGGCCGCGAAGGACTGGCGGAAGGCCAGGTTGATCAGCAGGCCGCCGAGCGCGCCGACCGCCGAGATCAGGCCGATCGCGGCGCCGGAGACACGGCGGGCATGGAGCAGCGCCGCGGTGCGGTCCGCACCCTCACCGATGCGCTCCAGCGCCTGCCGTCGGAAGATCGCCGGGATCATCTTGTAGGTCGAGCCGTTGCCGATGCCCGAGAAGACGAACAGCAGGATGAACCCGAGCGTGAACAGGGCCAGCGAGTTCGTGCTCGACGCCAGGATGCAGACCAGCGCCGACACGGCCATCAGCCCGAAGTTGACCGCGCTGACCTTCGCGCCGCCGATCCGGTCGGCCATCCAGCCACCGATCGGCCGGATGAACGAGCCGAGCAGCGGACCGATGAAGGTCACGGCCGCGGCCTGCAGCGGGGTGCGACCGAACTGGGTCTGCAGGACCAGGCCGAACGCGAAGCTGTACCCGATGAACGAGCCGAAGGTGCCGATGTAGAGCACCGACATGATGCCGGTGTCGCGCTCCTTCATCGCGAGCGAGAAGGCGCCCTTGTCGTTGCCGACCGACGCGAGGTTGTCCATCGAGAAGGCCGCGACGAGCGCGCAGAGCACGATCAGCGGGATGTAGACGGCGAGCAGGATCTTCGGGTGCGAGGCGCCCGCGGTGGCGATGATCAGCAGCGAGATGAGCTGGATCAGCGCGACGCCGAGGTTCCCGCCGCCCGCGTTGAGGCCCAGGGCGGTGCCCTTGCGGCCCTCGGGGAAGAACGCGTTGATGTTGGTCATCGACGAGGCGAAGTTGCCGCCGCCGACGCCGGCCAGGGCCGCCATCAGCACGAACACCGAGTACGGCGTGCCCGGCTGGAGCACGAAGGACGCCGCGATCGTCGGGATCAGCAGCAGCAGGCCGCTGATCACCGTCCAGTTGCGGCCGCCGAAGCGCGCGACGGCGAAGGTGTAGGGCACCCGGAGGATCGCGCCGACGAGCGTCGCCGTGGCGCCGAGGAAGAACTTGCCGGCCGCGTCGACGCCGTACTCCGGGCCCATGAACAGGACGAAGACCGACCACAGGGTCCAGACGGAGAACCCGACGTGCTCGACGAAGATGGACGCCCAGAGGTTCCGGTTCGCGATCCCCTTGCCCGTGCGCGCCCAGAAACCGGCGTCCTCCGGCTCCCAGTGCTGGATCCACCGCCCCCCGACGACGCCGCGGGACACGGTCCCGGTCTCCGTGTCGGTGGGTCCTTCTGCGGTGGCTGTCACGCCGGTCCTCCTGGTCGCATCCGTGGTCACGCTTCGGATGCGCAGGACGGTAGGCAGCCGGGATTACCCCGGGGTGGCGCCGTGTGACATGGGCGCAAAGCCCCGCTCACGTACGTTCAACCGCGGTGTGAGGTCACATCGCGCAGGTCAGGGCTGAGAGGTGGACGGCGAGTGGGTCAGAGGCGGGCGCTGACGAGCCCGGCGACCCGCTCCAGCCCGGCCACGCTGCGTGCCGACGCGTCGGGGTGCTGGGCGTGCAGGGCGAGCCGGTACAGGGCGGCGCGCAGCAACGCCTGCGGCCACTCGTCGAGGTGCGCCCAGCGGTCCATGAGGCCCTCGTCCGCCCCGCCCCAGGCGATCGCGTCGACGACGACGACCGCCGCCGCCCACTCCGGCGGCCGCCAGAACGGGACCAGGTCGAGGACCACGGGGACACCGTCGCCGTCGAACAGCACCGCCCCGAACAGCTCGCCGTGCACGACCTGCGGCGGCGACTTCATCGGCCGCCGGTGCGCCGCGAGCTCGGCGAACAGCCGGCCGCCCGAGGCCTCGTCGAGGGCGAAGCGGCGCTCGCCGAACGCCGCGGCGGCGGAGCGGGCGAGCAGGTCGTCCCGGTTGTCGAGCAGGCGCGGGCGCTGGACGGTCGCGGTCGCGGCGTGCAGGCGCAGGCTGGCCGAGACGACGTCGTCGTGCCGGGGCTCGGAGGCCCCGGCGAGGAACCGGGACGCGGCCCAGCCCGCGACGACCCACCGGCCGTCGGACGAGCGGACAGGGCGGGCCAGCCGGACCGCCTCGACGTCCAGGGTCTCCAGGACGCCGGCGGACCACGCGGCCATCGCGTTGTCGGCCACCGGACGCAGCAGGACCTCGCCGCAGTGCCAGGCGCGCTGACCGGCCCACACCACGGGCCGTGGCGTCGCGTCCTTCACGCCGAACGCGACGCGCACGTGCTCGGGGAGCGCGCTCGCCTGCGGGACCGTCGGTGCTGCCGTCACGGGGCGCCACGCTACCTGCGCGGAACCACGGATCAGGTGTTGCCACGCGGAGAAGAGCGCGGAGGCTGATCGTTCCGTGTGTCCCATGCCCCGGGCGGCTGTGCTGCTCGCGCCCAGGTCGGGGGCTCGGCACAGGGGCTGCGACGCCTGTGCGAGGCGGCGGGGCGGCGTGCGAGCTAGTGATCGGGCCGGTCGCCGTGGTCGCTGTGGTCGTGGTTGCTCCGGTCTTGGTGGTGGGAGCGCTCCTGGTGGGTGCGGGACGGGCGGTGGGGCTCGGTGCGGTGATCGGAGTCGTCGGAGCTCCGGGACGCGCTGTGGTGGACGCGGTCGGGGCGAGCACCGTCCGAGCGGGTGCGGGCGAAGCGGTCGAAGCGGGAGCGGTCCGAGTGGTCCGAGCCAGCCCGGTCGGAGTGGTCGGAGCCGGCGCGGTCCGAGCGGTCCGACCCTGCATGGCCGTAGTCGGCGTGGCCGTAGTCGGCGCGGTCGGAGCTCGCGCGGTCGGAGCGGTGGGACCCGGACGCCGCCTCGGCCCAACGCGCAGCGGTGCGGGTCCGGTCGGACGTGCGGGCCCGGCCGGGGTCGTCGTGCGACCCGCTCTCGGCGGCCGTCCGCAGGGCAGCCTCGCGAGCGTGCGCGGTCGAGGACGGGCGATCCGCCTTCTGCTGTCGCGCCGTCCCGCCCTGTGCCGTCCCGCCCTGTGCCGTCCCGCCCTGTGCCGTGCCGCCCTGTGCCGTGCCGCCCTGTGCCGTGCCGCCCTGTGCCGTGCCGCCCCGTGCCGTGCCGCCCCGTGGCGTCCCGCCCTGTGCCGCGCCCTGTGCCTCGGCGACCTTCCGTGCGGCCGCCTCGCGCGCGGCTGCCTCTGGCGAGCCGCTGGTGGATCGCGAAGCCCGGGCCCGCTGCTGCTCGGCGATGGCCTCGGCAACGCGCCGTTCGGTGGTGCCGCCGGAGGCGGCCGAGTCCGAGGTTCCGGTGGAGGCGGCCGATCGTTCGACCGCCTCGCGCATCGCCGCGGCGGACGGGATCGACGCGGCCCGAGCCGATGGGCCGGAGGACCACGCCTTCTCGGTCGCCGTCGTCGCGGCCGCCTCGGGCGCAGCCGCGGAGGCAGACTCGGGCGTGATGGCGGAAGCCGACTCGACCGTGGCGCGGCGGTCAGCCCCGCGGAGGGCCTCCTCGATGTACGGTTCACCGATTCCGCCGGTCATCGCACGGGCAGTGGGCCCTGCCGCTGCGGAGGCGATGCCCGGCTCCTCCCAGTGCACGGCTCCGGGTACCCCTCCCGGAGCGAGATGTGTGGCAGCCGGTCCGCCCATCCCGGGCGGGGTCGCCACGGCCGGGACGGCGGGCCCGACCGCGGGGGACGCCACCGCGGCCGCTTCGACGGCTGCGGCGAGCACCTGCGTGGACCCGACCGGCAATGGCGCCACCGGCTCGGCAGGCGCGGCGACAGTGGCCGCATCCAAGGCCGCAGCGAGCACCTGTGCGGGCAGACCGACCATCGAAGGCCCAGCAGGCGCGGCGACACCGGCCGCATCGAGAGCCGCGGCGAGCACCTGCGCCGGCCCGTCGACCAGCGAGGGCCCGGCCGACTCGGTGGGCGCTGCGACAGCCGCCGCATCCAGGGCCGCGGCGAGCACCTGCGCAGGCGCCTCGGCCAGGGAGGGCGCCGGCTCGGCGGCTGCCGCCGCGTGGAGGGCCGCCGCGACGGCCCGAGCGGGCGCGGCGGCCACGGACAGCGAGGCACCCGATTGCGCCACAGGCTCGTCACCGCCGGGGCGAGGCGGCTCTGCGGGCCCGTCTTCAGCGGCCTCGGCCCCCTCGGCGAGCGCCGGTGACACCGCGGCCGCCCCCACGGCAGCCGCCAGGGGCGACACAGCATACGACGCCCCTCGCTCCGCCCCTGGCAGGCCGGCCACTGCAGCGAGAGGCGACGCAGCGGGCACCTCCGCGGCGGGCCTCGCCCCGGGCGACTCCGCACCCCGCGCCACCCCGGGCGACTCCGCACCCCGCGCCACCCCGGGCGACTCCGCACCCGGTGCCGACCCGGATGCCTCCGCACCCGGTGCCGACCCGGATGCCTCCGCACCCCCTGCCGCCCCGGGCGACTCATCGGCCGGCGTCCGCGACCAAGCGGGGGCCGCCGCGCCCTCGCCCCTCGTGCCCGCTCCCGCGACCCCACCGAGCTCACGGACCACGTCGCTCCCGCCGCTGCCCAGCGCATCCACGCCCCGGCCGGCGGCCGACCCGAGGGCGGCGACCCCGTCGGACGCACCCGACCCCACCGCGCCGGCCCCTTCGCCGACACCCTCCGACGCCGCGCCGGCAGCTCCGCCGACCCGGCCCCGGCCGGCCTCGTCGAGGGCGTTCCCGGCGCCGCTCGCCGTCGCGCCGACGCCCTCGCCGGCGCCGCCGGCGGCCGCACCGACCGCCTCACCGCCGCCCTCCCCGACCTCGCCGACGGCCCGTCCCGCCCCGCCCGCCCCGGATCCGACGGCGCGCCCGGCACCGTCGCCCGCCGGCCCGGCCCCGGCCGCGCGGCCGACCGAGCCGACCACCTCGCCCGCGCCCTCCCCTGTCCGGCCCACACCGTCACCGGCAGCGCGCCCGGCCCGGCCGACCCCCTCGCCGGCACCGCGCCCGGCCGACCCGACAGCTCGTCCGGCCCCGCGGCCGCCCGACTCGACCGCGTCGCCGGCCGACCGCACCGCGCCACCCGACCGGGTGCGGTCCCGCTCCACGGTCTCGTCGATCGGGCCTCGCGGATCCGGCGGCCCACTCGTCCCGACGACGGCGGCGGGCCGGTCCTCCTCCTCGTCCCGCGCCTGCGCGACCGGGGGCTGGGTGTGCAGCCCGGGAGCCGGCGCCGGGGCGGGCCGGTCCGCGGCCGCGTCGAGCACGTCGGCGGAGACGCGGTCGGTACGGGCCTGCTCGACCGCCGGGTCGGGCAACGGCGTGCGGGAGGCGACGTCGACGCCGGTGCGCAACGCGGCGACCTGCTGGCGGAGGCCGTCGCGCTGCCGGACCCGCAGGTCGCGCTGCGCCGCGAGGGCGGTCGACCAGGCCTGGTCGCCGGCCGGGCCCTCGGCCAGCAGCTTCTCGATCGCGGCGAGCTGCGCTTCGGCACGTTCCAGCTCGTCGGCGCTGCGCTCGAGCTCGCGGTAGCTCTCCAGCTGGGCCTGCAGCGTCGCCCGCTGCCGCTCCAGGAGCTGACGACGCTGCTGCAACCGCCGCACCGCGGAGGGCGCGGTGCCGTCCCGGGCCGCCTCGCTGTCGTTCCACGCCCGTTCGGTCCGGGCGAGCACGTCGAGCTGCCGGTTCACCCCGACCAGCAGCAGCTCGGCGCGGCTCGCCCACTGCTCCGTCGACGTCGGCCCGGCGACGACCTCCCGCGACGCCTGCCCGGATGAGGAGGCCACCGTCAGGGCGTACCCGCCGAGCAGCACGGCCGTGGCCGCGAGGACCGCGACGGCGCGGCGGCGGCGTGCCAGCACCCGGCTCCACCGCGACCGCCCGCCCGGGGCCGGCGACGCGGGGCGCGGGCCGGCTGACGTCGTCCGTGTCGGAGACCCCTCGGCCGAACCCGGCCCGGACCCCGGGACCGATCCCGACGGTGAGCCCGACGTGGCCGACTCCGGCTCCCGCAACCACGGCAGGGTCTCGACCACCCGCGGATCCCGGGCGGCGTGCGCGGCCGCCCGGCGCAGTCGCCGCATGGCCGCGCGGTGCGCCGTCGAGCAGTACCGCCGGTCCGGCCGACCCACGACGGGCTCGAGGACCGCACCGCAGCCAGGGAGTGCACAGACCACATCGGACGGCTCAGCACCAGCGTCGTCCCCCACCACCCGGCACCCCCTCGCCCCCGGCGGATGATCACTCGCCGTCGGGGACGAGATGCTACGGGCGCGAGGCCGGGCGACCGTCCTCATCGGAACGGAGCCGCTCACGGCCGGTCAGCGACGAGGCCACGGAACTGCTCCGATCCACCGGCGGCCGCCACCCGCTCGCCGCGACCCGATCACGGACGGCGACGCCGGACGGACGGCCGAAAAGCCCCGGACACACCACACCGCCCGGTCCGGTGAAAACCGGACCGGGCGGTGTGAGCCCTCGACGGGCAGGCGGTCAGTAGCTCGGCTTGTCCGGCTCGACCTGCTTGACCCAGGCGAGCACGCCGCCGCCGACGTGCACGGCGTCGGCGAAGCCGGCCTTGTGCAACACGGCCAGGGCCTCGGCGGAGCGGGCCCCCGACTTGCAGTGCAGGACGATCGGTTTGTCCTGCGGCAGCTCGGACAGCGCCTCGCCCGACACGATCCGACCCTTGGGGATGAGCGTCGCACCGGGGATGTTCACGATGTCCCACTCGTTCTGCTCGCGGACGTCGACGAGCGCGAAGTCCTTGCCCGCGTCCATCATCTCCTTGAGCTCGAGCGCGGTGATCGTGTTGCCCGCCGCGGCCTGCTGCGCGTCCTCGGACACGGTCCCGCAGAACGCCTCGTAGTCGATCAGCTCGGTGATCTTCGGCGTGTCCGGGTCCTTGCGGACCTTGACCTGGCGGTAGGTCATCTCGAGGGCGTCGTAGATCACCAGCCGGCCGAGGATCGGCTCGCCGATGCCCGTGATCAGCTTGATGGCCTCGTTGACCATGATCGAGCCGATCGACGCGCACAGCACGCCCAGCACGCCACCCTCGGCGCAGGACGGCACCATGCCGGGGGGCGGCGGCTCGGGGTAGAGGTCGCGGTAGTTGAGACCCAGCCCGTTCGGGGCGTCCTCCCAGAACACCGACGCCTGGCCCTCGAACCGGAAGATCGAGCCCCACACGTACGGCTTGCCGGACAGCACCGCGGCGTCGTTCACCAGGTACCGGGTGGCGAAGTTGTCCGTGCCGTCCAGGATCAGGTCGTAGTCGGCGAAGATGTCCAGCACGTTGGACGAGTCCAGCCGCGTCTGGTGCAGGCGCACCTCGACGTACGGGTTGACCTCCTTGACGGAGTCCCGCGCGGACTCGGCCTTCGGGCGTCCGACGTCCGACTGGCCGTGGATGATCTGGCGCTGCAGGTTCGACGAGTCGACCTCGTCGAACTCGACGATCCCGAGCGTGCCCACGCCCGCGGCGGCCAGGTACAGCAGGGCCGGCGACCCGAGCCCACCGGCGCCCACGACCAGCACCTTCGCGTTCTTCAACCGCTTCTGGCCGTCCATCCCGACGTCCGGGATGATCAGGTGGCGGCTGTAGCGCTCCACCTCGTCCTTGGTCAGTTCGGCGGCCGGCTCCACGAGCGGCGGTAGCGCCATGTCCACAACTCCCTGCGAGTCTTCAGCGGTCCCTTGCCGCAACACGTTCGTCACCCGACATGTTCCCATCCGCGAGCGTGTCCCAGAACGCGGCGACCGCCGCGGCGACGCGGTCCGGGGTCTCGATCTGCGCGATGTGCCCCACGCCCTCGAGCATCACCAGACGCCCGTCGGGGAAGGTCCGGGCGGTCCGGGCCGCCAGCCGGGGCGCGACGAGCCGGTCCCGGTCGCCCCAGACCACCAGCGTGGGCACCGGCACGCGGGCCGCCACCCGCCACAGGTGGGGACCCATCCAGCTGCGGAACATCCCGAACGCCGACCGGTCGATCGCCTGCCCCGCCCACGGCTGCCGGCCCCGGTCGGCGATCTCCTGCGCGGTCTCGTCGAGCCGGAGGTCCGTGGCCCGGGTGGGATCGCCGAAGCACAGCCGCATGGTCGCCTCGGCACGCGCCCGCGGCGTCATGGCGGCCAGCTGGGCCCGCGCCCGGCTGCCGAGCCCCGGTATCCAAGCCAGCGCCATCCGCGGGTCCGACATCCGCCGCGGGTCCGGCCGACGGTCCGGCATCGCGGGCGAGACGAGGGTGAGCGTGCGCACCAGCTCCGGACGCCGGGCGGCGACCAGCATGACGACGACCCCGCCGAGCGAGTTGCCCAGCAGGTGCACGGGCCGGCCGCGGCCGGCCAACCAGCACAGCAGCGCGTCCGCGTGCGCCGCGGGCGAGTAGTCGCAGGACGGCACCGGCTCGGTGTAGCCGAACCCCGGCAGGTCGACGGCGGTCCCCCGGACCCGCGGCGCGAGCAGCCCCGCGAGGTCGGTCCAGTTGGTGGCCGAGCCGGAGAGCCCGTGCACGTACACGGCGTCGGGTCCCTCGCCCGGGGTCTCCCGCACGTGCAGCGTGATCCCGCCCGCGGTGACGTGCCGGCCCGGCCACGCCGGCTGGTGCGCGGGCAGCGGGGGCAGGTCGGCGAGGTCACCGGGGTCGCCCACCGGCACCCGCGGCGATCCCGGCTGCTGGCCGAACCGCGGGTGAACGAGCGGCAGCGAGAAGGAGACCACGCATCGAGGATGACAAGAACGGCCGGATCCCGGCCACCCGCGGATCGCGGCGGCCCCGTCGACGCTGGTCAGTGCGGCGGTGGTGCTCCGCACCCCGGGCCCCGGGTCCGGCGCCGCATACCCCCCGCTGGTATGTTCGGACGTGCCGACGGCAGGTCGGCGGAAGGAAGAGGACATGCTCACGGCGGTACGTCTCGGGGCCTACGTCGGGATCCTCGGCGTGGTCTTCGGCGTGGCCTGGGGCGCGGGCACCCTCGCCCGGCCGAGCCTCGCCCCCGCCGCCCCGGTCGCCGCCGCCACCCACCCGGGCACGGACGGCTCCGGCACGGGCGGCGCGGACATGGGCGGCATGGGCGACATGGGCACCCCGGCCGCGGACGCGCAGGGCACCCTGCCCGCCACGGACGGCCTGGCCGCCAGCACGGACGGGTACACGCTGGTCCCGACCACCACGGCACTCACCGCCGGGCGCCCGACCGACCTCACGTTCGCGATCACCGGTCCCGACGGGCAGGCGGTCACCACCTACGCCGCGCGCGCCGACGGCGCGCCGCTGCGCCTGCTCGTCGTCCGCCGCGACGGCGCGGGCCTGCAGGTCGTCTACCCCGAGATGGCCCCCGACGGCGTCTGGAGCGCGTCCGTCCGGGTGCCGACGGCCGGGACGTGGCGGGTCCTCGCCGATTTCACCCCCATCGACGGCACCCCCACCGTGCTGGGCACGGATCTCTTCGCGCCGGGCGACTTCGCGCCGCTGGAGTTCCCGCCCGCGCGCGCCGCCCAGGTCGACGGCTACCAGGTCCGGCTCGACGGCGACCTGCGCGCCGGCGCGGAGTCCGCGATCTTCGCGACGGTGAGCCTCGACGGGCGGGCCGTCACCGACCTCGAGCCCGAACGCGGGGCCTTCGGCGACCTCGTCGCGCTGCGCGTCGGCGACCTGGCCTACACCCCGGTCACGGCCCAGACGCACGCGGACCCGCAGGACCGGTCCGGCCCCGGCATCGCCTTCACCACCACCGTGCCGACGGAGGGGACCTACCGCCTCTTCCTGCGCTTCCGGCACGCAGGAGAGATCCACACCGTGGACTTCACCGTGCCGACGACCGGCGCCGTCACGACCACCTCGGGAGGTGCCCGATGAGCGCCCCGACCACCCCGGGCCTCGACACCGGGACCGGACCCGATCTGCGGATCGAGTTCGCCATCGGCGGCATGACGTGCGCGTCCTGCGCCAACCGGGTCGAGCGCAAGCTCAACAAGATGGCCGGGGTCACGGCCTCGGTGAACTACGCGACCGAGAAGGCCACGGTCAGCTACGCCGAGAGCGTCACGCCGGAGGAGCTCGTCGCGACCGTCGAGGCCGCCGGGTACAGCGCCGAGCTGCCCGCGCCGCCCACGGCCGAGGCCCAGCGGGAGGACCCGGCCACGCGGCACGCCCGCGACCTGCGGGACAGGCTGGTCGTCAGTGCGGTGCTCGCCGTCCCGGTGATCGTGCTCGCGATGGTCCCGGCCCTGCAGTTCACCTACTGGCAGTGGATCTCGCTGACGCTCGCCGCACCCGTCGTCGTGTGGGGGGCGCTGCCCTTCCACCGGGCGACCTGGACGAACCTGCGCCACGGCGCCGCGACCATGGACACGCTCGTCTCGCTGGGCACGCTCGCCGCGCTGGCCTGGTCGCTGTACGCGCTGCTGTGGGGCGGGGCCGGCGTCCCGGGCATGCGGCACCCCTTCGAGCTCGTCGTGGCCCGCGGCGGCGGGGCGGACGCGATCTACCTCGAGGTCGCCGCCGGCGTCACGACGTTCATCCTCGCGGGCCGGTACTTCGAGGCCCGCTCCAAGCGGACCGCCGGGGCCGCGCTGCGCGCCCTCCTGGAGCTCGGCGCCCGCGAGGTGTCGGTGCTCCGCGGCGGGGCGGAGGTCCGGGTCCCCGTCGACCGGCTGGGGGTCGGCGACCGGTTCGTGGTCCGGCCGGGCGAGAAGGTGGCCACGGACGGCGAGGTCGAGGAGGGGACGTCCGCCGTCGACGTCTCGATGATCACCGGCGAGTCCGTGCCGGCCGAGGTCGCCCCCGGATCCGCGGTGGTGGGCGGCTGCGTGAACTCGGGCGGGCGGCTGGTCGTGCGGGCCGGCCGGGTCGGCGCGGACACCCAGCTCGCCCGGATGGCGGCGCTCGTCGAGGAGGCGCAGAACGGGAAGGCCGCGGTGCAGCGGCTGGCCGACCGGATCTCCGGCGTGTTCGTGCCGGTCGTGATCGCACTGGCCGTCGGCACGCTCGGGTTCTGGCTCGGCAGCGGGGCCGGCGCGACGGCCGCGTTCACCGCCGCCGTCGCGGTGCTGATCATCGCCTGCCCGTGCGCGCTCGGGCTGGCCACGCCCACCGCGTTGCTGGTCGGGACCGGGCGGGGCGCGCAGATGGGTGTGCTCATCAAGGGCCCGGAGGTCCTCGAGTCCACCCGTCGCGTGGACACCGTCGTCCTGGACAAGACCGGCACGGTGACGAGCGGGCGGATGCGCCTGCTCGAGGTGCACACCGCCGGGCAGGAGTCCAGGGACGACGTGCTGCGGCTGGCCGGGGCGGTCGAGGACGGCTCCGAACACCCGGTCGCGCGGGCGGTCGCCGCGGCCGGACGCGAGCGGTTCGGCGACCTGCCGGGCGTCTCGGACTTCGAGAACCGGGCCGGGCTCGGCGTGCAGGGCGTGGTCGCGGAGCTCGCACAGCTGCCCGGCCTGCCGGCGCCGGTCCGTGCCCCCACCGGCACCTCCCCCGTCACCCCGTCGGGCGGCACCGGCCGGATCGTGGCCCACGCCGTCCTGGTCGGGCGTCCCGCGCTCCTCGCGGAGCACGGCATCGAGCTGCCGCCGGAGCTGGTCGAGGCCCGCGAGCAGGCGGAGGCGGCCGGACGGACCGCGGTGTGCGTGAGCTGGGACGGCCAGGCGCGCGGCGTGCTGGTCGTGGCCGACTCGCTCAAGCCGACCAGCGCCGAGGCCGTGCGGCAGCTTCGCGGGCTCGGGCTGACCCCGATCCTGCTCACCGGGGACAACGAGGCCGCCGCCCGCGCCGTCGCCGCGGAGGCCGGCATCGACCCGGCCGACGTGATCGCCGACGTGCTCCCCGAGGACAAGGTCGCCGCCGTACGGAGGCTGCAGGCCGAGGGCCGCACGGTCGCGATGGTGGGCGACGGGGTCAACGACGCCGCCGCCCTCGCCACCGCCGACCTCGGGCTCGCCATGGGCACCGGCACGGACGTCGCGATCGAGGCGAGCGACCTCACCCTCGTCCGCGGCGACCTGCTCGCGGCGGTGGACGCGATCCGGCTGGCGCGCCGCACCCTGGGCACGATCCGGGGCAACCTGTTCTGGGCGTTCGCCTACAACGTCGCGGCCCTGCCGCTGGCCGCGCTGGGCCTGCTGAACCCGATGATCGCGGGCGCCGCGATGGCGTTCAGTTCGGTGTTCGTGGTGGCGAACAGTCTCCGGCTGCGCGGTTTCCGGAGCGTCGTGCCCGGGCACGCCCCTCATCAGGTCGCCCCCCGGCGGTGACGCCACGCACGTTTCGCGCCCCGCGCCATCCCACGTTCGTGGCTACCCACGGGTAAGGTGACCCGGCACGACAGCGGTACCGAAGGGGAGCACGATGAGCGAGGCGGCAGTGACGGCGTCCGGAGCGACCCACGTGCCTGCGCGCGGAACCCGGCTCTCGCGGAGCGCGCGGCGGGCCCAGCTCCTGGTGGCCGCGCGGGACGTGTTCGCGGCCCAGGGCTACCACGCGGCGGCGATGGACGACATCGCCGAGAAGGCCGGTGTCAGCAAGCCCGTCCTCTACCAGCACTTCCCGGGCAAGCTCGAGCTCTACCGGGCGTTGCTCACGACCTACGCGGACGAGCTGGTCAACCGGGTGCGCGAGGCCATCGACCACACCCAGGACAACCGCGAGCGCGTGCACGCGGCGGTGGCGGCCTACTTCGACTTCGTGGCCGGTGAGGGTCACGCCTACCGGCTGGTCTTCGAGTCCGACCTGCGCGGCGAGCCCGAGGCGGCGGCGCTGGTCGACGGTGCCCTGACCAGGTGCATCGACTCCGTCGCGGCGGTGGTGACCGAGGACGCGGGGCTCGACGGCGAACGGGCGCGGCTGCTAGCCGTCGGTCTCGTCGGGCTGAGCCAGGTCACCGCGCAGTACTGGCTCGACTCCGAGCAGACGATCCCGCGGGACGAGGCGGTCGCGCTGATGTCCGCGCTCGCGTGGAAGGGGCTGGCGGGCTTCCCGCTGGTCCACGACCAGGGCCTGCAGTAGACGCGGCCCCGGACCACGGTCAGGCGGCCCGGACCCCGGCCGCGCTCCGTGCCAGCGCCGCGATCCGCCCCGCCACCCCGGCGGTGCGCTCGACGGGCAGCATGTGCCCGGCGTCGGGGAACACCGTCAGCTGGGCCGAGGGCAGGCCCTCCCGGATCCGCCGCGCGTACCGCGGCGGGGTGAGCCGGTCCCGCGTCCCGACCATGATGTGCGTCGGCACCTGCGCGTACAGGCCCAGGGCGGCGTCGCGCTCGTGGGCCTCCAGCGTGGGCCGGAAGCCGGAGACGGTCGACGGCCGGCACTCGGACACCGAGGCGGTGGTGATCCGCAGCGCCTCCTTGCCCGCGTCGGGCCCGAGCAGCAGCCACCGCATGGCGGGCGAGAGCAGCTTCGGGTGCCGGCTCAACGCGCGGCGCGTGGACCAGCCCTTCGAGGCGTACAGCTTCTTCTCCGCCGCCCGCACCAGCTCGAACACCAGCGACGGCATCCCGAAGGTCTGCCCGCCCAACCCGCCGCTGGCCGTGGCGACCAGGGCCAGGGCCGCTACGCGCTCACGAACCAGGTCGGGATGGCGGTCGGCGAGGGCCATCGTGGTCATGCCGCCCATCGAGTGCCCGGCCAGCACCAGCGGCCCGCGCGGCGAGACCTGCCCGACCAGCGCGGCCAGGTCGTCGGCCAGCTGGTCGAGGGTCATCGTGGCGGGGTCGACGGCGCCGGAGCGGCCGTGGCCACGGTGGTCGTACCGGACGACGCGGACGTCGCCGGCCGACAGCGACTCCGCGACGGGTGCCCAGCAGCGCTCGTCGAGGGTCCAGCCGTGCGCGAGGATCACGGTGACCGGGGCGTCGGCCCGGCCGGACTCCACGACGTGCAGCGGCGTGCCGTCGGCGGCCTCCGCGGTCCGGGTGGTCATACGAGGTGCGCCTTCTTCCACAGCAGCTCCGTCGGCCCGCCGACCAGGCCCTGGTCGCGCAGGAACTCCACACACTTGCCCGCCGACCAGCGCAGCGAATCCTGCCAGTGCGGGTTCGCCAGCGCCGCCTTGCCGCCGACCTCGGGGTCGATCCCGACCGCCGCGTAGACGTCGGGGTGGATCAGGTTGCGCGCCACGACGAACGCGATGCGCGCCAGCAGGTAGCGGCCGACCGCGCGCTGGGCGCGGGTAGTCTTCGGCATGATCCGCTGCAGCTCCTCGCGGGCGTAGCGGACGTGCCGGGCCTCCTCCGTCACGTGGATCCGGTTGACCATGCGGGTGAGCGGCTGCACGGTCTCGTCGCGCATCGACTCGCGCTGGAAGCGGTCCAGGATCTCCTCGACGAACAGGGTGCCGCCGAACATCGCCGGGCCGTGGCCGACCGTCTTGAACAGGCGGCCGAGCTCGTGCGTGAGGCCGCCGGGTGCGTAATCGGGGACTCCGTAGCGCTCGGTCATCTTCGCGAACATGATCGAGTGCCGGCACTCGTCGGCGATCTCGGTGAGCGCGTACTGGATGTGCGCGCGGCGCGGGTCGCGGTCGTAGGCGTAGCGCAGCAGCATCTGCATCAGGATGATCTCGAACCACAGCCCGATGCGGGCCACGCTGCACACCTCGTGGACCGTCAGCGTGCGGCGCTGCTCCTCCGAGAGCCCGTCCCACAAGACGGTGCCGTACAGCGACGACCGGTGCGGCGGGAGCCCCCACAGGCCGTCGACCAGCGGGGCGTCCCAGTCGATGTCCAGGTGCGGCTCGTAGGACTTCTCGACCGACGACCTCAGCAGCCGCTCGGCGGTGGCCTCGCGGTCCTGGACGGGCTTGCGCACGGCCGGGGCGGTCATGACGCGCTCCTCTCGGGGGTGCGGTCGGTGGTGACGGCGGGGACGGTCCGCCCGGTGAAGCGGCGGATCAGGCCGGCGGCGACCGGCGAGGAGTCGAAGCGGCCCGCCGCGGCCTGCTGCCGGATCCGGCGGACGACGCCGCGGCCCAGCAGGCCCGGCGCGTGCCGGCCGACCCACAGCTCGGCCTGGCCGGCCAGGGTGCCGGCGATGTCGCGCGGCGGCCGCGGCGCGGCGAGCGCCCCGACGACCGTGCGCACGACGTCCTCGACCTCCTCGCGGCGGACCTGGCCCTCCAGCGAGAGCCCGACCTCGTACCCGGCCTCGTGGATCGGGGTGCGCACGTAGCCGGGGTACACGGTCGTGACGTGCAGGCCGCCGCCGTCCACGGCGGTGCCGTACTCGAGGCGCAGCGCGTCTGCGTAGGCGGACATCCCGCGCTTCGCGACGCTGTAGGCCGACAGGAAGGGCAGCGTGACGTAGGCGAGCTCGCTGGCCACGAACACCACCCGACCCTTCCCGGGCCCTTCGAGCAGCGCCGGGAGCGCCGCGCTGGTGACCCGCCAGGCGCCGAACAGGTTCGTGTCGACGACCTTGAGCGCGTCGGGCTCGAGCGGGCCGCCGGCGTCGTTCGGGATGCCGATGCCCGCGTAGTGGACGACGGCGTCGAGGCCGCCGAGGGTCCGGACCGCCTCCGCCACGGCCCGTTCCACCGCCTGCGGGTCGGTGATGTCGCAGGCGAGGACCCCGCCCGTGGCGTCCCCGCCCGCGCTCCGGTCGAGGCCGACCACCCGCGCACCCTGCTCGCGCAGCCGCGCGACCGTGGGGCCACCGAACCCGCCCGCGGCACCGGTGACCAGCACCCGTGTTCCCGCCGGGACCGTGCCCCGGGTCCTCCTGAGCGACACCCGCCCGCTCCTCTCCGTCGAGACGCTTACTGTTACCGCCGGTAACTGTTACCACTGGTAACGTGCCGCAGAACGACGGACCTGTCAAGAGAAGCGCCCGCGACCGCCGCGCCGGGCGCCGCGCGGAGATGGTCGAGGCGGCCATGGCGGCCGTCCGCGAACACGGCGCGGCCGTGTCGGTGGCCGAGATGGCGGCGAGCGCCGGGATCACCAAGCCCGTGCTGTACCGGTACTTCGAGGACCGCGCCGACCTGCAGCGCGCCGTCGGGCTGCGCGCCGCGGAGTGGCTGATGGAGCGGATGGCGCCAGCCCTCGCCGCGGACACCGGTCCGCAGAACCAGATCGCGGCCGTGATCGACGCGTTCCTCGCCGGGATCGAGGAGGAGCCTGAGCTCTGGCGGTTCGTGGTGCACAACCCCGCCGAACGCCAGCCCGGCACGGAGATCGTCGAGGACGTCCGCGAGCAGATCGCCCGGCTGCTGGCCCAGCTCATCGGGGCGAAGCTGCGCCTCGCCGGGCGGGACTCCGGCGCCGCGGAGGCCTGGGCGCACGGCCTGGTCGGGATGGTGCAGAGCGCCGGCGACTGGTGGCTCGAGCGCCGCACGATGAGCCGCACGGACCTGACCCGCTACCTCACCGCGCTGATCTGGGACGGGGCCGCGGGGATCCTCGGCGACGCCGACGACGCCGACGACACCGACACCAGCGCTGACAATGCCGATGACGCACACGACGACCCCGCACCCGTGCTGCAGATGGTTCCGAAGGAGGCAGGCGATGGCGCCTGAGCAGGTGCTCACCCCAGTGCTCACCCCCGAGCTCACCCCAGGGACCGGGGCGCACGACCACGACGACGAGGGGTACACCGGCCCCGCCACCCTGACCGTCGACGGCACGCCCGTCGAGGTCCGGGTCCGCGTCGAGGCGCGCACCGAGCCGCACGACGGGCGGGTGCACTGGTTCGGCCGGGTCGACCGGAACGAGGCCCTCTCGGCCCTGCTGGGCGGGAAGGCCGCCGACGTCCTCGTCGTCACCCCGCGGGGGCGGGCGCAGGGGCGGATCGGCGACGTCGACCTGTGGGAGCGCTACCGGCTCACCGGCGTCGACGCCCCGCCCTTCCCGCTCGACGAGCCGCCGGCGCCGGGGACGGACTGAGGTCGAGACACGCGAACGGCACCCCCGCGGGTGGCCGGGGTGCCGCTCGCGGATGTGTACGGCTCAGGTGCCGAAGCCGACCCGGGTCGCCGAGGACGGCGCGATCTCGACGTAGGAGATCCGAACGGAGGGGACCACGTACTTGCGCCCCTTGTCGTCGACGAGCGTCAGCGTGCCGTCGGCGGACTTGAGCGCCTCGCCGACGAGCTTCTCGACCTCGTCCGACGTCTGGTCGCTGGACACCACGAGCTCCCGCGGGCTCTCCGCGATGCCGATCTTGACCTCCACCGGGGACCTCCAGGTGACGTGCGGGTGGATGGACTCTCTCTGCCTTCCCGGCGGGCGTGGGGGCCAACCGGCGCGGCCCAGGCTAGTCGAGCGCCGCGCCGCGGCCCGGCCCAGTCCGCCAGGGGCGAACGGTGCCAGGTCTCCTAGGACAGGCCGAGCGCCGACATCCGCTTGCCGTGGTTGCTCTGCAGCCGCTTGATCAGCGCGCCGATGCCCGCGATGTCGCCGGACCCGCGCACGATGAAGTCCGCGAGCTCGTCGCGCTCGGCCACGATGTGCTGCGCCTGGGTGACGGCCTCACCGAGCAGCCGGCGGCCCCACAGCGCCAGCCGGTCCCGGACCTGCCGGTTCGACGCGCAGGCCGCGTGCACCTCGCGCTCGGCGAAGGCGCTGTGCCCGGTGTCGGCGAGCACCGTGCGGACCAGCTCCGCCGTCGCCGGGTCGACCCACCCGGCGACCTCGCGGTAGAAGTCCGCGGCCAGCCCGTCGCCCACGTAGGCCTTGACCAGCGACTCCAACCAGGTCCGCGGCCGGGTGGTGGCGTGGTAGGCGTCGACCCCCGCGACGAACGGCGCCATGGCCTCCTCGACCGCCACGTCCAGCCCGCGCAGGTGGTCCTCGAGCAGCCGGAAGTGCCCCATCTCGGCGGCGGCCATCGCCGACAGCGCGGCGCGCCCGGTCAGCGTGGGCGCGGTGCGCGCGTCCTCCGCGAGGCGGTCGAAGGCGGAGAGCTCGCCGTACGCCAGCGCCCCCAGCAGGTCGACGACGGCCGCGCGCGAGGTGGCGTCGAGATGCGTGTGACCAGCGTTCCCGCCGGTCCCGACCGTGTTGCCGGCGCCGTCCGCGGCCTCGCCCGTCATGGTCGCCGAGCCTAGCCGTCCGGTCGGGGCACCCGCCCGTCGGCGGTGCACATCACCCCGGCGTGACGGCGCCGACGCTGACCCCGGCGGCACCTCCGGGGTATGATGCACGTGCGCGCAGCAGATCGGCCCGTGACCCCGAGCGGTCGTGGAGCACCGGTGCGCCGCGCGGACCGACTGCGACACCCGCCGGGCAACGGGTCGGCGCCACCGGGCGCCCGACTCACCGGCGCGCACACGACCTGGTGCGTACAGCGCCTCGACGGCTCTCCCACGCGGCTCCCCGAGCGCGTGGTCGACGAGCCGGTGCAGGGATTCTGTACGCGGAGAGAGGCGATTTCACTGTCCGTCCAGAACGAGACCCCCGAGAACACCGAACCGAACCCCGTGGCCGGCGAGCCGGCCGAGACGGTCGACGCCGCCGCCACCGACGAGGCGCACCCGCTGCAGGCGGGCGCCCCCGTGAAGCCCGAGGCCCCCACCTTCGCCGAGCTCGGCGTCCGTCCGGAGATCGTGAAGGCGCTCGCCGAGGCCGGTATCGAGCGCACCTTCGCCATCCAGGAGCTCACCCTCCCGCTGGCGCTCGCCGGCGAGGACGTGATCGGCCAGGCCCGTACCGGCATGGGCAAGACGCTGGGCTTCGGCGTCCCCCTGCTGCAGCGCGTCACGCCGCCGTCCGAGCAGCCCGCCGCCACGGCCGAGGGCGAGACCGCGGACCGGGAGAAGGACGTCCCGCAGGCCCTCGTCGTCGTCCCGACGCGCGAGCTGTGCGTGCAGGTGGCCCAGGACCTGGCCGACGCGGGCAAGCACCTGGGCATCCGGGTCACCGCCATCTACGGCGGGCGGGCCTACGAGCCGCAGCTGGCCGCCCTGCGCAAGGGTGTCGACGTGGTCGTCGGCACGCCCGGCCGGCTGCTCGACCTCGCCGAGCAGCGCCACCTCGTGCTCGGCCGGGTCAAGGCCCTGGTCCTCGACGAGGCCGACGAGATGCTCGACCTGGGCTTCCTACCCGACGTCGAGCGGATCATGCGGATGCTGCCGGACGAGCGGCACACGATGCTCTTCTCGGCCACCATGCCGGGCCCGATCATCCAGCTGTCCCGCACCTTCCTCACCCGTCCCACGCACATCCGGGCGGAGGAGGCGGACCAGGGCTCGGTCCACGAGCGCACGAAGCAGTTCGTCTACCGCGCCCACGCGATGGACAAGGTCGAGCTGGTCACCCGGGTGCTGCAGGCCCGCGAGCGGGGCCTGACGATGATCTTCGCCCGCACCAAGCGCACCGTGCAGCGCGTCGCCGACGACCTGGCCGAGCGCGGGTTCGCCGCCGCGGCCGTGCACGGCGACCTGGGCCAGGGCGCCCGCGAGCAGGCGCTGCGCGCGTTCCGCTCCGGCAAGGTCGACGTGCTGGTGGCCACGGACGTGGCGGCCCGCGGCATCGACGTCACCGACGTCACGCATGTCATCAACTACCAGTGCCCCGAGGACACCAAGACCTACGTCCACCGGATCGGCCGCACCGGCCGCGCCGGCAAGGAGGGCGTGGCCGTCACCCTCGTCGACTGGGACGAGATCCCGCGCTGGAAGCTCGTCTCCGAGGAGCTGAGCCTGGGGATCGACGAGCCGGTCGAGACCTACTCCACCTCGGACCACCTGTACACCGACCTCGACGTCCCGACCGACGTGACCGGCCGGCTGCCGCTGAGCAAGCGCACCCGCGCGGGTCTCGACGCCGAGTACGTCGACACCGAGGGCGACCACGGCGGCCGCAAGCGCAAGGGCCGCGAGGAGCGGGCGGCGAAGCCGCGCCGCGAGCGTCAGCGCACCCGGCGCCGCAACGGCGTTCCGGTCGCGGGTCCCGCCGGCGCCCGCCCCGCGAGCACCGGCGACGACGAGGCCGCCGACGAGCCCGCCGAGGTCACCGAGTCGGCCGCCACCGGCACGGACGGCGAGGGCCCGGCCAAGCCGCGCCGCCGCCGTCGCCGCGGGGGCCGCCGCCGCTCCGGCGGCGAGGACGCCACCACCACCGAGGCCGGCGCCGAGCGCGCCGAGCCGGACGCCGCGGCCAGCTGAGCCGCCGGTAGGTTCGGCCGGGTGCTGCGCGCCCGCCGAGATGTTCCGGTACGCCGCCGCCGCGGGGATCTCGTGGCGGCGGCGTTCCTCGTCCTGGTGCTGGTCGTGGTCGCCGTCGTGTACGGCACGCACAGCCCGGCCGCCGAGACCGAGTCCGTCCCGGCCACCACGCCCGGCACCGCTCCCCCGGCGGCCGCCGGTGTGCCGGCCGGGTTTGCCGAAGTTTGGCGCGCGGCCAGCGCCGCCGCGCCGGTGCCGGTCGTCGCGGGCCCCGGGGTCGTGACGGCCGACGGCAGCACCGTCGTCGGGCGGGACGCGAGCACGGGGGCCGAGCGTTGGCGCTACTCGCGGGACCGCCCGCTGTGCACGGTCGCCGAGGGCTTCGGCCGGGCGCTCGCGCTCTACCAGAACGGCTCGGGCGAATGGTGCAGCGAGCTGAGCGCGCTCGACGCGGACCTCGGCACCCGCGGCCCGGCCGCGAACCTCGACGTCCGGCCCGGGGCGCGGCTGCTCGCCTCGGGCAGCGTCGTCTCCGCGAGCAGCCGTGACTACCTCGAGACCATGCGGTCCGACCTGGTCACGACCACGCAGTACGGCGCCGTCGTCGCGCCCGCCCAGCCGGGGCGCCAGCCGCGCCCGGGATGCAGCTACCCCTCGCTGGCGCTGGGCAGCGGGCGGCTCGGGGTGATCGAGAACTGCGCCGCCGACACCGGGGACCGGCTCACCGTCCTGCGCCCCGATGGCTCCGGCGACGCCGACACCCCCAACGTCGAGTTCTCCACCCAGCTCTCCGCCCGCGGCGTGCAGCTGCTCGCGGTGTCGGTCGACCGGGAGGCCGTGCTGCTGCCCGGGCCGCCCGAGCTGCAGATCCTCGACCGCAGCGGCAACCAGGTGGGGCTCATCGGCCTGGACGTGCCGGAGTCCGAGATCGCCCCGCCCGCCGACGGGATCGGCGCCACCGCGAGCGACACCGCCCGCACCTACTGGTGGAGCGGGTCGCGCACGGTCGCGCTCGACCGGACGGGCCTCGCGCCCGTCTGGACGCTGCGCGGCACGCTCGGCCCGGGCACGTCCTACGCAGGGGCCTGGCTGGTGCCCGTCCCGGCGGGGATCGTCGTCGTCGACCCGCTGCGGGGCACGATCGAGCGGACGATCCCGGTGGACCGCGGCGGGTACACGGGGAAGGTCCTGCTCGCCACGCAGGGCGGGATGCTCTACGAGCAGCGCGGGAACGAGCTCGTCGCGCTGCGGCCGGCGTAGGCCGGAACTCCTCGTAGGAACTCGTCGCGCCGCGGCCGGTGTAGCTCAGAACTCCTCGTAGGTCTCCGGGTCCTGGTCCCAGATCCGGCCGCGCTCGAGCGCGGACAGGGCGGCCACCTCGTCGTCGGACAGCGCGAAACCGAACAGGTCGATGTTGGTGCGCTGGCGCCCCGGGTCCGCGGACTTCGGGATCGGCACCGCGCCGAGCTGCACGTGCCAGCGCAGGATCGCCTGGGCGGGCGTGACGCCACGGGCCTCGGCGATGCGCACGACGGTCGGCTCCGCGAGCAGCTCGCCGCGGCCCATCGGGCTCCAGCTCTCCGTGACGATGCCCAGCTCGGCGTGCACCTCGCGCAGCGCGGCCTGCGGGAAGTACGGGTGCATCTCGACCTGGTTCATCACCGGCACCACGCCGGTCTCGTCGACCAGCCGGCGCAGGTGCGCCTCGGTGAAGTTGGAGACGCCGATCGAGCGGACCAGGCCCTCCTCGCGCAGCCGGATCATGGCCTTCCAGCTGTCCACGTACTTGCCGAGCCGCGGGAGGGGCCAGTGGACGAGGTAGAGGTCGACGTAGTCCAGGCCGAGGTTGTCGAGGGACTCCTGGAAGCCCTTGAGGGTCTCGTCGTAGCCGTGGTGGCGGCCGGCGAGCTTGGTCGCGACGAGGATCTCCTCGCGCGGCAGGTCGTACTCGCGGACGGCGCGCCCGACGCCCTGCTCGTTCTCGTACCGCAGCGCGGTGTCGAGGAGCCGGTAGCCGGCATCGAGGGCGGAGATCGCGGTGGTCCGGGAGTCGTCGCCGGTGTGCGGGTAGGTGCCGAAACCGACCGCCGGGACCTCGCGGCCGTCGAGCAGGGTGAGCGAGGGGATCGTCATGGAACGACAGTATGTCAGGACAAAGGACACCGCGAGACCTCGTGCTTCCTCAGGAATGACGATTCGACGGATTGGGCGAAACGGAGCAGTGAAAACCGCCGATAAGGGCAGCGTGACCACCTCTTTCCAGCACTCCCCCGCCCCGTCCGGCCGGCATGCCGCGCGCGACGACGCCTCCCGTCCGGCCGCCTCCACCGGTGCCTGGGTCACCGGCCGGCACGCCCGCCCGAACAGCCGGGCTTCCCGCCCGGAGAGGCCGTCCGCCGCCCCCGCGCAGCCCGGTATGCCGGTGCGTCCGCGGACGCCGTACCCGCCACGCCCCGCCGTCCCGACGCAGCGCACCAGCGGGCGGTACCCGCTGCCGCCACAGGGGCAGTCGTACGTCGTGCCGGGTGGTCCGCGGATGCCGCTGCCGGTCGAGTCGGCCGTGGCGCAGTACGGCCCCTACACGACCTCCGCAGCAATGGCTGCGGCCATGCCCGCGGCGCCGGCGACTCGGTCGGCACTGCACGCGGTCGGGTCGGCGATGCCGGCGGCGGCGATGTCCGCCTCGGCGTCCGGGGCGTCCCTCCCGTCGCGACATCCCGATCGGCCCGCCCGACCTGCACATCCGGAAACGCCTCCCACACCTCGTCGACGGGGTGTGCGGCGAACCTCCAGGGTGTGACCCGCGACCTCAGCCCGTGTGCGAGGCCCGGAACGGTGTGCGAGGACCTGCACCGGCATGCGAGGCCCGCGACGGGTGTGCGAGGACCGCAGCGCGTGTGTCACCTACCGAAAGCAAGGCGGCCTGATCGCGGTGCGAGCAGCACGAGCCCCTCAGAACAGCCAGTACCCCCCGAGCACCCCGGCGGCGATCGCGATCACGAGCCAGGCGGCGAGGGCGCCCGCGCGCCCGTCCCGCCGGTCCGCCACCACCTGCGCGACGACGGCGGCGGCCGCGGCCAGGCCGTGGCCCACGAGCATCCCCGTGCCCGGCCCCGCGGACCCGGTCCGGGTGGTGAAGGCCCAGCCCGCCAGCAGCACCACGAACAGCCCGACCAGCCCTGCCGCGAGGACCCCGGAGGTTCGGCGCAGCAGCCGTCCGGGCAGGCCCCGCTCCCGGCGCGCCCGGGCCCGCGCCGCCGTCACAGGACCAGGTCGTCCCACGGCGCCGCCGCCGGCCCGACCGCCTGCCCGTCCGGGCAGTGCCGGCGCACGTCGCAGGCGGAGCACCGGGAGCCCGGCCGCGGCGGGAAGAGGACGTCGGCGGCGCCGCCCGCGGCGAGCGCGTCGGCGGCGTCGGCGGCCTCGAGGGCGCCGCGCTCGGCCCGCTCGACGTGGCCGGCCCGGGACGCGTCGTCGTGCTCCCAGACCGCGACCCGGCCGGTCGGCAGGTGGTGCAGCTCGACGCGCCGGCAGTCCCGGCGCAGCACGCGGGCGGCACCGAGCGCGTAGAGGGCGAGCGCCGCCGAGTCCCGCGCGTCGCCGGGTTCGGGGACCCGTCGCCCGGTCTTGTAGTCGACGATCACCGCCGCGTCCGCGTCGCCGTCGATCCGGTCCACCCGGCCCTCGGCGACGATCGCGGAGGTCGGCGCGGACACCCAGCGCTCGACGCCCAGCGGGTCCGGCCTGCCCTCGACGTGCTCGGCGACGTAGTCGGCCACCCAGCCGCGCGCCCGGTCGCGGTACTCCGCCTCCTGCGCGGTGTCGCGGAAGCCCTCGCCGGACCAGTTGCGGTCGACGAGCGCGGCGGCCTGGTCCGGGCTCCGCTCCCGGCCGGGACGCAAGTGCAGCGCCCGCAACGCGAGGTGCACGACGGCGCCGAGCGTGCTCGCCGCCCGCGGCCCGCCGCGTGGGAGCGCGGGCTTCTCGACATAGGTCAGCCGGTAGCGCCGCGGGCAGGACTCCCAGGTGGCGAGCCGGGCGGGGGTGACCCGGACCAGCGGCCGGGCCCACCGTGCGGCCTCCCGGGCGACCCCGGTAGGGAGCGACCCGTCGTCGAGGAGGTCGTCGAAGCCGAGCTGTGCGCCGCTCCCGGCGGCGCGGGAGGAGGAACCGGGCACCGCGTCACGGTACCGGCCGGGCGGGTCCGGCCCGCGTTCAGGCGCCCTCGAGCACGTCGGCGCCGGTGGCCTTGGCGAGCAGCTCCTCGAGGGCCTCCGGCGCGGTCGTCTCGGCGGCGATCGGGGTGGTCTTGTTGGTGCCGTGGAAGTCGCTGGACCCCGTCGGGACCAGGCCCAGGTCGGCCGCGACGCCGCGCAGCAGCTCCCGGTCCGCGGGGTCGTGGTCGGGGTGGTCGACCTCGACGCCGGTGAGCCCGATCCGGGCGAGGTCGGCCAGCACCGAGGTCTCGATGACGCGGCCGCGACGGCGGGCCAGCGGGTGCGCGAACACCGCGACGCCACCCGCCTCGACGATCATCTCGACGGCCCGCTCGACCGGCGTGTCGGTCTTCGGCTCGTAGTACTTGCTGCCGGTGCGCAGGATGCTGGCGAAGGCCTCGTTCACCGACTCGACCACGCCTGCCGCGACGAGGGCGCGGCCCAGGTGCGGCCGGCCCGGCGTCGTGCCCTCGGGGACCAGGTCGAACACGCGGTCGGCGTCGAGCTGCGGGTGGTCGGCGGCGACGTTGCGGGCCATCTTCCGCAGCCGCTCGACGCGCTCGGCCACCAGCCGCCGCTGCTCGGCCACGATCGCGGGGTGCTCCGGGTCGAACAGGTACCCGAGCAGGTGGACCGACACGGTGGCCTTGTCACCCGGGGTCTCCGGGCGGCCGGTGGGGCTCACGCAGGAGAACTCGGCCCCGCGCACGAGCCGCATCCCCCGGGGCAGCACGGCGGCGGCCCGGTCCCAGCCCCCGGTGGTGTCGTGGTCGGTGAGCGCGAGCGTCGTGACGCCCGCGGCGGCCGCCGTGGCGACCAGCTCCTCGGGGGTCTCGGTGCCGTCGGAGACGGTCGAGTGGGTGTGCAGGTCGATCAGGGCCACCCGCCGACCTTAGGTGACATCGGGTGGATCATCCGCCGCGGTCCCGGCGCCCGGACGGCCCCTACCCGGGATCGGCCGACGTCACCGGCGGTGCCTCCGGGGCCGGCACCGGCCCGCGGAGCCGGGCGCGGAACACGTGGTACGTCCAGGCCTGGTACACCAGCACGAGCGGGAGCAGGACGGCCAGGACCACGGTCATGACCGTCAGGGCGTACGAGGCGGACGCGGAGTTCGTGGTGGTGAGGTCGTTCGCCGGACCCAGGCTGGACACCATGACCCGCGGGTACAGCTCGGAGAAGATCGACGCCGTCATGGCCACGACGGTCGTGGCGGTGGCGGCGAACGCGAGGCCCTCCCGCCGGACGTGCACGAACGCGGCCGCCGTGATCGCGGCGAGGATCGCGCCGAACTCGGCCACGGACAGCAGCACCCCGTCCCCGGCGGTGACGCGGGTCCATGCGGCCCACGCCGTCACGACGACGGCGACCACCGGGGCGAGCGCCCGGGCGATCCCGAGGGCGCGGCGGCGGAGCTCGGCGGTGGTGCGCAGGGCCAGGAACACAGCACCGTGGACCAGACACACCAGGACCACCGTGGCCCCCGTCATCAGCGCGTACGGCGGGAACAGGTCCCCGGCGCCGCCCACGAACTCCTGGGCGGAGTCGATCGGGACCCCGGCCAGCAGCCCGCCGAGCACGATGCCGAGGCCGAGCGGGACCACCAGGCTCCCGCCCTCGAGCGCACCGCTCCAGAACGCCCGCGAGCGCGCCGAGTCCGAATGGGACCGGAACTCGAACGACACCCCGCGCAGGATCAGCGCGACCAGCACCACGACCATGACCGGGTAGTACGCGGAGAACATCGTCGCGTACCAGACCGGGAAGGCCGCGAAGGTCCCGGCGGCGGCCAGCACGAGCCACACCTCGTTGCCGTCCCACACCGGCTCGATCGTGTGGATCGCCAGGTCGCGCCCGGCGTCGTCGCGACCGACCACGCCGTGCAGCATGCCCACCCCGAAGTCGAACCCCTCGAGCAGCAGGAACCCGGTCCACACCACCGCGAGGACGATGAACCAGAACGCGACGAGGGTCATCGGCACACCGCCCGCGGTCAGTAGGTGGGCGCCGGGGCCGGCGCCTCGTGCTCGTCGGCCGCCTGCTCGGCCGGCAGCTCCCGGCGGGCGTAGCGGGCCATGAGGACCCAGTCCGCGACGCCCAGCGCGGTGTAGAGCAGGAGGAAGATCAACAGGCTCGTGAGGATCGCCGCCCCGGTCACCGACGGCGAGTTGGCCTCGGCCGTCTTCTGCAGCCCCTGCACGATCCACGGCTGCCTGCCGTTCTCGGTCAGGACCCAGCCTGCCGTGTTGACGATGAACGGCAGCGGCAGGCACCAGATCGCCACCCGCAGGAACCACGGCGACTCGGCGAGCCGCTTCCGCCGCCAGAGCCCCCACAGCCCGACGACGAGCATGAGGCTGCCGAGGTAGGCCATCACCCGCATCGACCAGTACTGGATGAAGACGTTGGGCACGTAGTAGCCCGGCCCGTACTGCTGCTCGTACTGCGCCTGCAGCTCGTTGAGCCCCACCACCTGCCCGTTCCACGAGTTGGTGGCCAGCAGCGAGAGCAGGTGGGGCACCTGGATGATCTTCGACGGGGTCTGGTCGTTGTTCCCGCCGCCGACCTGGAACAGCGAGAACGAGCACGGCTGGCAGGTCTGCCACTGGGCCTCGGCCGCCGCGATCTTCATCGGCTGGAACTCGCCCTCGGTGACCCCCAGCTCGCTGCCGACGAGCAGGTTGAGCGCCAGCACCGGGACCAGCACGACGAGCGCGATCCGCGCCGCCCGGCCGAACTCCGCGGTGTGCGACTTGCGACGCAGGTGCCACGCCGCGACGGCCAGCATGACCACGCAGGCCGTGACCAGCGACGCGAGCAGCACGTGCAGCATGCTGCGCAGGAACACCGGGTTGGTCAGGACGGCGCCGATGCTCGTGAGCTGGGCGCGCTGCGTCGCGGGGTCGATCGTGTAGCCGACCGGGTTCTGCATCCACGAGTTCGCGGCCATGATGAACGCCGCCGAGAGCACGCCGCCGGCGGCGACGGCCCAGACGGTGGCCAGGTGCACGCGCCGGGACAGCCGGCCCCACCCGAACACCCACAGCCCCAGGAACGTGGACTCGAGGAAGAAGGCCGCCAGCCCCTCCATCGCCAGTGGCGCCCCGAACACGTCACCGACGAACCGGGAGTAGCCCGACCAGTTCATCCCGAACTGGAACTCCTGCACCAGCCCGGTGACGACGCCGACCGCGATGTTGATCACCAGGAGGACGCCGAAGAACCGGGTGAGCCGCAGGTACTCCGGCTTGTCCGTGCGGTGCCAGCAGGTCTGCAGGATCGCGGTCAGCAGCGCCAGCCCGATCGTCAGCGGGACGAACAGGAAGTGGTAGATCGTCGTTCCGGCGAACTGCAGGCGCGCGAGGTCGACCACGGACACGGGCTCACGGTCACGGCCCCCGCGCCGACCGGGCATCACCCGGCGCGGGCGACCCGAGTTCGGAGGACGCGTGGGCTCCCGGTCCGGGTGCCCGAATCGTCCGCCGCCGCCGTCGCCGCCCGGCCCGTTGCGGGCCCCGGCTCATCCGGCCCGAGTGAGGTGCTCACCGCCGCCGGGCCAGCACGGTCGCAGACACCCGTATGACCTCGCAGACCCCCGGCGGACAGGAGCAGGCCATGGCGACGGACCGGGTGGACGCCCTCGTGATCTTCGGCGCGACCGGGGACCTGGCGAAGCTGGAGACGTTCCCGGCGCTCGTCGGGCTGGTGCAGCGGGGGGTGCTGGACGTCCCCGTCATCGGCGTCGCCAAGAGCGGGTGGGGCCTGGAGCAGTTCCGGGACTACGCCGCCCGGTCGCTTCGCCGGAACGACCTCGACCCGGACTCGGGGCCCGGCCGGCGCATGCTCGCGCTGCTGCGCTACGTCGACGGCGACCTCGGCGACCCGGCGACGTACGAGGCGATGAGCAAGGAGATCGGCGCCGGCAAGAAGGTGCTGTTCTACCTGGAGGTGCCACCGGTCCTGTTCGCCCGGATCGCGGAGGGCATCTCCAAGGCGGGGCGCGCCGAGGGCGCCCGGGTGATGGTCGAGAAGCCGTTCGGCACGGACCTGCAGAGCGCGCAGGCGCTCAACGCGACCATGCTCCGGTACTTCCCGGAGGACGCGATCTACCGGGTCGACCACTGGCTGGGCCTCGACCCGCTCAACGACGTCCTGGTGGCCCGCTTCGCCAACTCGATCTTCGAGCCGCTGCTGAACCGGGACCACGTCGCGAGCATCCAGATCACCATGGCGGAGGCCTTCGACGTCGCCGACCGCGGCCGCTTCTACGACCGCACCGGCGCCACCCGCGACGTGCTGCAGAACCACATGCTGCAGGTCCTGGCCACCGTGGTCGCCGACCCGCCGGACGGCTCGGGCCTCATGTCGTGGGTCGACGCCAAGGCACGCGTGCTGTCCGCGATCCGCCCCCTCACCCCCGAGAACACCGTCCGCGGCCAGTACGACGGGTACCGGGAGGTGGAGGGCGTCGACCCCGTGTCGACGACGGAGTCCTACACCGCGGTCCGGCTGGCCCTCGACTCGTGGCGGTGGGCCGGTGTCCCGATCCTGATCCGCGCGGGCAAGACGATGCCGGTGACCGCCACCGAGGTGAGCATCCGCTTCCGGCGGGCCCCGCTCGACTACTTCGAGGTGCCCGGCCCGCGCCCGGTCAACGCCCTGCGGTTCCGCATCTGGCCGAACGCCGCGGTCGCGCTGACCCTGGTGGGCAAGAAGCAGGGGATCGCGCGCGTGCCCGAGGCGCAGGAGCTGGTCTTCGCCGAGCACGCGGCGGACGACGCGCGCCCGTACGACCGACTCATCGGCGCGGCCCTCGACGGCAACCGCGTGCTGTTCGCCCGGCAGGACACCGTCGAAGCCGCCTGGCGGGTGGTCGACCCGATCCTGGGCGACGCCGTGCCCCTGCAGCGCTACCAGCGCGGGACCTGGGGGCCCAAGGAGGCCGACGACCTGCTGCCCGAGGGGGACTCGTGGCACGACCCGACCGCCTGACCCTCGTCCGCCAGGACGGCGCCGCCGCCGGGGAACGCAACCCGCACCGCGTCGTGATCGTGGGCGGCGGCTTCGCCGGGCTCTTCGCCGCCCGGGCGCTGGGTGGCTCGGGCATCACCGTGACACTCGTCGACCGCGCGCAGCACCACCTGTTCCAGCCGCTGCTCTACCAGGTCGCGACCGGGATCCTCTCCGAGGGACAGATCGCCGCGCCGCTGCGCGACATCCTCAAGCGGCACCGCACCGTCGACTGCGTGCTCGCCGACGCCGTGGGCGTCGACCCGCAGGCCCGCACCGTCCTCACGGAGCGGCCGAACGGGGAGCGGCTGACCCTGCCCTACGACGACCTGGTCGTCGCCGCGGGCGTCCGGCAGTCGTACTTCGGTCACGACGAGTTCGCCCGGTACGCCCTCGGCATGAAGACGATCGCCGACGCCCTCGCCATCCGGCGCCGGGTCTTCGGCGCCTTCGAGCTGGCCGAGACCGCGACCGACCCGGACGAGCAACGGCGGTGGCTCACGTTCGCCGTCGTCGGCGCCGGGCCCACGGGCGTCGAGCTCGCGGGCCAGATCCGGGAGCTGGCCACGCGCACGCTGCGCGCGGAGTTCCACCGCATCCGTCCGGAGGACGCCCGGGTGCTGCTGTTCGACGCCGGGAAGGCGCCGCTGGCGTCGTTCGGGCCGGCGTTGTCGGCGAAGGCGGCGGCCGGGCTGCGCGCGCTCGGCGTGGAGCTGCACCTCGGCTCGATCGTCACCGGCGTGGACGCCCGCGGGATCGACGTCCGCGATGTCAGCGACGCCGGCGACGGCACGGACACGACCCAGCGGTACGCGGCGGGCACCGTGCTCTGGGCCGCCGGGGTGGAGGCGCCGCCGATCGCGAAGGCCCTTGCCGACGCGACGGGCGCGCCCCGCGACCGGGCCGGCCGGATCGAGGTCGGGCCGGACCTCACCGTGCCGGGGCACCCGGAGATCATGGTGATCGGCGACCTGATGAGCCGCGACCACCTGCCGGGCGTGGCCGAGGTCGCGATGCAGTCCGGGTTCTACGCCGGGCGCCGCATCCGGAACCGGCTGCGCGGTCAGCCCGTCCGCCCGTACCGGTACCACGACCTCGGCTCGGCCGCCTACCTCTCCCGCGGTAACGCGGTCGTCTCCGCCGGCCCGGCGCACTTCGGTGGCTTCGTCGGCTGGCTGACCTGGCTGTTCCTGCACCTGGCCTTCCTCACGGGGTACCGCAACCGGGTCGGCGCGGTCCTGACCTGGACCGCCGCCTTCGCCCGCGACGCGCGGCGGGAGCGGACCTTCACCACGCAGGAGGTCGAGACGCTGCGGGACGTCTACGACCGACCCGCCGTCGGGGCCGCCGGCGCCACCGGCACCGCACCGGCCGACAGCACCGCACCCGCCGACAGCACCCCACCGACCGAGAGCACCGCTCCGACCGGGAGCACCGCCGAGCACGTGAAGGAGGGCCGGCCGTGACCGAGGACCAGCACTACGACGTGATCGTGATCGGCAGTGGGGCAGGCGGCGGCACCTTCGCACACCGCCTGGCGCCGACCGGCAAGCGGGTCCTGCTGCTCGAGCGCGGCGCGTACCTGCCGCGCGAGCGCGACAACTGGGACTCCGGCGCGGTGTTCGTGCGCGGGAAGTACCGGGCCCCGGAGTTCTGGCTCGACCGCCACGGACACGAGTTCCCGCCCGAGGTGAACTACTACGTCGGCGGCAACACCAAGTTCTACGGCGCGGCCCTGTTCCGCCTGCGCCTGCAGGACTTCGGCGAGATCGTCCACCACGGCGGCATCTCGCCGGCCTGGCCGATCGACTACGCCGACCTCGAGCCGTACTACACCGAGGCCGAGCACCTCTACGAGGTACACGGCCACCACGGCGACGACCCCACGGAGGGTCCGGCCTCCGCGGACTACCGCTATCCGCCGGTGCGCCACGAGCCGCGGATCCAGCAGCTCAGCGAGGACCTGGAGAAGCTCGGGCTGCACCCCTTCCACCTGCCGATCGGGGTGCGGCTCGACCAGGACGCCCAGGGCAACGCCACCTACGACAGCCCCTGCATCCGGTGCGACCGCGTCGACGGCTTCCCCTGCGTGCTGGGCGGCAAGTCCGACTCCCAGGTGATCTGCGTGGACCCCGCGCTGGCCCACGACAACGTCCGGCTCCTCACCCGTGCCCGCGTGACGAGGCTGGAGACTGATTCCGGCGGACGCTCGGTCACGTCCGTCGTCACCGAGTTCGACCAGGGCGAGGGCGGCACCGAGACCGTGCGCTTCACCGCGGACGTCGTGGTGGTCGCCTGCGGGGCGGTCAACTCCGCCGCGCTGCTGCTGCGCTCGGCGAACGACAAGCACCCCGACGGGCTGGCCAACGGCTCCGGCGTCGTCGGGCGGCACTACATGCGGCACAACAACCTGGCGTTGATGGCCGTGTCCAAGGAGCCCAACCCGACCCGGTTCCAGAAGACGCTCGCGATACACGACTGGTACCTCGGCTCGGAGGACTGGCACTACCCCCTGGGCGGCATCCAGATGCTCGGCAAGTCCGACGCCGAGCAGGTCCGGGCGAACGCACCGCACTGGGCCGGAAAGGTCTCGCCGGACATGCCGTTCGAGGTGCTCGCGCACCACGCAGTCGACTTCTGGCTCTGCGGGGAGGACCTGCCGCGCCCGGACAACCGGGTGACCCTCGAGCGCGACGGGCAGATCCGGCTCACGCTCGACCCGGACAACAACACCGAGGGCCTCGAGCGGCTCCGGCACGCCCTGCAGAGCCGGCTCTCCGACCTCGGCATGCACGAGAAGCACCTGCTTCACCACAACATCTACATGCACAAGGGGATGCCGATCGGGGCGACGGCGCACCAGGCCGGGACGATCCGGTTCGGGGCCGACCCGGCGAGCTCGGCGTTGGACCCGACCTGCCGGGCCCACGAGGTCGACAACCTCTACGTCGTCGACACCAGCTTCTTCCCCAGCATCGGCGCGGTGAACCCGTCGTTGACGGCGATGGCCAACGCCCTGCGCGTCGCCGACCACGTCGTCGAACGTCTGGGCTGACCCGGCCGGGCTGATCAGGCTGGGCGGACCCGGCTGGGCTGATCGGGCTGGGCTGACCCGGCTGGGCTGACCCGGCTGGGTCGACTCACACCGGGCTGGTGCTGCGGCCCAGGTCGAGCCGCGGCACGCCCGGCGTCTGCTCCGGCCGGTGCGTCACGAGCAGCGCGGTCCGGTCGGCCGTCGCCGCGAGGATCTCCGCGGCGAGGGCCGACCCGGTCGCGGCGTCCAGGTGGGCGGTCGGTTCGTCGAGGACGAGGATCGGCCGGTCGGCGAGCAGCGCGCGGGTCACCCCGAGGCGCTGACGCTCGCCGCCCGACACCGCGCCGCCGTGCGCGCCGACCGCGGTGTCCAGGCCCTCGGGCAGGGTGTCGAACCACGGGCCGAGCGCGGCGCGGCGCAGGGCCGCGACCAGCTCGGCGTCGGCGGCCGCGGGGGCGGCGAGCGCGAGGTTCGCGCGCAGCGTGCTGTCGAAGAGGTGCGTCCACGGCCCGCACCAGGCGATCCCGGACCGGACGTCGTCGGCGCGGAGCCCGCGCACGTCGCGACCGTCCGCGTGCAGGGTGCCCGAGCTGGGCCCGAGCGTCCGGAGCAGCGCCGCGACGACCGTCGACTTGCCGCTGCCCGACGGGCCGGTGAGCGCGATCCGGTGCCCGCCGGCGAGGTCCAGGTCGACACCGTGGACGGCCTCGACCGCCGCGCCGGGCCAACGGACGCCGAGGCCACCGGCCCGCAGCGACCGCGGCGCCGGCACCGGTGCCGCGGCCGCGGGCTCGACGACGGCCGGCTCCCGTTCCTCGAGGTCCCACAGCCGGCGCAGGGCGGGGAGGATCGACAGCAGCCGGACGGCGGCCTCGGGGAGCGGTGCGACGACCTCGGCGAACGCGAGCGGGGTCAGGGCGAGCAGGGCGATCACCGGGCCGGGCACGGTGCCCGCCGCGAACCCCGCGAGGCCCAGGCCCGCGCACGCGACGGCCGTGAGCCCGGTCGCGAGGACCGCGACCGCGGCGCCCGCACCGGTCGCGGTGGCCGCCCGGCGGCGGAGGGCGGCGAGGCGGGTGTCGGCCGTGTCCAGGGCGGTGTGGGCGCGGTCCGCGGCGCCGAGGACGAGCAGGTCGGCGGCGGCGTCGAGCAGCTCGACGGTCCGCGCTGCCACCTCGGCCCGGGCGGCGGCGGTGCGGCGCTCGGTGCGGCGGGCGGCCAGCGCGGCGAGCGCAGGCGCACCCGCCCCGGCGACCAGCAGCCCGAGCGCCAGGGCCGCGCCCGCGGCCGGGAGCAGCAGCGCGAACCCGAGCACGGCGGCCCCGCCGGCCAGCAGCGCGGCCGTGCCCGGCAGCAGCACTCGGACCAGGAGGTCCTGCGGCGCGTCGGTGTCGGCGACGAGCCGGGTCAGCAGGTCGCCGCGGCGGTGCCGGGCGGTGGCGGCCGGCCCCAGCCGGACGAGGTCGGTCCAGACCCGCAGGCGCAGCGCGCTGCCCACCCGGAGCGCGGCGTCGTGTGCGACCAGCCGCTCGGCGTACCGGAACACGCCCTTGCCGATGCCGAACGCGCGGACGGCCACGATCGCGACCATCAGCGTGAGCACCGGCGGCTGCAGCGCCGCGGCCGAGATGAGCCAGGCCGAAGTGGCCGTGAGCGCGACGCCCGAGCCGAGCGCGGCCGCCCCGAGCAGCGCGGCCGCGACCAGTCGGCCCCACTGCCCGCGCACGACGGTCCGCACCGGCACCGGCACCGGCACCGGCACCGGCACCGGCATGGTCGCGGCGGGCCCCGACCAGGGTGCCTCGTCGGCCGGGACGGGCCGGTCCGCGGGCGGGGACTGCTCCGGGGGCAGCTCCGCGGGCGGGGGCAGCTCCGCGGGCGGGGGCAGCTCCGCGGGCAGGGGCGGCTCCGCGGGCGCGAACGGCTCCGCGACCCGCTCGCCCGCGGTGGGCCCGAGCCCGACGACCCGGTCGCACCGGGCCAGCAGCTCGGGCCGGTGGCTGACGAGCACGACGGTCCGGCCCGCGGCGATCTCCGCCAGGCCGTCGCCGATGGCCGTCTCGGTGGCGGCGTCGACGCCCTCGGTCGGTTCGTCGAGGAGCAGCAGGGGGCGGTCGGCGAGCACCGCGCGGGCGAGGGCGACCCGGCGCCGCTGGCCGGTGGACAGGCCGGTGCCGTCCTCCCCGACCGGGGTGTCGAGGGGGACGTCGAGCCGGGCGAGCCCGGCCGCGCGTGCGACCGCCTCCGGCCCGGCGGCGGGATCGGCGAGCGCGATGTTCTCCGCAACGGTGCCGGCGAGCAGGACCGGGCGCTGCGGCACCCACGCGACCCGGCGGCGCCAGCGGGCCGGGTCGACGTCGGCCAGGTCGGTCCCGCCGACCAGGATCCTGCCGCCGTCGGGCCGGCGCAGCCCCGCCAGCAGCTCGACCAGGGTCGTCTTGCCGCAGCCGCTGGGCCCGCGGACGCCGACCGTCGCGCCGGGGCGCAGGGTCAGGTCGAGGCCGTCGAGGACGGGGGCGGCGCGGCCGTCGACCCGGACCCCCTCCAGCACGACCGGCTGCGCCGCGGGGTCGGGGGCAGCGGCCGGGCCGGAGGGTGGGACCGGGACGTCGAGCAGGTCCAGGGCGGTGGTCGCGGCGGCGGTGCCCGTGGCCGCGTCGTGGAAGCGGGCCCCGACCGCCCGCAGCGGGAGGTAGACCTCCGGCGCGAGCAGCAACACGAGCAGCCCGGTGGTGAGGTCGAGCGCGCCGTCGATCAGCCGGAGTCCGATGGACACCGCGACCAGTGCGACCGACAGGGTCGCGACGAGCTCCAGGACCAGCGCGGACAGGAAGGCCACGCGCAGGGTGCGCATCGTCGCGCGTCGGTAGGCCTCGGTCATCGACCGGAGCCGGCCGGCCTGGTGCCCGGCGCGTCCGAACGCGACGAGCACGTCCAGGCCGGCGACGAGATCGAGGAAGTGGTGCCCGAGCACGGCGAGCGTGCGCCAGCGTCGCGCCGTCGAGCGCTGGGTGTGCAGCCCGACGAGCACCGCGAACAACGGGATCAGCGGCACCGTGAGCCCGACGATCAGCCCGGACGGCCAGTCCGCGGTGAGGATCCGCACCGCCAGGACCAGCGGGACCACGGCCGCGATCAGCAGGGCCGGGAGGTACCGGCCGAAGTACGCCTCGAGGTCGTCCAGGCCGCGCGAGGTCAGCGTGGCCACCTCACCGGCCGGCGGCAGCGCGCGGTGCCGCGGCCCGAGCCGGAGCACCTGCCCCACGACCCGGCTGCGCAGCTCCCGCACGACGTCGGCCGACGCGCGGTACGCGGCCACCTCGCCCGCCCAGGCCAACCCCGCCCGTCCGACGACGGTCAGGGCGGCCAGGCCCAGCAGCGGCTGCAGCGCCGTGAGCCCGGCGCCGCCGAGGAACCCGTCGGCGACGACGATCGCCAGCAGCTGGGCCTGCGCCATCACCAGGAGCGCGGTGGCGACGGCGACGCCGAGGCCCGCCAGGACGAACCGGCGGGCCGCCGCGGCGTGGCGGAGCAGGCGCGGGTCGAGCGGCCTCCGGGAGGGACCGGGCGAGCGATCAGGCGCGGGACCGGACGTAGGACCGGGCGTGCGATCGGTCGTGGCGTCGGGGCCGGGATCGGGATCGGGATCGAGCGCGGTACCGGGCTCGGTATCGGGGCCGCGGTCGGATGCCATGCCGCCCTCCGATCCCCGGCTGCGCGCGTCCGGTGATCACCCTCCCCGCCCGGAGCGGCGCGTCGCGAGGGCACAGGGGCGGTCCGCGGCGGGACCGTTGCGGGCCGGGACAGGGACCAAGGTCCCGGCCCGTCGGAAGTTGGGCGCCGGCTCAGCGCCGGCCCAGTGCCGGCCCGGTGCAGGCTCAGGGCAAGCTCAGCGCCGCCAGCGGTTCCGGGCGAGCATCCCGGTGGCGCGGGTCTTGCCCTTCTCGCCGAACACCAGCTCGGAGAGCGCCTCGTAGATCTCCTCCGGGCGCGGCATGAAGTCGATCCGGTTCAGCGCCTGGATCTGGCCGGCGGACTCCACGATCAGCGTGCCGTAGCCGAGCATCCGGCCGCCGATGCTGCGTTCGAACGTCAGGTCCGTGACCTTGCCCAGCGGCATCATGCCGACGCTGTGCGTGATGATGCCCTGGGCCAGCATCACCCGCTTGTCCGTGATCACGATCCGTTCGATCCACCAGAGGATCGAGTTCACCGCGAAGCGCAGCACGGCGACCAGCGCCAGGTAGAAGGTCAGGTTGTCGACCAGCGCCTCGCCGAACCCGCCGGCCTCGCCGACCCGCCCCTGCAGCAGCCGGTCGATCACGATCATCGCGATGAGGAAGAGCCCGGTCTGGGTGATGTGCGGGATCATGACCGCCCAGTGCTGCCGCACCCGGATGACCCGCCGCTCCGTGGGGAGCAGGTACTCGTCGATCTCCCGGGGGGCGAGCATCAGCTCGGGGCCAGGTTCGAGAAGAAGGTGGTCACGCTCTGACCCACCCCGTACAGCCAGTTGCCGATGCCGTTGACGGCACCGGAGGCGCCGCCGGGGTTCGTCACGATGAAGAACACAACCAGGGCGATCACGATCAGCCCGGTCAGCTTCTTGACGTTCACACGACCACCGTTCCGGCAGGAGGAGCTGGCAAGATCAGAAAATACCGACATCCCTGGCGAGAGGATACGGCCACGCGGGGAGCGTACCGTGTCGAGCGATGACCGAGGGTAGCCGACACGTCCCCTGTGTGGGGGCAATCCTGCACGATGCGTCGGGCAGGTTACTGCTGATCAAACGGGGGACGGAGCCCGCGCGAGGCCGGTGGTCGCTCCCGGGTGGACACGTCGAACCGGGCGAGGACGACGCCGCCGCGCTCGTCCGCGAGATGGCCGAGGAGACCGGGCTGGCGGTGACGCCCGGGCCGCACGTGGGCACCGTCGTCGTGGGGCCGTACCGGATCGCGGACTACCGCTGCACCGTCGTCGGGGGCACGCTCGCCGCCGGCGACGACGCCGCCGACGCCCGCTGGGTCGACGCCGTCGAGTTCGCGGCGCTCCCCCTCGTCGACGGCCTCGCCGAGACGCTCGACGGCTGGTCCGTCCTGCCGCGCTGATCCGCCCCGGACCCGAACGGCACCCCCGCCCGGTTGGGGAGCGGGGGTGCCGTTCGTCCGCAGATCGGTGCGGTCCGGCTCAGGAGGCCGGGACCGGGCGGCCGGGCTGCTCCCCGCCGCGGGTGTCGCCGTAGCTGCGCTTGGGGACCATCACCTTGCGGCGGAACGTGCACACGACGGTGCCGTCCTGCTTGTAACCGCGGGTCTCCACGTAGACCACGCCGCGGTCGTCCTTCGACTTCGACTCGGTCTTGTCGAGGACCTCGGTCTCGCCGTAGATCGTGTCGCCGTGGAAGGTCGGCTTGGTGTGCTTCAGCGACTCGACCTCGAGGTTCGCGATCGCCTTGCCCGACACGTCCGGCACGGACATGCCCAGCAGCAGCGAGTAGATGTAGTTCCCGACGACGACGTTGCGCTTGAAGTCCGTCGTCTCCTCCGCGTAGTGCGAGTCCATGTGGAGGGGGTGGTGGTTCATCGTCAGGAGGCAGAAGAGGTGGTCGTCGTACTCGGTGACCGTCTTCCCGGGCCAGTGCTTGTACACCGCCCCGACCTCGAACTCCTCGTAGTAACGGCCGAACTGCAACGTTCTCGCCTCCATCGCCGACAATCCGTACGGCCGGGTAATCTAGCCGGTGGCCCGCTTCCCGAGAGGCGTGGCGCGATCACGGTCACGCACGAGGACCGTCGAGCGGCGGAGGAGGTGACGCGCAATGGACCCCGCGCCAGGCAGTAGTACCGAGCGCGTCCCCGCCGCTCCCGTCGTGGGCTGAGTCACGCCCAGCGGCGTTCGGCGAGACGTGCCTTCCCCCGCGTCCCCGTCCGCTCTCGCCGCAGGAGGTGCGCCGTGCCGCCCCTGTCCTCCCTCCGTCCCGCCATCAAGGCGGCGGGCTCGCGTGCCCGCCTGGGCCGCAACGCCCACACCAGCGTGCTCCCGCGGCTGCGCGTCCCCGTCTCGGCCTACGTGGTCGACTGCGGCGTCTACGTCGACGGCGAGCGGCTGCCCGGCCGCTGGACGCACGACCGGGCCATCGAGGAGGTCCGCGCCCGCGGCGAGGGCTTCGTCTGGATCGGTCTGCACGAGCCCTCCGAGGACCAGATCACCGGCATCGCCGAGACCTACGGGCTGCACGAGCTCGCCGTCGAGGACGCGGTGCACGCGCACAACCGGCCGAAGCTCGAGCGCTACGACGACACGCTGTTCATGGTGCTCAAGACCGTGAGCTACATCGGCAACGCCGAGCCGACCAGCAGCAACGAGATCGTCGAGACGGGCGAGGTGCAGGCCTTCGTCGGCCGGGACTTCGTGGTCACGGTCCGGCACGGCAAGCACACCGGTCTCGCGGCCGTACGCCGCAAGCTGGAGGAGGACGCCGAGCAGCTCGCCCTCGGCCCGGCCGCGGTGCTGCACGCCATCGCCGACCACGTCGTGGACACCTACCTCGACGTCACCGAGGCGATCGAGGACGACATCGACGAGCTCGAGGCCGAGGTGTTCGCCCCGCGCACCACGATGGACCCCGAGCAGATCTACGTGATGAAGCGCGAGATCCTCGAGCTGCGCCGCGCGGTCACCCCGCTGCTCAAGCCGCTGCACAAGATCACCGAGGGGTACAGCTCGCTCATCCCGCACGAGGTGCGCAGCTACTTCCGGGACGTCGAGGACCACCTGTCCGGGGTCGCCGAGCGCGTCACCGGCTTCAACGAGCTCCTCACCACGCTGGTCGACGCCGTGCTGGCCAAGGTGTCGATGCGGCAGAACACCGACATGCGCAAGATCACCGCGTACGCGGCGCTGATCACCGTGCCCACGATGGTCGCCGGCATCTACGGCATGAACTTCGACTACATGCCCGAGCTGCACTGGCACCTCGGCTACCCGCTGGTGATCATGGTGATCGTGCTGGCCTGCGGGCTGCTCTACCGCAACTTCCGCAAGAACGGCTGGCTGTAAGGGTTCGACTCGCGGATCGGCGGGAGCTGGCTAGCCTTCGACCCGTGCCGAAGCGCCGCCCCGTCACCCCGCTCCGCCTGCTGCGCACGCCCCCGTGGGCGGAGCAGGAGCCGTCCTGGCGGGGGGCGAGCCCCGCGCTGATCCGGGCCGCGACCGAGCGGGCCGCCGCGCGCCCCTCCGGTGGCTGGGTGGTGCTCGCCGCCAGCCGGGAGGTGAAGCCGGGCAAGGCCTTCGGCCGGATCGTCGCCGGCCGGGAGCTGGTGGCCTGGCGGGACGGGGCCGGCACGCTGCACGTCGGACCCGGCGCCTGCCCCCACCTCGGCGCCGCCCTCTGCGACGCGCCGGTCCACGACGGACGGCTGGTCTGCCGCTGGCACGGGCTCGCCCTCGGCGCCGAGGGGCGGCCGGGCTGGTCGCCGCTGCCCGCGTACGACGACGGCGTGCTGGCCTGGGTCCGGCTCGACGAGCTGCTCGCACCCGGGGAGAGCCCCACCACCGCGCCGGTGCTGGGCCCGCGGCCGCCGGCGGAGGGCTCGTTCTCGGCCGTCGCGACGGTGATCGGGCGGTGCGAGCCGGAGGACGTGGTCGCGAACCGGCTCGACCCGTGGCACGGCGCCTGGTTCCACCCGTACTCGTTCGCCTCGCTCACGGTGCTCGACGCGCCCGCCCCCGGGGTCTCCGAGGCGGAGGACCGTTTCCTCGTGGAGGTCAGCTTCCGGGTCGCCGGGCGGATCGGGGTGCCGGTGCACGCCGCCTTCAGCTGCCCCGAGCCGCGCACGGTCACGATGGAGATCGTCGACGGCGAGGGCACCGGCAGCGTGGTCGAGACACACGCGACGCCCCTCGGCCCCGGCCCCGACGGCGCGCCGCGCACCGCGGTCATCGAGGCGGTCGTCGCGTACTCGGACCGGACCGGGTTCGGGCAGGTCGCGAAGGTCGGCGGGGCCCTGCGCCCGCTGGTCCGCGCCACCGCCGCCCGGTTGTGGAAGGACGACATCGCCTACGCGGAGCGCCGCTACACCGTGCGCACGCGCTGACCGCTACCCCTCGTCGTCCTCCCCGCGCACGGCCTCGCGCTCGGACCGGCGCAGCCACGGCGAGCCGGGCGGCCCGGCCGGGGCGGAGCTGCGGTGCGGGGCGCGGAAGAGGTTGCGGACGCGGCGGGTCGCCGCACCCCGCGGCGCCTCCTGCCCGGGTTCCGCCTCCGACGCGGCGACCTGCGGCTCCTTCTCGGCCCGCGGCTCGTCCCGGGTCTGCGGGACCCCCTCCGACGCGTCGACCTGCGGTTCGTCCTCGCCCTGCGGTTCCTCCTCGCCCTGCGGTTCCTCCTCGGCCTGCGGTTCCTTCTTGGCCTGCGGTTCCACGGTCTCGGAGTGCGGCTCCCTCTCCGCCGACTCCGGCTCGGACTGCCGCCCGGCCTCCCGCTCCTCGCCGTCGACCACCGGCAGCCCGGTGGGCGGGGTCTCGGCGTCCGGGTCGGCGTGGGTGAACAGCACCGTCTCGTCCGGGTCGTCGCGGTACTGCGTGCCGTCGAGGTCGTGGTTGTCCTCGAACTCGTCCATGTCGGCGTACGACGTGGGCCCGTCCGCGTCCGCGTCGGCGTCCGGGTCGCCCTCCCGCGCCCCGTACCCGGTCTCGTCCTCCTCCTCGTCGAGGTCGAAGACGTCACCCCGACCGGCGCGGTCGTGACCGCGGCCGCCGCCGCGGTCGTCCCGGCCGGCGGTCTCGTCCCGCGGCGACGCCGGGCCCCACTCCGGCCGGTCCGTCGGGCTCGGCCGCGGCGCCGGGACCGGCGCCGACGCGATGGGCGGGGTCTCCGTGCCGCGGTCCGTCCAGGTGCCGGTGTGGTCGGAGTCCTCCGCGTCGAGCTCGTCGAGCGGTGCGTCGACCTCGTCCTCGGGCTTGCGTCCGAGGAAGGTGTGGAGGACGTGCTCCTGCCAGCCGCCGACCGTCTGCACCCGGACGTCGGTGAACCCGGCGACCTCGAGCCGCTCCTTGAACGTCGTGATGGAGTCGAAGCGCACCACCGAGTTCCACAGGAACGACACCATGCCCGGCACCCGCCCGCGCATCCGGACCCGCGGCAGGTAGTCCAGCCAGCACGCGGCGGTCCACCGCGCGCGGGCCGCGCGGTTGCCGCGCACCGAGTACTCGTGGACCGCGAGCGGCGCGCCCGGCTCGAGCAGCTCCAGCAGGTAGTCGAGGGTGTCGTCGAGGTTGCGCTGGTGGCGCATCTGGAACACCACGAGGATCCCGTCGAACCGCGGCTCGATGCCCTCGGCGCGCAGGGCGTCGTCGAGCGTGCCGAGGGTGCCGTGCAGGAACCGGTAGTCCGGCGCCCAGTCCAGCCGCCGCGCCATCCCGACGAGCTCGGCCGACTCGTCGACGGCCACGACCTTCCACCCCGGCGCCTCGTCGACGACCCCCTGCACCGGCGCCCCGCTGCCGCAGCCCAGGACCAGCAGCGTGCGCTTGCGTCCGCTCAGGCCCATCCGGTGGATCGTGGTCCGCAGCTGCGCCCGGTAGGCGTCGCTGGTGCGGACGATCCGGTCGAAGGCCCGGGCGGGCCGGTCGAGGGCGGTGTCCGCCGCCGGGAGGACGGTCTCCGGCGCGCTGGTGTCCGTTCCGCTCACCCGGACGATCCTGGCTCATCCGGGGCCGTCACCCAAGGGGGCGCGCGCCGGGACGGTAACGAATAGGCTGGTCGGGCGATGGTGCGAACCCTGGCGGTGGCCGACGAGGAGATCCCCGCGCTGCGCTGCGGCACGGCCCGGCGCAGCGGGGTCGACCTCGTCCTGGCCGCGGGCGACCTCCCGTTCGACTACCTCGCCGCGATCGCCGACGCGGTGGACCGGCCCGCGGTGATGGTCCCCGGCAACCACGACCGCGACCTGAGCGGCTTCCGCCAGCGCCGCGGGCTGTGGACCAGCGCCGGGCTCCCGTGCGAGTGGCCGGGCCCGGCCGGCTTCGAGAACGCCGACGGCCGGATCGTCGACGCCGGCGGGCTGCGGATCGCCGGGCTCGGCGGCTGCGTGCGCTACCGGCCCGGTCCCAACCAGTGGACCGAGGCCGAGCAGACCCGGCGGGCGAAGCGGCTGGTCCGGCTGGCGAGGCGCGCCGCGCGGAAGGACGGCCGGGGCGTCGACGTCCTGCTCACGCACGCCCCGCCGCGGTACTGCGGCGACCGTGAGGACGGCCCGCACCGCGGTTTCGTCTGTCTGCGCGGCGTGGTCGCGCAGCTGCAGCCGCGGTTCCTGGTGCACGGGCACATCCACCCCTACGGTGAGCCCGTACCGGACCGGATGCTCGGCACCACCCGGGTCGTCAACGTCGTCGGCAGGAAGGTGCTGGAGCTCTAGCGGAGGCGGAGGCGAGCTTGCGGAGCCGACCAGTGGACACCGGTTTCCCGCAGGCCGACGCGGAGCACGACTTCCTGCGCCAGCGCCGCCGGCAGGTGCTCTCCCGCCTGGTGGCGTGGCTGCGCCACGAACCCGACGACGTCTCCGAGATCCTCCCGTTCGACGAGGTCGTGGCCGCGCTGGGCCGCACGGGCGAACGCCGGGTGCCGGGCGTGCAGGTCGTGGATCTCGACTCGATCGTCGGCAGCGTGGACCGCACCACCGACTTCGACCGCTGGTTCCGGCCGCGCAGCCGGCACAGCCGGGAGCGCTGGGAGCGACTGGCGCGGGCGCGGCGCCGCGGCGAGACGGTCCCGCCCGTCGACCTCTACCGGGTGGGCGGGCTGCACTTCGTCCGGGACGGCCACCACCGCGTCTCGGTGGCGCACGCGCTCGGCCTGCGCACGATCGACGCGACGGTCACCGACGTCACCACCAGGATCGACCCCAACGGCATCGTCCACCGCGGCGACCTGATCACCAAGGACCTCCGGCGGGTCTTCCTCGACCGGGTGCCTCTCGGCCGCACCCAGCTGGCCACGATCGAGGTGGGCGACGCCTGGAACTACGCCGAGCTGTCCGAGACCGTCGAGGCCTGGGGCTTCCGGCTCATGCAGAGCGAGGGCCGCTACCTCGACCGCGAGACCGTCGCCCGGCGCTGGTGGGCCGAGGAGTACCGCCCGGTCGTCCGGCTGCTCGCGCAGGCCGCGCTGATCGGCGACCGCACCGAGACCGACGCGTACCTCCACCTCGCCTGCCAGCGCTACCGTCTGATGCGCACCCACCGGTGGGACGACGAGGTGGTCGACCGGCTGCGCGCCGACCCCGGCTGATCCGCTCAGCCGCCGCCGAAGGCCGAGTCGAAGGCCGCCCCGGGCGGGTCGAACAGGTTGCGCCGCACGAACTCCAGCGCGTCGGGCGCCCCGACGAGCCGGTCCATGCCCGCGTCCTCCCACTCGATCGACACCGGCCCGTCGTAGCCGATGGTGTTGAGCATCCGGAAGCACGCCTCCCACGGCACGTCGCCGTGCCCGGTGGAGACGAAGTCCCAGCCGCGCCGCGGGTCCGCCCACGGCAGGTGCGAGCCCATGCGGCCGTTGCGCCCGTTTCCGACCTGGCGCTTCGCGTCCTTGCAGTCGACGTGGTAGATCCGGTCCCGGAAGTCCCACAGGAACCCGACCGGGTCGAGGTCCTGCCACACGAAGTGGCTCGGGTCCCAGTTCAGCCCGAACGCCTCGCGGTGGCCGACGGCCTCCAGCGCCGCGACCGTCGTCCAGTAGTCGTAGGCGATCTCCGAGGGGTGCACCTCGTGCGCGAACCGCACGCCCACCTCGTCGAACACGTCGAGGATGGGGTTCCAGCGGTCGGCGAAGTCGCGGTAGCCCGCGTCCACCATGGACTGCGGCACGGGCGGGAACATCGCGACGGTCTTCCAGATCGACGAGCCCGTGAACCCGACGACGGTGCGCACCCCGAGCCTCGCCGCCGCGCGGGCGGTCACCTGCATCGCCTCGGCCGCGCGCCGGCGCACGCCCTCGGGCTCGCCGTCGCCCCAGACCCGCACGGGCACGATCCCCTTGTGGCGCTCGTCGATCGGGTCGTCGCACACGGCCTGGCCGGTGAGGTGGTTGGAGAGCGCGAAGACCTGCAGCCCGTGCTTCTCCAGGATGTCGAGCCGCTCCTGCACGTACCCGTCGTCCTCGACGGCCGCCCACGGGTCGAAGTGGTCGCCCCAGCAGGCGATCTCCAGCCCGTCGTAGCCCCACTCCCCCGCCAGCCGGGCCACCTCGGTGAAGGGCAGGTCGGCCCACTGCCCGGTGAACAGCGTGACCGGTCTCATGACGCGTCCCCCTCGATCGTCTCCCAGCAGCTGGCCCCGGCTGCGGACCGTTCGACCGCGTCGAGCACCAGCTGCACCTGCAGCCCGTCGGCGAACGACGGCGTCGGGTCGCTCCCCGCCGCCAGGTCGCGCACCAGGTCGGCCACCTCGTGCACGAAGGTGTGCTCGTAGCCGAGCCCGTGCCCGGGCGGCCACCAGGCCTCCAGGTACGGGTGGGTCGGCTCGGTGACGTGGATGCGCCGGAACCCGGCGGTGTCGGCCGCCTCGGTGCCGTCGTGGAACCAGAGCTCGTTCATCGCCTCGAAGTCGAACGCCAGCGAGCCCGATCCGCCGTTGATCTCCAGCCGCAGCGCGTTCTTGCGCCCCGTCGCGAAGCGGGTCGCCTCGAACGAGGCGAGCGCGCCCCCGGCGAAGCGGCCGAGGAACAGGGCCGCGTCGTCGACGGTCACGGCCCCGCGGTCCTTTGCCCCCGCGCCGGACAGCCCGCCCGAGGCCGTCGCCAGCGGCCGCTCCTTCACGAACGTCTCGGTGACCGCCGACACCCCGGTGAGCCGGTCGCCCACGACGTACTGTGCGAGGTCCACGATGTGCGCGCCGATGTCGCCCAGCGCCCCCGAGCCCGCCTTGTCCCGTTGCAGCCGCCAGACCAGCGGGAACTCCGGGTCGACGATCCAGTCCTGCAGGTAGACCGCCCGCACGTGCCGGACCGGGCCGATCCGGCCCTGCTCCACCAGCCGCCGGGCCAGCGCGATCGCCGGCACCCGGCGGTAGTTGAACCCGACCATCGACCGCACCCCGCGGGCCCGTGCACGTTCGGCCGCCGCGACCATCGCGCGCGCCTCGTCGACGCTGTTGGCCAGCGGCTTCTCGCACAGCACGTGCTTGCCGGCGTCGAGCGCCGCGATCGCGATCTCCGCGTGCGTGTCGCCCGGAGTGCACACGTCGACGAGCGCGACGTCGTCCCGGGTGAGCAGCTCCTTCCAGTCGGTCTCCACGTCCCGCCAGCCGAGCTTCGCCGCGGCCGCCCGGGCCGCCGCGGGGTCGCGGCCGCACAGGACCGCCATGTCGGGGGCGAGTGGCAGGTCGAACACGTGGGCCGCCGTGCGCCACGCCTGCGAGTGCGCCGCACCCATGAAGGCGTAGCCGATCATGCCGACGCCGAGCGGCGGCGTCACGACTCGAAACCCAGCGGCAGGTAGTCGGCGACGTTGTCCTTGGTGATGGTCGCCGAGGCCAGCGTGATCGACGTCGGGACCTCCTTCTCGACGAGGTCGCCCATCCCGCGGTTCTGCGCGACGAGCCGGGCCAGCGCGATCGCCGACGACGCCATCGTCGGACTGTAGGTCACCGTCGCCTTGAGCACGGTGTTGTCGGCCTGGATGTCGCGCATGGCGTTGGCCGAGCCCGCGCCACCGACCATGAAGAACTCGTTGCGCCCCGCCTGGTTGACGGCCGCGAGCACACCGATGCCCTGGTCGTCGTCGTGGTTCCAGAGGGCGTCGAGCTTCGGCGCGGCCTGCAGCAGGTTCGCGGTGACCCGCTGCCCGCCCTGCGCGGTGAAGTCCGCCGCCTGCCGCGGCCCGACCGAGAAGCCGTGGGAGGCCAGCGCGTCGGCGAAGCCCTTGCTCCGCGCCTGGGTCAGCGGGAGGTTGTCGATGCCGGCGACCTCGCCGATGACCGGGTTGGCGACGTTGGTGGCACGCAGGCGCCCGCCGATGTAGGTGCCCGCGCTGACGCCCATGCCGTAGTTGTCCCCGCCGATCCACGTCCGGTACGCCAGCGGCGAGTCGAAGACGCGGTCGAGGTTGATGACGGGGATGCCGGCGTCCATGGCCCGCCGGCCGAGGCTGGTGAGCTGGCTGCCGTCGTTGGGCAGGATGACCAGGGCGTCGACCTTCTGGTTGATCAGCGTCTCCACCGCGGCGATCTGCTGGGCGACGTCGTTGGTCGGATTCACGGGCGCGAACGTGACGTCGGGGTACTGGCCGGCCTGCGCCTTGGCGTTGTTCGCGATGGCCGCGATCCAGCCGTGGTCGGCCGCCGGTGCGGAGAAGCCGATCGTGACGGGGGCACCCGGGGCGGCGTTGTCGCCGGCGGCCGCGGCGACGGTGGCCCCGGACCCGCTCGACGGGGCTGCATTGCTGGTGCAGGCGGCCACGGTGGCCACCGTGCCGACGCCGAGCGCCGCGAGGAAGCCGCGGCGGCCGAGGCCTCCGGGCAGCAGGGAATCGGACATGGCTCTCGTGCTCCTTCGTGGGACAGCGGCCGGGTCAGGTGGTGGAGGAGCTCCGGGCGCGGGCCTGGATCAGCACCGCGACGACGATGATCGCGCCCTTGGCGATGTTCTGGACCTCGATCGCCAGGTTGTTCAGCACGAACAGGTTGGTGATGACCGTGAACACCAGGACGCCGAGGATCGAGCCGATCAGCGTCCCGCGGCCGCCGGTGAGGAGCGTGCCGCCGATGATCACCGCGGCGATGGCGTCGAGCTCATAGAGCGTGCCGTGGGTGCTCGAGCCGGTCGTGGTGAGCGAGGCGATCATGATCGCTGCGATGCCGCAGCACAGCCCGGACACGACGTAGAGCAGGACGGTGTGCCGCCGCACGTCCACGCCGGCCAGCCGCGCCGCCTCCGGGTTGCCGCCGATGGCGAAGGTCCGGCGGCCGAAGGTGGTGCGGTTCAGCACGACCCAGCCCACGGCGATGACCACGGCGAAGAGGTAGACGAGCAGGGGGATGCCGAGGATCCGGGTGCTGGCGATCGCCGCGATCACGGGGTCGGTGACGATCTGGCTGCGCCGCCCGGAGATCAGCTCTGCCAGGCCCTGCGCCGAGATCAGCATGGCCAGCGTGGCGATGAACGGGACGATCCGGCCGTAGGCGATGAGCACGCCGTTGACCAGTCCGGCGCCGACCCCGACCGCCAGCGCGCAGAAGATCATCACGAGCGCGCCGAACGACTGGGTCGCCACCGTCGTCGCCCACACGGAGGCCAGCGCCATCACCTTGCCGACGGACAGGTCGATGCCGCCGCCGATGATCACGAACGTCACCCCGACCGTCAGCACCCCGATGATCGACGCCGAGGTCAGCACGGTCAGCAGGTTCGACACCGTCGGGAAGGTCCGCGGGGCCGTCACGACGCCGACCACCGCGAGCAGCACCAGCACCGCGACCAGGCCCATGTTGCGCCCGACGCCGCCCTCGAACAGCACCCGTACCAGACGCGAGGGTTCCGGGCGGCCCGGCGGACTCTCCGGGCCCCCCGCGACCGGTGCGTCCGTGGTCTCCGTCGTCCGGGCCGGCGAGATCGGGCTCTGCTCGCTCACGACCCGGCTCCCGCGAGTCCGTCGGCGGTCATGTCCGCTCCTTCCATCACCAGGTCGAGGACCCGGTGCTCGTCGAGCTCCGCGGCCGGGCCCGCGTGCACGATCCGGCCCTCCCGCACCACGAGCACGCGGTCGGCCAGGCCGAGCACCTCGGGCACCTCGCTAGACACCAGGACCACCGCCACCCCCTCGCCGGCGAGCCGGCGGACCAGCGCGTAGATCTCGCTCCGGGCACCGACGTCGACGCCGCGGGTGGGCTCGTCGAGCAGCAGCACGGTGCAGCCGTGCAGCAACCAGCGGGCCAGGACGACCTTCTGCTGGTTGCCGCCGGAGAGCGTGCGGGCGGGGCGCCGCGGGTCGGCGGGCCGGACGTCGAGCTGTGCGGTGACCACGCCGGCGTCGGCCAGCTCGGCCTCCCCGCCGAGGAAGCCGCCGCGGGCGAACCGGCGCAGCGACGCCAGGGAGACGTTGCGCATCACCGGCTCGTCGAGCAGCAGCGCCTGGGCCTTCCGCTCCTCGGGGCACAGCCCCAGTCCCGCCCGCACCGCGGCCGGCACCGACCCACGGGGCAGCGCCCGGCCGTGCACCCGGACCCCACCGGTGTCGGCGCGCCGGGCGCCGTAGACCGTCTCGAGGATCTCCGAGCGGCCCGAGCCGACCAGGCCGGCGAGCCCCACCACCTCGCCCGCCCGCACGGTGAACGAGACGTCGGCGAACTCGCCCGTGCGCCCCAGGCCGTCGACCTCGAGGACGACCTCGCCCGCGGGGCCGGTCGACGGCGGGAACACGTACTCGATCGCCCGGCCGGTCATCAGCCGGATGACGTCGGCCGTGGGAGTGGTGCGGGCGGGCAGGTTGCGGGCGACCGTCCGGCCGTCCTTGAGCACGGTCACCCGGTCGCCGATCTCGCGGATCTCCTCGAGGCGGTGGGAGATGTAGACGACGGCGACGCCGTCGGCGGTGAGCTCGCGCATAACGCGGAAGAGGTTGCGCACCTCCTCGGGGTCGAGCACGGCCGAAGGCTCGTCCATCACGATCAGGCGGGCGTCGCGGGCCAACGCGCGGGCCATGCTGACGATCTGCTGGCCGGCCGCGGACAGCTCGCCGAGCTCGCGGCGGGGTGGGATCTCCGGGTGGCCGAGGCGCGCCAGCAGCCGGCGGGCGATCTTCTCGGCGTCGCGGGGGCGGGTGAAGCCGAGCCGGGCGGGCTCGTGGCCCAGCACGACGTTCTCCGCGACCGACAGGCCGGGGACCAGGTCGAGCTCCTGGTGGATGGTGGCGATGCCGGCGGCGTCGGCGGCGTGCGGCGAGCCGAAGGCGACCGGGGCGCCGTCCCAGGTGATCGCGCCGGCGTCGGGCCGGTGGGCACCGGCGAGCACCTTGATCAGGGTCGACTTGCCCGCGCCGTTCTGTCCGAGCAGGCAGTGGACCTCACCGGCGGCGACGTCGAGATCGACGCCGTCGAGCGCGCGCACGCCGGGGAAGGTCTTCACGATCCCGCGCATCGTCAGCAGTGACGCCACGAGGGGAAACTAGAAGCGTTGACCAGCGCCGTACAACGACCGAATAATGCCCCTTCGCGCTATTTATCGGACGATATCGGGGCGTGACGATGGCGTTGCCGCACTCGACACCACCCCGGGCCCCGCTGCCCGGGCCGGCTCTGTTGCCGCCGTTGCGGCTGAGCGCCCCGCCGCAGTCCGGGCGCATCGTCCCGGCGCTCCTGCTCAGCACCGTCGCCCGGCTGGTCGCCTCGGACACCGCGGTCAGCAAGGCCGACCTCGTCGCGGCGACCGGCCTGGCCAGGACCACCGTGAGCACCGCGGTCGACGAGCTGCTCGCCGGTGGGCTCCTCCGGCTCGACGGGCTGCGGCCGACGGCGGGCCGGGGGCGACCCGCCGAGCGGCTCGCGCTCGCCGCCGAGGGCGGCCAGGTGCTGCTCGCCGACGTCGGCGCGCGGGGCGCGCACCTGGCCGTGACCGACCTCAGCCAGCGGGTGCTCGCGCACGCGCACGTCGACCTCGACGTCACCGACGGCCCGGACACGGTGCTCCGGACGGTGGAGACGGAGCTCACCCGGCTCCGCGCCGGATCGGCCGTCCCGGCCCGGGCCGTCGTGATCGGTCTGCCCGGTCCCGTCGACAACCACCTCGGGATCCCGGTGCGGCCGCCGATCATGCCGGGCTGGCACGCCTACCCCGTCACGGCGCGGCTCCAGCAGACCTTCGGCTGCCCGGCCGTGCTGGAGAACGACGTGAACCTCCGCGCGCTCGGCGAGGCCCGCGCGTTGCCGGTCGACCAGGTCCCGCTGCTGTTCGTGAAGATCGGCACCGGGATCGGCGGCGGTCTCGTGACCGGCGGCGGTTCGCTGCACCACGGCGCGGACGGGGCCGCGGGCGACATCGGACACGTCCGGGTCCGCGGGGCGCCCGACGACGCGTGCGTCTGCGGCAACGTCGGCTGCATCGAGGCCGTCGCCTCCGCCGGGGCCATCGCGCGCCGCCTCGGCGGGCGCGGCGACGCGCCGTCGATCGCCGACCTGCGGGCGATGCTCGGGCGCGGCGACGCGCGGGCGGTCGCCGCGGTGCGGGAGGCGGCCGGGCTGATCGGCGAGCTGGTCGCGACGCTCGTACACCTCTACAACCCGGCGCGGGTGACCCTCGGCGGCTCCCTCACCGCGGCCAGCGACGAGCTGCTCGCCGGGGTCCGCAGCGTCGTCTACCAGCGCGCGTTACCCCTCGCAACGCGCAACCTGGTGCTGACCAACAGCGTGCTCGGCGAGTACGCGGGCGTCGCCGGCGCCACCGTCCTCGGCATCGAGCGGGTGCTCTCCGCTGAATCGATCGGCCTCCTCCTCCCCGCCCCCTGACCCGCGAGTCGCGCCGTGGGCTCCCGCGAGTCGCGCTCTCCACCCCCGCGAGTCGCGCCGTGGGCTCCCGCGAGTCGCGCTGTGACCCCCCGCGAGTCGCGCTCTCCACCCCGCGGGTTCGGGTCAGACGGTGGCGGGGGCGGCCTCGCTCGTCGTCAGGTTCTTGCCCGTCTTGGGGTCGAAGACCTGCAGCTTGGAGGTGTCCACCCACACGTCGACGGACTGGCCCTCACGAGCCGACGACGCGGCGGAGAGCCGCGTGACCAGCTGGCCCGCGTCGCCGCCCGGGACGTCGGCGGTGCCGGCGTCGGCGGCCAGCTCGGCGAGCTCGTCCGAGGTCGCCTGCTCCTCCACGCTGAAGTAGACGAACTTGTCCGAGCCCATCGACTCCAGCACGTCGACCTGGGCGGTGAACGTCGAGCCCTGGTGGCGGACGCCCTCGTCGATCAGGGAGGCGTCCTCGAAGTGCTCCGGCCGGATGCCGACGATCACGTCCCGCTCCGCCTGCGACGCCGACAGCGTCTGCCGCAGCTGGTCGCCGACCGCGAGGTCGCCGAGGGCGGTGCGGAGCGTGTCGTTCTCCAGCCGCGCCGGCAGGAAGTTCATGGCCGGCGAGCCGATGAACCCGGCGACGAACAGGTTGGCCGGGTTGTCGTAGAGGTGCTGCGGCGAGCCGATCTGCTGCACCACGCCACTGCGCATGACCACGATCCGGTCGCCGAGCGTCATGGCCTCGGTCTGGTCGTGCGTGACGTAGACCGTGGTCGTCTCCAGCCGCTGCTGCAGCTTGGAGACCATCGTCCGCATCTGGACGCGCAGCTTGGCGTCGAGGTTCGACAGCGGCTCGTCCATGAGGAAGGCCTTGGGGCTGCGGACGATCGCGCGCCCCATCGCGACGCGCTGCCGCTGGCCGCCGGACATGTTGGCGGGCTTGCGGTCCAGGTGCTGGGTCAGGTCGAGGATCTTCGCGGCCTCGGTGACCTTGCGGTCGATCTCCACCTTGTCGACCTTGGCCAGCTTGAGCGGGAACGCCATGTTCTCCCGCACCGTCATGTGCGGGTACAGCGCGTAGGACTGGAACACCATGGCGATGTCGCGGTCCTTCGGCGCGCGCTCGTTCATGCGCTGCCCGCCGATGCGCAGCTCGCCGTCCGAGATGTCCTCGAGCCCGGCGATCATGTTGAGGGTCGTGGACTTCCCGCAGCCGGACGGCCCGACGAGGATGATGAACTCACCGTCGGCGATCTCGATGTTGACGTCGTCGGCGCCGAGGGTGCCGTCGGGGTACCGCTTGTAGACGTGGTCCAGGACGATGTCGGCCATCGGGTTATCCCTTCACTGCGCCGGAGGTCAGCCCGGCGACGATCCGGCGCTGGAAGAACAGCACGAAGACGATGATCGGAATGGTGAGCAGCACGGCCGCGGCCGCGATCGACCCGGTCGGCTCCGCGAACTGCGAGGCGCCGGTGAAGTTCGCGATCGCCACCGTCGCCGTCTGCGAGCGGCTCGTCGAGGTCAGCGAGATCGCGAACAGGAAGTCGTTCCAGCAGAAGATGAACACGAGGATCGCCGTGGTGAACACGCCCGGCGCGGCCAGCGGGACGATGACCGAGCGGAAGGCCTGCAGCGGCGTGGCGCCGTCCATCTTCGCCGCCTTCTCCAGCTCCCACGGGATCTCCCGGAAGAAGGCGGAGAGCGTGTAGATCGCCAACGGCAACGCGAAGGTGATGTACGGCAGGATCAGCCCGAGCCAGGTGTCGAAGATGCCGATCCCGCGGAAGATGTCGAACAGCGGGCTGACCAGCGAGATCTGCGGGAACATCGCGATCAGCAGCGAGACCCCGACGAGGGCCTTCTTGCCCGGGAAGTCAAGGCGGGCGATGGCGTAGGCCGCCATGGTCCCGATCACGACGGCGAGCACCGTGGAGATGAGCGCGATGCCGATGGAGTTCCGCAGTGCCGCCGTGAACAGGCCGATCTGGAAGATCTGCGCGTAGTTGTCGAGCGTCCAGCTGCGGGGGAAGAAGTTCCCGTCCGTGATCGTGTCGGTGGTCTTGAAGCTCAGCGACAGGATCCACAGCACCGGCACCAGCGCGTAGAGCAGCACGACCAGGTCGGCGACCGCCCACCAGGTCTTCTTCTGCCCCTCGGACATGCCCGCGCCCTTGGACGAGCCCCTCGCCGGGGTGGCGGGCCGGGACTCCACTGTGGTGGCCATCAGCGCTTCCCCTCGTCGGACCCGGGCGCCGCCGCCCCGAATATCTTGATGAACAGGAACGCGATCAGCGCGACGGCGATGAAGATCAGCACGCTGATCGCCGAGCCGATGCCCAGGTTGAAGGCCTTGAACAGGTTGTCGTAGCCGAGCATCGACACCGAGCCGGTGCCGTTGGAGCCCTGCGTGAGGATGTAGATGTTGTCGAACACGCGGAAGGCGTCGAGCGTGCGGAACAGCAGCGCGACGAGGATGGCCGGCTTCATCATCGGCAGGATGATCCGCGTCAGCCGCTGCCACGGACCGGCGCCGTCGACCTGGGCGGCCTTGAGCAGGTCGTCCGGCACGAGGGCGAGGCCGGCCATCAGCAGCAGCGCCATGAACGGCGTGGTCTTCCAGACCTCGGCCAGGATGATCAGCAGGATCGCCGAGACCTGCCCGGTCAGCGGCGCGGCGCCCTCGGGGAGCATCGCCGCCAGGTAGCCCTTGTCCGGCGTCCAGGCGAACTGCCAGCTGAAGGCCGCGACCACCGTGACGATGCCGTACGGGATGAGCACGACCGTCCTGGTCAGGCCGCGCCCGACGATCGTGCGGTGCATGACCAGCGCCAGCGCCAGGCCGAGCACGAACTCGATCGCCACCGAGACGATCGTGATGATCATCGTGACGAGGAAGGCGCGCCACCAGTACTCCGACGTCAGCACGGCGGCGTAGTTGGCGAAGCCGGCGAACGCGCGGTCCGCGGGGAACCGCAGGTCGTAGCGCTGGAAGGACAGCCAGAGCGCGTAGACGATCGGGTACGCCGTGACCGCGACCATGATGATCGCGGCGGGCGCGCAGAGCAGGAGCCCGAGCCTGCGCTCGGCCTTCTTGCCCTCGGACAGCGCGGGCTTGCCCTTCCGGTGCGCGCCGCCCTGCTGCTCGGTCTGCTGAGTCGTCGAGGCCGCGAGGGCCCCGCTGTCGATGCTCACGGCACCAGCCCTTCGGAGTTCTGCGCGCGGACGATCTGGTCGGCGAGCCCGGCCGGGACCGCCGCGGGGTCGATGTCCGCGGGCGGGTTGAGCTGGTCCGAGATCACGATCGAGATGCTCTGGTAGGCCGGGGTCTTGGGCCGCACGCTGGCGTTGTCCAACGACTCCTTGATGGCCTGCCAGGCCGGGTACTCCTGCTGGAAGGACGGGTCCGAGTACAACGCCTCCAGCGTCGGCGGGACCCCGCCGTCGACGGCGTTGCGCAGCTGGTTCTGCCGGTTGCGCAGGCACTGCACGGCCTCGAACGCCAGGTCCTTGTGCAGCGACGTGCTGCTCACGCCGAGGTTCAGGCCACCGATGGTGACCTTGGCGGGCTCGCCCGGGTTGACCGACGGGTACGGGGCCCACGCGAACTCGTCGACGACCTGGCGTCCGGTGTCGGTCGAGGCCGGCTTGCCCTGCTGGTCGATGAAGGTGCCGCCACCGCCGCCGTCGGGCGGCGGGGTGTTGATGGAGGCGTAGACGAACGGGTAGTTGATCTGGAACGCGGCGGTGCCGGCCTCCATCGCCAGCCGGCCGTCGTTCTCCTTGGCCACCGACAACGACGGGTCCGACGCCGGCGATGCCGCCACCCGCTTCATGATCGTCGCGGCCTTCTCCGCGTCGCCCGCGCCGGGCTGCTCGGCGATGAGGACCTTTCCGTTCTCGTCGACGATCTCGCTGCCGGCGCTGTTGACCAGCGTGTTGAACCAGACCGTGAGGCCCTCGTACTGCGCGCCCTGCACCTCGATGTAGGAGGGCAGGCCCTGCTGGTGCAGCGCCTCGGACATCTGGATCATCTCGTCCCACGTCTTCGGCGGGGTGGGCGCGAGGTCCTTGCGGTACCAGAGGATCTGGGTGTTGGTGTTGAGCGGGGCGGCCCACAGGTCGCCCTGGTAGGTGCCGGTCTCGAGCGGGCCGGCCAGCGTGCCCTGCTCGACCTGCGCCCGGACGTCCGGCGGGAACTTCTCCAACCAGCCGGCCTTCGCGAACTCGGCGGTCCAGGTGACGTCGATGCCGACGATGTCGACGGCGGTGTCGCCCGCGACGAGCCGGCGGGCCAGCTGGAGCCGCTGGTCGTCCGCACCCTTGGGGAGGGTCTGCTGGGCGATCGTGTACCGGCCGTTCGCGGCCGCGGTGCAGTCCTTCGCGGCCTCGGCGTACTGGGTCGCGCCGTCCGCCGGGGTGTAGAAGTTCAGCGTCGGCGGCCCGGCCGCCTCGGCACCGCAGCCGGCCAGCACCGCCGCGGTGAGCACGGCGCCCCCCGCGGCCGCCCAGCGGCCCCGACCGCGACGCCGTCTGCGACGCCGCCCGTCGGCTCCCCCGCCCGTCGTGCCCGGCGGCTGCCCCATTCCGGCCTCCCGTTCCGTCGACGCGCAGGCGCCGGTAGGGACGCGGCGGCGCAGCATCGCACAGTCGTGTGACCCCGATCACGTGGAGCGATCGGTACGGGAAACCTATGTCGGGTTCGGGCACCCCGCAATTCGAGATCGCGGCAGTGACCAAGCCGAGACCTGATCAGGCCGAAATGGACACCAACGGACGAGTCCGGCTTGCGCTCAGGCGCCCGCGGCGGTACCCATCGCCAGCTTGGCCAGCAGCTCGCGGGCCTTCTCGGCGTTGCGCGGCTGGCACAGCACGTCGTAGCGCCCGGCGACCATCTGGCTCGCCGAGGTGAAGTCGCGACGGCCGCGGGTGCCCCAGTACTGGGCCGCCGCGAAGGCGAGGCCGAACACGATGCCGCCGAGCAACGCGACGACGATCCGGACGATCCCGCCGCCCCCGGTGGTGAAGAGGCTGAGCAGCAGGCCCACGAACAGACCGAACCAGGCGCCGGACGCCGCGCCCGACAGGAGCACCCGACCCCAGGTGAGCCGCCCGACGATCCGCTCGACGAGCATCAGGTCGACGCCGACGATCGTCACGTCCCGCACGGGGAAGTCGCTGTCGGCGAGGTGGTCGACCGCCCGCTGCGCCTCCTCGTAGGTGGCGTACGAGCCGACCGGCCAGCCGGTGGGCGGGGTGGGCAGGTTGGGCAGGCCCGGCGCGGGCTGTCCCCTTCCGCCGAACGGGGTGGTCACGGGCTCTCTCCTCGGTACGGCCGACTGGACACCTCGGACATCTCGGTGCCCATGATGTCAACGACCGGGACCGCGCCGAAGTGCCCTCCGCGCTGGTCACGATAGAGGCACACCGCCCGCACCGCTGCCACTGCGCCCATGATCACCTGGTTCGGACCCCGCTCCGCGGACGTCCCGTCCGTTCGACGTCACCCGCACCCCTGGGCCGGTCGGACCTGGTGGGCCGTTCGGAGGTGGTACCGCGCGCCTCGACTTTCGTACCGGCGCAGGGCGCCGGGCGCAGCGGGCGGCGGGTCCTCCGGCCTCGTGGTGCTCCTGATCCTGGCCGCCCTCGCGGCGGGCGTTCGGAGCCGACCCCGAACAGTGCGGGAAGGACGAACGGCGCCTCCCGGTCGGGAGGCGCCGTTCGCACGAGCGGGCTCAGCGGGAGCGGTACTCCTTGAGCAGGCCGCGGGAGATGATCGTCTTCTGGATCTCCGAGGTGCCCTCGCCGATCAGCAGGAAGGGCGCCTCGCGCATCAGGCGCTCGATCTCGTACTCCTTCGAGTACCCGTAGCCGCCGTGGATCCGGAAGGCCTCCTGGGTCACCTCGGCGCAGTACTCCGAGGCGAGCAGCTTGGCCATGCCGGCCTCGACGTCGTTGCGCTCGCCGCGGTCCTTGAGCCGGGCCGCGTTGACCATCATCAGGTGGGCGGCCTCGACCTTCGTGCCCATCTCGGCGAGCTTGAACGCGATCGCCTGGTGCTCGGCGATCGGCTTGCCGAAGGTGGCGCGCTGCTGCGCGTACTCCACGGCGAGCTCGAAGGCCCGGATCGAGATGCCGCAGGCGCGGGCGGCGACGTTGACCCGGCCGACCTCGACCCCGTCCATCATGTGCGAGAAGCCCTTGCCGGCCTCGCCGCCGAGGATCTGCGCCGCCGGGATCCGGAAGCCGGAGAACACGGCCTCCGTGGTGTCGACGCCCTTGTACCCCATCTTGTCGATCTTGCCGGGGATGGTGAGCCCGGGCACGACCTCGCCGAAGCCGGAGGGCTTCTCGACCAGGAACGTCGTCAGGTTCTGGTACGGCTTCGGCTGCCCGAGGTCCGTCTTCACCAGCAGCGCGATCAGGTTCGACGAGCCGCCGTTGGTCAGCCACATCTTGGCGCCGTCGATGACGTAGTCGTCGCCGTCCTGCTTGGCGCGGGTCTTGATCGCCGCGACGTCCGAGCCCAGGTCCGGCTCCGACATCGAGAAGGCACCGCGAGTCTCCCCCAGCGCCATCTTCGGCAGGTACTTCTGCTTCTGCTCCTCGGTGCCGTGGTGCATCAGCATGTACGCCACGATGAAGTGGGTGTTGATCACGCCGGAGACGCTCATCCAGCCGCGCGCGATCTGCTCGACGACCAGGGCGTAGGTCAGCAGGGACTCGCCCAGCCCGCCGTACTCCTCCGGGATGGTGAGGCCGAACAGCCCCATCTCCTTCATCCCGTCGACGATGTCCTGCGGGTAGGCGTCCTCGTGCTCGAGGGCGGTGGCGTGCGGGATGATCTCCTTGTCCACGAACGTGCGGACGGTGGAGATGATCTCCTCCTGCACGTCCGTGAGACCGGCCGTCTGGGCCAGGCGGGCCATGTGCTTCCTCCTCGCTGAAGTCGTGCGCTACCGGGCCCTCACGCCTCCGGCGGGGTCCACTTGTCCGTGCGCTGCATGCCCGCGGCCCGGCCCTTGCCCGAGATCACCAGGGCCATCTTGCGGGAGGCCTCGTCGATCATCTCGTCGCCGAGCATCGCGGCGCCGCGCTTGCCGCCGGCCTCCGAGGTGAACCACTCGTAGGCGTCGAGGATGTTCTCGGCGTGGTCGTAGTCCTCCTGCGACGGGCTGAAGGTCTCGTTGGCCGCGTCGATCTGGCCGGGGTGCAGGACCCACTTGCCGTCGAAGCCCAGCGCGGCGGACCGGCCGGCGACCCGGCGGAACCCGTCGACGTCCTTGATCTGCAGGTACGGCCCGTCGATGGCCTGCTTGTCGTGCGCGCGGGCCGCCATCAGGATCGACATGAGGATGTGGTGGTAGGCGTCGCCGACGTCGTAGCCGGGCGGCTGCTCGCCCACGACCAGGGACTTCATGTTGATCGACGCCATGAAGTCGGCCGGGCCGAAGATGATCGTCTCGACGCGCGGGCTGGCCTGCGCGATCGCGTTGACGTTCGTCAGGCCCAGGGCGTTCTCGATCTGCGCCTCGATGCCGATCCTGCCGACCTCGTAGCCCATGGTCTTCTCGATCTGCGTCAGCAGCAGGTCCAGGGCCTCGACCTGCTGCGGCGTCTGCACCTTGGGCAGCATGATCGCGTCCAGGTTGGCGCCGGCACCCTCGACGACCTCGACGACGTCGCGGTAGGTCCACTCGGTGGTCCAGTCGTTGACCCGGACCACGCGGGCCTTCTCGCCCCAGCCGCCCTCGTTCAGCGCGGCGACGATCGTCTTGCGGGCACCGGGCTTGGCCAGCGGCGCGCAGGCGTCCTCGAGGTCCAGGAAGACCTGGTCGGAGTTCAGCGTCCGGGCCTTGTCGATGAACTTCTGGCTCGAACCGGGGACCGCCAGGCAGGACCGGCGGGGGCGGAGCGGGCGTGTGCTCGCGGACTCCACAGACGTCACTGTCGAACTCCTCGTCGCTGATCGGGGCTCGTTGGATGCTGGCACGTCCGGGCGCCGAGCGCGCCGTCAGGTGATTGGTTTCTCACCCACGGGAGGTGGACGAGGGTTACCGGCCGGTACCACCCCCTCCGATCGGATGGTTCGGGCGGCCGGGCGGGCCCTGACCTGCGGGACCGCTCGTGCACCCTTGTGCTCGCACCCGGAAGGTGCTGCACCTCCCGCTCTACGACTCCCACACGCGAGGCCGCGTGACACCTCCGCCGGGCACCGGCCTCACACTCGGGAATGCGTGACACCCTTCGGGGACCGGCTCCCACATCCGAGGGGTCGACGGCACACGCCGTCGACAGGGTGTCCGGCGCTCGACCGCGTGTGGGACGTCCCATGAGCCGGAGGGGCCTGCCCGTCGGGCTCGCCGGGGCCGGTCCGGGCTGCCGAGCTCGCTCGGCGCCACCCCGAGCGGCCTCCGCGGCTCTCGCACATCCGTCGAAGCGCGGCACGGGCCGTCGACCGGGTGTGCGGGCGAAGGCGCGGGCGTGTCGCGGCACCCGAGCGGGTGCGCGAGGCCGGAACGGGTGTGGCCGGGCGACCTGGTGTGCCAGGTCGGGGCTGGTTCCGGCCAGGCGGCCCTCCACGCCAGCCCGCGCGACCTCGCACCGCCGGTACCGGGGCCGTTCTCCCCGCCCGCACACCCGTTGTTGCGCGACGCGGGCCGCCGACGCTCACGGGAGGGCGGTGAGCTCGCCCCGGGAGACCGGCACGACGCCGCCGCGGACTGTGGTGGCCACCGCCCGCCCGCCCTCGGCGCGCACCTCGACGTCGAGCAGTGAGGGGCGGCCGATCTCGGCGCCCTGGGCGATGGTGAAGCGCGACGGGCCGTCCGGCGCGAGCAGCCCGCGGTCGGTGAGGAACACCCCGAACGCGACGGCGGCGGAGCCGGTCGCGGGGTCCTCGTCCACCCCGACCCCGGCACCGAACATCCGCAGGTGCACCTCCCGGGCGTCGCCCGACACGCTCGCGACCACCAGCCCGGTGAGGTCGGCGGTCTGTGCACGCACCGCCTCGGCGTCGGGGACCGCGCGGGCCACGGCGTCGGGCCGGACGAGCAGGAACGCATACGGCACGCCCGCCGCCGCGACGCCCGGGGCCGCCGCTCCGTCGACGTCGTCCGGGGTCAGCCCGGCCGCGGTGGCGAGCAGGGCGGCGTCGAGGTCCTCGCCCACCTCCGGCCGACCGCCCGAGACGCGCGCCCCGTCGGCGTCGACGGCCACGGGCAGCAGACCGGCCCCGCACTCCTGGACGACGTCCCCGTGCCGGATCGCCCCGTCCCGGGCGAGGACCCAGGCCGCGCCGACGCTCGGGTGTCCGGCGAACGGCAGCTCGACGGCAGGGGTGAAGATCCGCACCCGGTAGTCCGCCTCCGGGGTGGTCGGCGGCAGCGTGAACACGGTCTCGGAGAGGTGGAACTCGGCGGCGATCGCCTGCATCGCCTCGCCGGAGGGTTCGAACTGCTCGCAGCGGACCACCGCGAGCGGGTTGCCCGCGTACGGGCGGTCGGTGAACACGTCCACGACGTCGAAGCGGAGGCTCGGCACAAAACGGAGGGTAGGGCCGTCGGCGGGGGAATCGCCGCAGGATCGGTCCGACCCCGCCCCCACCTGCGAGGACGCCTAGTCTGTGCTCCATGGGCGCGGCGCGGATCTTCGTGGCACGGATGGCGGGACTCGCCGTGTTCGGGCCCGACGGGGAACGGATCGGCAAGGTGCGCGACGTCGTCGCCACCCTGCGGCTCGACGCCACCCCGCCGCGGGTGCTCGGCCTGGTCGTGGAGCTGGGCAACCGGCGTCGAATCTTCGTGCCGATGCTGCGGGTGGCCGACGTCGATCCCGCGGCCGTCACGCTGGCCACCGGCTCGGTCAGCCTGTCCGGCTTCCACCAGCGCCCCAACGAGACGCTCGTGCTGGGGCAGATGCTCGACGCCCCGGTCGCCGTCCGCGAGTCGGGCGAAGCCGCCGTGGTGGTCGACGCGGCGATGGAGCCGACCCGCAGCCGGGACTGGGTGGTCAGCCGGCTGGCGCTGCGCACCGGCCCGCGCCGGCTCGGCCGCCGCAACCCGGTGCAGGTGCTGCCGTGGAGCGCGGTCCAGGGGCTGACCCTGTCCGACCGGCAGGGCACCGAGGGCCTGCTCGCGGTGTTCGACTCGATGCGGCCGGCCGACGTGGCGGCCGCCCTGTCCGAGCTGCCGCGCAAGCGTCAGCGGGAGGTCGTCGACGCGCTCGACGACGAGCGGCTGGCCGACGTGTTCGAGGAGCTGTCGGAGAACGACCAGCGGGTGCTGTTCGCCCACCTCGACTCCGAACGGGCCGCGGACATCCTCGAGGCCATGTCGCCCGACGACGCCGCCGACCTCCTCGGCGAGCTCGACGACGAGGAGGCCGGCCGGCTGCTCTCGCTGATGGAGCCCGAGGAGTCCGAGCCGGTCCGGCGGCTGATGACCTACGAGACGCGCACCGCGGGTGGCCTCATGACGCCGGAACCGATCGTGCTCCGGCCGGACGCGACCGTGGCCGAGGCGCTCGCGCACGTCCGGAACCCGGACGTGCCGCCGGCGCTGGCCAGCATGGTGTTCGTCTGCCGGCCGCCGAGCGCCACCCCGACCGGCCGGTACCTGGGCTGCGTGCACAGCCAACGGCTGCTGCGCGAGGCACCGTTCGAGCTGGTCGCGGGGCTGGTCGACAGCGAGCTGGCCCGGCTGGAGCCCGACGCCTCGATCGAGGAGATCACCCGCTACTTCGCCACGTACAACCTGGTGGCGGGCCCGGTCGTCGACCCGGAGGACCACCTGCTGGGTGCGGTCACCGTCGACGACCTGCTCGACCACCTGCTGCCAGAGGGCTGGCGGGACCAGCCTGCCCTCGGGCACGTCGAGCCCGGGGTCGGCGAGCTCGCGCGCAACGGCGCGGCGCCCGCCGGATCCGCACGGAGGGGGGCCACCGATGCCTGAGCTGCAGAGCGGCCGCCGCCTCGACCTGCCGCAGGTGGGCAGGCGGCGGATCGAGTTCGACCCGGACGGCTTCGCGAGCGCCGCGGAACGCATCGCGCGCTTCCTCGGGACGGGGCGCTACCTCGCGATCCAGACCGTGATCGTGATCGTCTGGATCGGGCTGAACCTGGTCAGCTGGTGGCTGCAGTGGGACCCGTACCCGTTCATCCTGCTCAACCTGGCCTTCTCGACCCAGGCGGCGTACGCGGCGCCGCTGATCCTGCTCGCCCAGAACCGGCAGGACGACCGGGACCGCATCGCGCTCGAGGAGGACCGCCGCCGCGCCGAGCGCACCAAGGCCGACACCGAGTACCTCGCCCGCGAGCTCGCGGCACTGCGGCTCGCGGTCGGCGAGGTCGCCACCCGGGACTACCTGCGCGGCGAGCTGGAGCGGCTCACCCAGAACCTGGAGGCCACGGTCGACGCCGCGGTGCGCGGCGACCAGTCCGACCGCCGGCCGGAGAAGCGGGAGGCCAAGCCCGGCCGCCGCCGCTGACCGCGCCCCTCCTGATCCGCGAGTCGCGCCCAGGGCTCCCGCGAGTCGCGCCCTGGGGTCCCGCGAGTCGCGCCCAGGGCTCCCGCGAGTCGCGCCCAGGGCTCCCTTGAGTCGCGCGCTGGGCTCCCGTGAGTCGCAAGATCCGACGGCGCGAGTCGCGAGATCCGGCGGGCCGCCGGGTCAGGTCACGATGAGGCGGGAGCAGATCCGCTCGAGCGCCGCGAGGTCGTCGGCGTCGAGCCGTCTGGCGAAGTGGCTCGTCACCCCGCGCAGGTGGGTGCGCGCGGCGGTGCGCAGGCGGTCCAGACCGGCCGGGGTGAGACCCGCGGCGACCCCCCGGCCGTCGGACTCCACCCGCGCCCGGCGCACCAGCCCGGCGCGCTCGAGCCGGTCGACCAGCCGGGTCACCCCGGACCGCGAGAGCAGCACGGCGTCGGCCAGCTCGGTCATGCGCAGCCGTCTGCCGGGCGCCTCCGCGAGCTGGACCAGCACGTCGTAGGCCGCCAGCGAGAGCTCCTGCTCCGCGACGAGTTCGGTCTCCAGCGCCCGGGTGATCGTGGCGTGCGCTCTCAGGAACGCCCGCCACGACGCCATCTCCTCCGGCTTCGGCACGACCTGCGCCGACCGGTCCTTCCCCCCGTGCGCGGACCCCGTGGTGCGCAGGCCGTCGGAAGCGGCCCGCCCTTCGGCGATGTCCGTCACGCCCGTAGATGCTACGGATGCGAGAGCGGGCGCGGGACCGCACGTAGCATGGGGGGCGACAGGCCGTGACCGTACTCGCGGCGCTCGTCGACGAGGAAGGTTCAGCGGAGACCGAGATGTCCCTCATGGGAAACACCAGCACCGAGACCGTCGAGCAGGCGATCCGCGCCGCGCTGAGCAAGGTCGAGGACCCCGAGATCCGCAAACCGATCACCGAGATCGGCATGGTCAAGGGCGTCACGGTGTCCCCGGACGGTGTCGCGCAGGTGGGCGTCTACCTGACGGTTGCCGGCTGCCCGATGCGCGAGACGATCACCAAGCGCGTGACCGCGGCGGTGTCCGTGGTGCCCGGGGTGAGCGAGGTCCGCGTCGAGCTGGACGTGATGAGCGACGAGCAGCGGACCGCCCTACGCCGCCAGCTGCGCGGCGACTCCGACGAGCCCGAGATCCCGTTCGCCCAGCCCGGCTCGTTGACCCGCGTGTACTGCGTGGCGTCCGGCAAGGGTGGCGTCGGCAAGTCCTCGGTCACGGTGAACCTGGCCGCGGCGATGGCGGCGAAGGGCCTGCATGTCGGCGTGGTCGACGCGGACATCTACGGGCACTCGATCCCGCGGATGCTGGGCGCGGCGGACCGGCCGACCAAAGTCGAGAACATGATCATGCCGCCGCAGGCGCACGGCGTGAAGGTCATCTCGATCGGCATGTTCGTCGCCGACAACACGCCCGTCGTATGGCGCGGCCCGATGCTGCACCGCGCGCTGCAGCAGTTCCTGGCGGACGTGTTCTGGGGCGACCTGGACGTCCTGCTCCTCGACCTGCCCCCGGGCACCGGCGACATCGCGATCTCGACCGCACAGCTCATCCCGAACGCCGAGCTGCTGGTGGTCACCACCCCGCAGCAGGCCGCGGCCGAGGTGGCCGAACGGGCGGGCTCGATCGCCGTGCAGACCCGGCAGCGGATCGCCGGCGTGATCGAGAACATGTCCTGGCTGGAGATGCCCGACGGGACGCGGATGGAGGTCTTCGGCGCGGGCGGCGGGCAGACCGTCGTCGACCGGCTGACGCAGACTCTCGGCGCCCCCGTCCCGCTGCTCGGCCAGGTGCCGCTCGAGCCGGGCGTGCGCGAGTGCGGCGACTCCGGCACCCCGATCGTGCTGCGCAGCCCGGAGACCGCGGCGGCGCAGGTGCTCAACGGCATCGCGGAGAAGCTCACGGTCCGCTCCCGGGGCCTGGCCGGCATGAGCCTCGGGCTCTCCCCCGTCCGCAAGTAATCACGTTATGGTTCCATAACGCGATCTCCTGCCCGGTGATATCGCGCTAGGGAACCATAATGCGCTGACGAGCCCGTTCCGAACGCGTTAGGGAACCATAATGCGCTCCAGCGGGGTCGGATTGCGCATTATGGTTCCATAGTGCGAATGGTCAGACCCGAATCCGCGAGTAGGCCTTGAGTTGATCTGGGTTTGCCGGGCTGGG
>NZ_JAJTTE010000031.1 GCF_021343995.1 Pseudonocardia terrae | reverse complement strand
CCGAACGCGTCGTCGGCCTCGCCAACGCCCACGGCGTCGAGGTACTGGTGCGCGCCGTCGACGCACGCCGGGTGCCCGGGGCGGTCCCGGTCGGTGCGGACGACCTCGCGGCGGAGGCCGACGGCGTGGTCAGCCTGGGCGGCGACGGCACCATGCTCGGCGCCCTGCGGCTCGTGGCCGACCGGCCCGTCCCGGTGCTCGGCGTGCACCTCGGCAACCTGGGCTTCCTCGTCGAGGTCCACCCGTCGGAGCTGGATTCCGCGCTGGCGCGCCTGCTCGCCGGGGACTTCGTGGAGGAGCCGCACAGCGCCCTGCGGATCACCGCCGGCGAGCGGCGGTCCGTGGCGTTCAACGACCTGGCGCTGGCCCGGCACCCCGGGCGCGGCACGGTCGACGCCACCCTGGCCGTGAGCGGCCTGCGCTACGGCTACTACCGGTGCGACGCGCTGGTCGTGGCCACGGCGGCGGGCTCGTCGGCGTACAGCTACGCGGCGGGCGGGCCGTTGGTGTCGCCCTCGGTGGGCGGGATCGTGGTCACGCCCTCGGCGCCGATGTCGGGGATCTCCCGGCCGCTGGTGCTGTCCGAATCGGACACCCTGCGGCTGGAGCTCAACCCGCGGTGCGGGGCGCTCGCCCTGGAGGCCGACGGGATCGGCCAGGGCGAGGTGGGGGCCGGCGACCGGGTGGAGATCGCCGTCCAGGCCGCGGCGGGGCGCGTCGTCCGGCTGGATCCGGACGTCCACGCCCAGCGCAGCCGGGTCAAGCTGAGCCTGCTGGACCTCCCCCTCCTCCCCGAGCAGCTGCGCGAGCTGCTGCCCGGGGAGGTGCGGGAACGGCTGGAGGCCCGCAGCGGCTAGTAGAGGATCACGCCGCGGATGTTCTTGCCGTCGTGCATGTCCTGGTAGCCCTGCTGGATCTCGTCGAGCGAGTAGGTCTTGGTGACCAGCTCGTCGAGCTTGAGGTGCCCCTGCTGGTACATCTCCAGCTGGCGCAGGATGCCGAAGCTCGGCGCCGAGGCGCCGAACAGCGAGCCCTGCAGGCGCTTCTGGAACAGGGTGAGCTCGGAGATCGCGATCGGCACGCCGACCTCGGAGATGTCGCCCAGGCCGGTGACGACCGCGGTGCCGGCCTTGCGGATCGCGGCGAAGGCCTGCCCGACGTGCTCGGGCTTGGTCACGCCCACGGTCACGATCGCCGAGTCGGCGCCCTGGCCGTTGGTGAACTGCTTGGCGAGCTCGGTGGCCTCGTCCATCGAGTCGACCGCGTGCGTGGCACCCAGCTCCTGCGCCTTCTCGCGCTTGAACGCCACCGGGTCCACGGCGATGATGTTCGACGCGCCGGCGTGCCGGGCGCCCTGCACGGCGTTGATGCCGATGCCGCCGATGCCCATGACGATCACGGTGTCGCCGGGCTGGACCTCCGCGGAGTTCACCGCCGAGCCCCACCCGGTGCCGACGCCGCAGCCGACCAGGCAGGCCTTGTCGAGCGGGATGTCGTCCGGCACCACGACGGCGGAGTCGATCGCGACCGTGGTGGTCTCGCAGAAGGTCGAGATGCCGCACATCTGGCCGACCGGCTGGCCGTCGAGGTGCAGCCGGAAGCTCTCCGGGTCGTCCCAGCGCGACCCCTGCAGCAGGGTCGAGCCGAGGTCGCACAGGTTCTGCCGGCCGGTGGCGCACCAGCGACAGCGGCCGCAGCCGGGCAGGAACGAGAAGACGACGTGGTCGCCCTCCTTGTAGCCCCGCGTGCCCGGGCCGACCTTCGTCACGATGCCCGCGCCCTCGTGGCCGCCCGCGAACGGGTAGCAGCCGACCGGGATGTCCCCGGTGGCGATGTGGTCGTCCGAGTGGCACATGCCGGACGCGACCATCTGGACCTGGATCTCGCCGTTCTGCGGGTCGTCGAGTTCGAGATCGACCACCTCGTACTTGCCGGGCGCCTGCCGAATCACTGCTCCGCGGGTCTGCACTTCGTGTTCCTCCTGGGACACCGTCGTCACATGGGGAGATGCGCACCCGACCCTATGACCGGGGTCACGGAAGGGGAAGGGGGACGTGGTTTCCCGTCACCGATCTGTCGACTGTCGGTGAAGGTTCAACGGGGCATGCGGCGCCAGAGCGCGCGGGGCGCGTGGCGGAGCAGGGCGAAGACCGGCTGCAGGACCCGCGGCACCCACACCTCGTCGCGCCCGGCACGCAGCGCGGCGACCGTGGCCTCGGCGACCTGGTCGGGGGTGCTGGAGAAGGGCGCCGGCCGCATCCCCTCGGTCATCCGTCCGAGCACGAAGCCCGGCCGCACCAGGACGAGGCGGACTCCCGAGCCGTGCAGGGCGTCGGCCAGGCCGGAGGCGAACCCGTCGAGCCCGGCCTTGGCGCTGCCGTAGACGTAGTTGGCGCGGCGCACCCGGGCCCCCGCCACGGACGAGAACACGACGATCGTGCCGCTCCCGTGCGCCCGCATGACCTGCGCGAGCTCGGTGAGGACCTGCACGTGCGCGACGTAGTCGGTGTGCACGATCTGCACGGCGTGCGCGGGCTCGGCCTCCGCGCGCGCCTGGTCGCCGAGCAGGCCGAACGCGACGACCGCGAGGTCGATGCCGCCGTGCCGGGCCACCACGTCGTCGAGCAGCGGGCGGTGGGTGGCGAGGGCGTCGGCGTCGAACTCGACGCGCTCGACCGCCGCCCCCTGCTCCCGGATCGCCTTCTCCTCGGCGTCGAGGTCACCGCTGCGGCGGGCGGCGAGCACGACGGTCGACGCCTCGCGCCCCGCCAGTCGCCGCGCCACCGCGACCCCGATCTCGCTCCGCCCACCCAGCACCAGCAGCGTCCCGGCCATGGGCGGGAGTCTGGCAGGGGCGGTCAGTCGCCGAGCGAGAGGCCGAGGCCGGAGCGGAGCTCGTCGGCGGTGCAGGTGAGCGTGCCGCGGTGCGAGACGGTGACCTGGTAGAAGTCCTCGCCGGCCGGCACGTCCGGCACCGTGAAGGCGAAGTCGCAGGTGGTCGAGCTGCTCGCGCGCCCGGTGGACAGCGCGCCGGTGGCGATCACGGCGCCGGAGGCGTTCGCGATCATCACGCCGGTGCCGGCGTGGATGTCGGAGTAGCCACCGCTGCCCGAGCACACGGACCCGGTCGTGAACGAGCCGGAGCGGTAGCCGCCGAAGCCGTAGCCGGCGTCGGTGAGCCGGAAGGTGCCGGTGACCTCCATCGCCGAGGCCGCCGACAGGGCCGTCGCCACCCCGATGACCAGCCCGAGGGCCGCCACTCCCGCCGCGATCCCGCCGAAGAACACGCCCTTGCGGGAGCGTGCGGGGACGCCGGCCGCCACGGGTGTCCCGAACATCGGCGCGCCGTAGGGCAGCGCGCCGTAGCCCGGGGGCGGCGCCACGGGCCCGAGCCCGGCGGGCGGGCCGTACGGGTCCGCGACCGGCCGCGGGTGGGGCGGCGGGACCGGCACGTACTGCCGCGGCACCACCGGGATCGCGATCGTCGGGTCCTCGGCCACCTCACCCCGGACGACGTCGTCGGGCAGCACCCCGGCCGGATCGGCGGTCGGGCGCTCGGGGTGGGTGGCGGTCATCGGGGTCCTCTCCGGCGGCGATCTCGGACACCCGGCACATCGCCGCCCGCACCTGGACCATGAACAACAGCGCAGCCGTTTCATCACGATGAGGTACACGGCGTGGGGCGACACCGGCGTTCCGGCGCCGAGGAGGCGCTGGACCATACTGGCCCGGTGACCGGCGAACGACGGGCCGCGGTGCTCGGCTCCCCCATCCGCCACTCGCTGTCCCCGGTGCTGCACCGCGCGGCCTACGACGCGCTCGGGCTGGCCGGCTGGTGCTACACCGCACACGAGGTCGACGAGGCCGGGCTGCCGGAATTCGTCGACGGGCTCGACGGGAGCTGGGCCGGGCTCTCGCTCACCATGCCGCTCAAGCGGGTCGCCCTGGAGGTCGCCGACCGGGTCAGCCCGCTCGCCGCCGCCACGGGCGCGGCGAACACGCTGGTCCTCGGGCCGGAGGGGCGGCTGGCCGACAACACCGACGTGGCCGGGATCGTCCGGGCCCTGCAGGCGGCGGGCGTCCGGGCGGTCGACCGGGCCGTGGTGCTCGGTGCGGGCGGCACTGCCCAGGCCGCGCTCGCGGCGCTGCGCGAGCTGGGCACGAAGGATCCGGTCGTCCTCGTGCGCAACGCCGGCCGGACCGGCGAGCTGGCGGACGCCGCCGAGCGCCTCGAGGTCCATCCCGAGATCCGGGCGCTGCTGACCCGTGCGGACGCGGACCTCGCGGCCGCGTCGGACCTGCTGACCGGGGCCGACGTCGTCGTCTCGACCCTGCCCGCGGGCGCGGCCGACGACCTCGGCGGGCTGCGCTGGAACCCCGCCACCGTCGTCCTCGACGTGATCTACGCGCCCTGGCCCACCGCCCTCGGTGCGGGCGCGGCCGCGGCGGGCTGCCGGGTCGCGAGCGGGCTGGACATGCTGCTGCAGCAGGCGGTCGCGCAGGTCGAGCTGATGACGGGCCGCCCGGGTCCGGTCGACGCCATGCGGACCGCGCTCGACCAGGCCGTCCTCGCCCGCTCCTGAACGCAGTACGGATCTGAATCCCCGGCCTCGGACGCAGTATGGATCCACAACGCGCTCCGGCACCGGCTCCGGGCGCAGTATGGATCCACAACGCGCTCCGGCACCGGCTCCGGGCGCAGTATGGATCCACGATGCGGCAGGAGGTGGGTCCGTGAGCGTCGACACCGAGCTGGAGGCGGCGATCGAGGAGCTGCTCGCCTCCCGCTCCGGCACCACCTGCCCGTCCGACGCCGCCCGCCGGGTCTCGCCCTCGGACTGGCGCGACCTGATGGAACCGGCCCGCGCGGCCGCCCGCCGGCTCGTGGCGGCCGGGAAGGTGGAGATCACGCAGAGGGGCGAGGTCGTCGACCCGGACACCGCCCGCGGGCCGATCCGGATCCGTAGGGTCCGCTGAGTGAGCGACACCTACACCCACGGCCATCACGACTCCGTCCTGCGCTCGCACCGCAACCGGACCGTCGAGAACTCGGCCGCGTACCTCGCCCCGCTGCTCCGGCCGGGGCTCGACCTGCTCGACGTCGGCTGCGGGCCCGGCACCATCACCCACGACCTGGCGGCGCGCGTCGCGCCGGGCCGGGTCCGCGGGATCGACATCGTCGAGGCACCCCTCGTCGAGGCGCGCGCGGCGGGCGACGGCGTCGAGTTCGCCGTCGACGACGTCTACGGGCTGGCCGACCCGGACGACTCCTACGACGTCGTCCACGCCCACCAGGTCCTGCAGCACCTCTCCGACCCGGTCGCGGCGCTGCGCGAGATGCGGCGGGTCGCCCGGCCCGGCGGGGTCGTCGCCGCCCGGGACGCGGACTACGCGGCCTTCACCTGGTTCCCGCACGACGACCGTCTCGACGCCTGGCTCGCCCTCTACCGCGGCGTCGCGCACGGCAACCGCGCCGAGCCCGACGCCGGCCGCCGCCTGCTCTCCTGGGCCCGCGCCGCCGGGTTCACCGAGATCACCCCGTCCGCCTCGGTGTGGTGCTACGCCACCCCGGAGACCCGCGCCTGGTGGGGCGGGCTGTGGGCGGAGCGGATCCTGTCGTCGTCGATCGCCGGGCAGGCGGTCGAGCGCGGCCTCGCCACCCGCGCCGATCTGGAGGACATGTCCGCGGGCTGGCGGGCCTGGGCCGCGAACGACGACGGGTGGTTCCTCCTCCCCCACGGCGAGATCCTCGCGCGGGCCTGAACGACCGTTCGGCGATTCGTACTGAACGAACGCTCAGCATTTCCCGGCGGAATCCTGCAAGCTGACGTGACCGCCGACACGAGGGAGTGCTGATGGTCGACACCGACGTCGTCATCGTGGGGGCCGGGTTCGCCGGCCTGTACCAGCTGCACCGGGTGCGCGGGCTGGGCCTGCGCGCACGGGTGTTCGAGGCCGGCAGCGGCGTCGGCGGCACCTGGTACTGGAACCGGTATCCCGGCGCGCGCTGCGACGTCGAGAGCCTCGAGTACTCCTACTCCTTCTCCCCCGAGCTGGAGCAGGAGTGGGACTGGACCGAGCGCTACCCCGCCCAGCCGGAGATCCTGCGCTACGCCGAGCACGTCGCCGACCGCTTCGACCTGGGGCGCGACATCACGTTCGGCACCCGGGTCACGGCCGCGACCTGGCGCGACGACCACTGGGAGGTCGAGACCGACGCTGCGTCGACGGTCGGCTCCGCGAGCTCCGCCGCCGAGCGGATCACCGCCACGTACTGCGTGTTCGCCACCGGCTGCCTGTCCAAGCCCAAGGAGCTCGACCTGCCGGGGGTCGAGACCTTCGGCGGCCCGACCTATCTCACGTCGAGCTGGCCCCACGAGGGCGTCGACTTCACCGGGCGCCGCGTGGCGGTGATCGGGACGGGCTCCTCCGGTGTGCAGTCCATCCCGGTGATCGCCGAGCAGGCCGCGCAGCTCACGGTCTTCCAACGCACGCCGAACTACGTCGTCCCGGCGCGGAACGCGCCCATGGACCCGGAGGCGCAGCGGGCGCGCAAGGCGGACTACCGGCGCTTCCGGGAGGAGGCGAAGCACACGCTCGGCGGGCTGCTCGGCACGCCGTCGACCGTCTCCGCACTGTCGGTGGACGAGGACACCCGGCGGACCGCCTACGAGCGGGCCTGGGCCCAGGGCGGGCTCACGGCCTTCCGCCAGACCTACGGCGACATCGCGCTGGACCTGGCCGCCAACGACACCGCCGCCGAGTTCATCCGGTCGAAGATCCGCGAGGTCGTCCACGACCCGGACACCGCCGCGGCGCTCGGGCCCACGAACCACCCGTTCGGCGCCAAGCGGCCGTGCCTGGACACCGGCTACTTCCAGACCTACAACAAGCCGACCGTCCGGCTCGTCGACCTGCAGAAGACGCCGCTCACCGAGATCGTCCCGAACGGGGTGCGCACCACCGAGGAGCTCGTCGAGGTCGACGACCTGGTGCTCGCCACCGGGTTCGACGCGATGACGGGCGCGCTGCTCGCGGTCGACATCCGGGGCCGGGACGGGGTCCGCCTGGCCGACGCCTGGGCGGACGGGCCACACACCTACCTCGGCCTGGGCGTGGCCGGGTTCCCGAACCTGTTCACGATCACCGGGCCGGGCAGCCCGTCCGTGCTCTGCAACATGATGGTGGCGATCGAGCAGCACGTGGACTGGATCACCGACTGCCTCGCGGCGCTGGACGGGCGGACCATCGAGCCCGAGGAGACGGCGCAGGAGCGCTGGACGGCGCACGTGGCCGAGGCCGGCACGAAGTCCATGATCATGCGCGGCAACTCCTGGTACCTGGGCGCGAACGTGCCCGGCAAGCCGCGGGTCTTCCTGCCCTACGTCGGCGGGCTCGGGCCCTACCGGGACACCTGCGACGACGTCGCCGCCAAGGGCTACGCAGGCTTCCGGCTCACCGAGACCGCGTAGCCGCCGCCGGTGTAGGGCTCGCGGTCCCAGGTCGCGAAGCGGTCCTCGGCCGCGAGCCCGGCGGCGGCGCACCAGCCGTCGTACTCGTCGAGGCCGGGCCAGCCCACCTGCAGGCTGAACCCGGCGATCAGCCGGCCACCCGGCGCGAGGTGCCGGGCGCTGCCGGCGACGACCCCCGCGCGCTCCCGCGCGTAGGGGATCACGTTGCCGGCCAGCACCACGACGTCGAACCGGTCGGGGATGTCCAGGTCCTCCAGCCCGCACCGGATCCAGCGCAGCTCCGGGGCCCTCGCCGTGGCGGAGGCGATCATGTCCGGGTCGGGGTCGACGCCGACCACCGCGATCCCGCGGCGGGCGAGCTCGATCCCGACGCGCCCGGTGCCGCAGCCGCCGTCGAGCACCGAGCCCGGGGAGTACGCGGCGACGAGATCGGCCTCGCCGTGCACGTTCCTGCCGGCGGCGGCAAGGGCCTCCCACCGCGCGTCGTAACGGCCGACCTCGACCGTGTCCTTCCACTGCGACCAGTTCTTCGGGAGCGGCACGCCCCCAACCCTAGGATGCGGTCACAGCGCCGCGCGCGGTGAGCCGTCTGCGCAGCCACCGGCCGAGCCGCAGGCCGCGGTGGTCCGGGTGCACCAGCAGGACCAGCTCCCCGTCGCCGCCCGGTGCCGGCCCCTCCAGCACCGCGCCGAGCCCGACGAGCGCGCCGGCCTCGTCCCGCACGAGGAGGGCCGGGCCCCGGGGGGTGACGAGGAGGTCGCGCAGCTCGCGGTCCGTCCAGCCGACGGCGTGGCTCTCCCCCGGTCCCAGCGCGGCGAGGCAGGCGCAGAGCAGGTCCTCGACGGCACCCACCTCGTCGCCCGTGGCGGGCTGGGCGACGAGCTCGTCGCCGGAGAGCAGCACGATGTCCCAGCGCGGCCGGACGGGCTCGACGGCCGCCGCGCGCAGGAACGCCTCCGCGCGGGCGTGCTCGGTGACGGTGAACGGCGCCCAGTCGCGCCGCGCGACCAGCCAGCCGCCGTTCGGCGCGGGCACCGCGAGGACGTGCGGGTGGTGCGGGGGTTCGGTCGGCCGGAGCCGGACGTCGTCGGCGTGCACCAGCGCGCCCAGACCCCTGGCCAGCGCGGAGCGGTCCCCCGCGGCCGCCCCGCCGACGGCCTGCACCGCGAGGTCGAGGGCGCGGGTGGGCGCGTCGACCAGGTCGTGCGGGTCGGCCGGGGTGACGAGCACGGCGCCGGGGTCGGTCGTGCCGAGCCCCTCGCGGAGGGCGCGGGCGAGCTCGTCGGCGCCCCGCGTGGAGCCGACGAACATCTCGTCGACCACCGAGCGCGAGTCCTGCCCGTGCACGGCGAGCCCGAGGATGTTGCCCTCGGCGCGGGCGACCGCCTCGGTGAGCCGCGCGAGTGCGCCGGACTCGTCGGGCAGCCGGACGCGGACCTTGTGCAGCACCGGCGGGTCGCCGGGCCCGCCGGGACCACGGCCGCCGGGCTCGGTGTCGGTGCCGGCGTCGTCGCGCGGCGCCGGCTGGTCCGGCACCACGCGCAGGTGCGGTGGCGGGGTGGACCCGGCCGTGCCGTGGATCAGCGACTGCCCGGGCCCGACGGCGCGGTGCCCGACGGCCCGCAGCGCGGCCCACATCGTCACCTGGTTCGCCGTGATCACCGGCTTGCCGAGCAGCCGCTCCAGCGGGGCGATCACGTCGTAGGTGGACAGGTTGGTGCAGCTGATGAACACGGCCTCGGCTTCGGGCCGGTCGGCGGCGCGGACCGCGCGCACGACCTCCTCGTAGGACACCCGCCAGATCTGGCCGAGCAGCCCCAGCCCGACGCTCGCGACCGTCGCGACCCCGTGGGCGGCGAGGAACTCCTCGAGCCGGCGGGTGAGGTCGTCGACGTACGGCGTGACGACGGCGACCCGGTCCACCTCGAGCGACCGCAGGCCCTCGACGAGCGCCCCGGCCGTGGTGAGCGCGTGCGGCGCGCCCGCCTCGCGGATCACCCCGGTCAGCGCGATCTCCCCCGCGGCGCCGTCGACGAAGCTGCCGGAGGTGCAGGCGTAGGCGACCACTCCGGGCTCCGGGACCAGCACGTCCCGGGTGGCGCGGCGCACCGGTTCCGGGTCGGAGATCGCCCGCGCCATCTCGGCGGTGACCGGCGACGGCACGAACGGCGTGCGCGTGACGTGCAGCGCGGCGTCGTCGGGCACCCAGCGCCAGAGCTCACGGTCGAGCGCGAAGTCGAACGGCACGATCACCCCGACGCCCGAGGTCGGCGACGGGCCGGCCGCGGCCAGGGCTTCCCCCGCGTGCTCACGGCCACCCACGGGGCCTGCGACGCTCTCCTGCATACCGCCACGGTGGATCTCCCGTGTGTCGGCACCGCATCCGGCGTGTTGCCGGCAGGTAAGGGGGCCGGACATCCCGGCGCGCCGCAGCTCAGCCGGCTGTGATCTCCGTGATCTCCGTGGTCACCCCGCTGATCGAGCCCGGGACCGGGCCGGGATCGCGCCGGAGGCACCCGGGGTGATCCCCTCCGCCTCCGCGTGCCGGCGCAACGTGTTCAGTGCACGGTGCTGCATCGCCCGGACCGCACCCGGCGTGCTGCCCACGACCTGCGCGGTCTCGTCGGCGGAGAGACCCAGCGCGACCCGCAGCACGAGGACCTCGCGGGCCGCCGCGCTCAGCCGGTCGAGGGCCGGGCGCAGCCGCACGAGGTCGTCGTGCACCAGGGCCCGTTCCTCCGGCCCGGCGGCGTGGTCCGGCCGGTCCGGGACGAGATCGGCCAGCTCCGGGCTGCGCGCGGCGGCGCGGTAGGCGTCGCCCACCTCGTGCACGGCGATCCGGTGCACCAGCGCCAGGAACGGCCGGCCGCGGTCCTCGTACCGGGGCAGCGCCCCGAGCACGCCGATGCAGACCTGCTGGGCCAGGTCCTCGGCCGCCAGGCCCGGCAGCGCCGTCCCCATCCGCGCGCGGCAGTAGCGCAGCGCGAACGGCCGCACGATCCGCAGGACCTCCTCGATCGCCGTCGAGTCCCCTGCCGACGCCCGGGCCACGATGTCCCGGTCCGGCCCCTCCGGCCGCCTCGCACGCTCCCCTGTTCCCCGTCTCCCCCTCAACACCACTCCTCGACCTTGGACCGAACCGCTCGCGAAGCGGTAGGACGGCGCTGAGAGGACCCTGTGAGCCGGACGGCGGAATCGCGTTGACTCCTTCCGGGTTCGACGGAGGGTGAAGGTGGAGATCTGGTCCGACGTCGTCTGCCCGTGGTGCGCCCTCGGCCGGCGCCGGTTCGCCGCGGCGCTCGCCCGCTTCCCGCACGCCGACGAGGTCGAGGTGCGCTACCGCAGCTACGAGCTGGACCCCGGGGCGCCGCGGCGGCACGAGGGCGACCGCGAGGAGCGGCTCGCCGCGAAGTTCGGCAGCGACCGCGCGCAGGTCCGCGCGATGCACGACCGCATGACGGCGATGGGGGCCGCCGAGGGCGTCGAGTTCCGGTTCGACGACGCGCAGGACGGCTCGACGGTCGACGCCCACCGCCTGCTGCACCTGGCCTGGGACGCCGGCGGCGCGGCGCTGCAGGAGACGCTGAAGGAGCGGCTGCAGCGCGGGTACTTCACCGAGGGCGAGCCGATCGGCGAGCCGGAGGCCCTGCGCCGCCTCGCCGTCGACGCCGGGCTGCCGACCGCGGCCGTCGACCGCGTCCTGGGCTCCGACGAGTACCTCGACGCGGTGCGCTCCGACGAGGACCAGGCCCGCCGCTACGGCATCACGGGCGTCCCCTTCTTCGCGGTCGACGCGACCTACGGCGCCTCCGGCGCCCAACCCGCCGACACCCTCCTGCAGCTGCTGGAGAAGGCGTGGGAGGAGGGCCGGGCGCGCTCGGCCTGACGGGCAGGGTCGTGCGATGAGCACCAGCGCTGTCCGGGGCCGTCCGAGAGCACTGGTGCTGATCTCACCCCTCGGCGGCGGGCGTGGGCAGGTAGTCGTCGACGGAGCCCTCGCCGTAGAGGGCGACCAGGCCGGCGGAGATCCACATGAGGGCGGCGAGGTAGTCGTCGCCCAGCTCCTCGGCCACCGGGCCGATCGCCTCCGCCCGGTCGGCGTCCGAGCCGACGATGCCGATCACGCGGTCGACCGCGGAGGCCGGTCCGTCGCCGAGGGTCGAACGGACCCATTCCGGCACCCGGGTGCGGGCGGACGCCGGGATCGGGCGCGGGCCGCTGTTGGCGAGCCAGCCGAGCAGCACGGCGAAGGCGAGGGCCTGGGCGGGGGCGCCGCCGGGGTCGCCCGGGGCCAGGTCGGGCGGGGCGATCTCGCCGTCCGACGCCACGAGGCAGCGGACCTCCTCGCGGGCCGGCTCCGGCGAGGAGGAGGCGAGGGTGTCCCCGACGGCCCGCCGCACCCGGTCGTCGATGATCTCGACGACCAGGTCGTCCTCCCCCGCCCCGGCGAGGGCGTCGACGTTGGCCTCCATGACCTCGAGCCACTCGGGGTTGCCGTCGTACGGCCCGACCGCGCGCACCGTGCGGATCTCCGCCACGGCGTAGCGCATCTCGTCGACGGGCTGCAGCTCCTCGACCCGGGCGGGGTCGTGGTCGTCGAGGCCGTACTGATCGACGCCGGGCAGGGTCACGACGGGACGCAGCGGCTCGGGAGACCGCCTGACCTTCTTCCGCCGCGCCGCGACCTTCGCCGCCCGCTTCTGGCCCCGCGCCTGCTGCTTCTTGCCCACACCGCTCCTCGTCCGCGTTCCGGCGCGGCGGTCAGTCCTGGGAGCAGACCGCACCCTGCGCCGCCGACCCCACGAGTCTCGCGTACTTCGCCAGCACGCCCCGACGCCGCCCCGGGTCGCGCGGGGTCCAGCCCGCCCGCCGCTTCTCCAGCTCCTCCTCACCGACGTCGAGGTCGAGCGTCTTCGTGGCCATGTTCAACACGATCGAGTCGCCGTCCTGCACCAGTGCGATGGTGCCGCCGTCGGTCGCCTCGGGTGCGACGTGGCCGATGCACAGCCCGGTCGTCGCCCCGGAGAACCGGCCGTCGGTGACCAGCAGCACCTCCTTGCCCAGCCCGGCGCCCTTGATCATCCCGGTGACGGCGAGCATCTCCCGCATCCCGGGCCCGCCGCGCGGGCCCTCGTACCGGATCACCACGACGTCGCCCGGGACGACCGTGCCGTCCGCGACGGCGTCGAGCGCACCCTGCTCGCCGTCGAACACCCGGGCCCGCCCGCGGAACTCGGCGGCGTCGAAGCCCGCGGACTTGACCACGGCGCCGTCCGGGGCCAGCGAGCCGCGCAGGATGGTGAGCCCGCCCGTCGGGTGGATGGGGTCGCTCAGGGCGCGGATCACCGTGCCGTCGAGTCCCGGCGGGTCGATCTCCGCGAGGTTCTCGGCGACGGTGCGCCCGGTGACGGTGAGGGCGTCGCCGTGCAGGAGGCCGGCGTCGAGCAGTGCCTTCATCACGACGGGCACGCCGCCGACCTGGTCGACCGTGCTCATCACGTGTGCGCCGAAGGGTTTGACGTCGGCGAGGTGCGGGACGCGGTCGCCGATCCGGTTGAAGTCGTCGAGCTCGAGCGGCACGCCCGCTTCGGCGGCGATCGCGAGCAGGTGCAGGACGGCGTTGGTCGACCCGCCGAACGCCAGGACGACGGCGATCGCGTTCTCGAACGCCTCGCGGGTCAGGATCTGCCGGGCGGTGATCCCCCGCTCCAGCAGCCCGATCACGGCCTCCCCGGAGGCCCGGGCGATGCCGTCGCGCCGGCGGTCGACGGCGGGCGGGCTGGCCGAGCCCGGCAGCGCCATGCCGAGCGCCTCGGCGGCGCTGGCCATCGTGTTCGCCGTGTACATGCCTCCGCACGCGCCCTCGCCGGGACAGATGGCCCGCTCGATCTCGGTCAGCTCCTCGCGGCTGATCAGGCCGCGCGCGCACGCCCCGACGGCCTCGAAGGCGTCGGCGATGTTGACCTCGCGGCCGTCGACGTGTCCCGGCAGGATCGACCCGGCGTAGACGAACACGCCGGCCAGGTCGAGCCGGGCGGCGGCCATCAGCATCCCGGGCAGGGACTTGTCGCAGCCGGCGAGCAGGACGGTGCCGTCGAGCCGCTCGGCCTCCACGACGGTCTCCACGGAGTCGGCGATGATCTCGCGGCTGACCAGCGAGTAGTGCATGCCGACGTGCCCCATGGAGATGCCGTCGGACACCGAGATCGTGCCGAACTCCATCGGGTAGCCGCCCGCGCGGTGCACGCCCTCCTTCGCCGCCTGCGCCAGGCGTTGCAGGGACAGGTTGCAGGGGGTGATCTCGTTCCAGCTCGACGCGATGCCGATCTGCGGCTTGGCGAAGTCCGCGTCGCGCATCCCGACGGCGCGGAGCATGCCGCGGGCGGCCGTGCGCTCGATGCCGTCGGTGACCTGGCGGGACCGGGGCTTCAGATCGGGCATGGCAGGCGCTCCTCGTCGATCGCGGTGTGGTGGGCTCGGTGTGGTGGGGCTCGGTGTGGTCCGGCTCGGTGTGGTCCGGCTCGGTGGTGATCCGCCGCTCATGGTGCTCCTTCGCGCCCGTCTCGGCAGGCCTCACGAGGACCGGGACCGGCGGGGACGATCCGGACTCCGGGCGCGTCCGGTCGAGTTGCGGTCACGGCCCGTCACCTGTACCGCGCGCGGTCGTTGCGGCCTTCGGGAACGGGCGAAGGGACGACGAGAAGATGGCACGACACGCCTGGCGCGCCGAGGGCGGCCGGCGACGCATCACGGGGCTCGCCGCGGCCGGCGCGCTCACCGCGCTGCTCGGCGGCGCGGCCCTCACCGGCGCGGCGTTCGCCGACGACGGGCACGGCGGGCACTGGAACCAGACCGACGGCACGCCGTGCTCCAAGCAGGCCCGGGCCTGCGTCGACCTCGCCCACAACCAGGCCTGGCTGATCCACGACGGGAAGATCACCCGCGGCCCCGTCGGCATCTCGCACGGCGGGCAGGGCAAGGAGACCCCCACCGGGGACTTCGAGGTTCAGTGGAAGGACATGAACCACAGGTCGGCGGAGTTCAACAACGCCGCGATGCCCTACTCGGTGTTCTTCGCCGACGGCGGCATCGCCTTCCACGAGGGCAACCCGCAGAACCCGTCCGCGGGCTGCGTGCACCTCGCCCACGACGACGCCGTGGCCTGGTACGACGACCTGGAGGTCGGCGACCCGGTGGAGATCCACTAGGGAACGCCCGGAACGCGGAAGGGCCCCGCACCTCGACCGAGGTGCGGGGCCCTTCGCCGTGCGCGGGTCAGTCCGTGGCGCCCGCGGGGGGCGCTCAGTTCGTGGCGCGGTCCCGGCGGACGTTGGCCCGCCGGCCCTTCAGCGTGGTGACGCCCCGCAGCGAGCGCAACACGTCGTCGGCCGCGTGCTCGGGGATCTCGACCAGCGAGTGCCGCTCGTGGATCTGGATGGCCCCGATGTCCCGGCCGGACAGCCGCGACTCGTTGGCCAGCGCGCCCACGATGTCCTGCGGGCGGATGCCCGCGGCCCGGCCCGCGGAGACGAACAGCCGCGTGGCGCCGGCCCTCGGCGGGCGGGCACCCTGGCCCCGGCCGCCCGGACGGCCCTCGCGCGGACCGCGGTCACGGTCGCGGGGACCGCGGCCCTCGCGGGGCGCGGACAGCGTCGGGATGTCGATCTCGTCGTCCGCGGTCGTGCTGCCGGCGCGGGCGATCCGCACCGCGGCGGCGGCCACGTCGAGCGCGTCGAACTCCCCGGCCAGCGACTCGACCATGGCCCGGACGCCGTCCGGGTCCGCGTCGCCCGAGTTCAGTGTCACAGGGGCGCGCAGGTCCGCCACGAGCTGCTCGCGCAGCTCGGTGCGGGTGCGCTCGAGGCGGGCCTGCTTGAGGTCCGCGACGGTGGGCACCGGGGCGACCGGCACGCTCTTGCCGATCAGCCGCTCGATGTTGCGCAGGTGGCGGATCGCACCGGAGGGCACCAGCGTGATCGCGACGCCCTCGCGACCCGCCCGGCCGACCCGGCCGATGCGGTGCACGTAGGCCTCGGGCGACTTCGGCACGTCGTGGTTGACCACGTGCGTGAGCTGCTCGATGTCCAGCCCGCGGGCCGCGACGTCCGTCGCGACCAGCAGGTCCGTGCGACCCGAGCGCAGCCGCTCGACGACGCGGGTGCGGTGCTCCTGGTCCATGCCGCCGTGCAGGGCCTCGGCCCGCAGGCCGCGGGCGGTGAGGGTCTCGGTGACGGCGTCGACGTCCGCCCGGGTGCGGCAGAACACGATGGCGGCGGTGGGCCGCTCGAGCTCCAGGATCCGGCCGAGCGCGGTGGTGGTGTGGGTGCGCGGCACCATGTAGGCGGTCTGCCGCACGCGCGGCGCCTCGCCCGCCGGAACCTCCTCGCGCGCGATGCGCACGGTCACCGGGTTCTGCAGGTACTCGCGGGCCAGCGACTCGATCCGGCGCGGCATGGTGGCGGAGAACAGCACCGCCTGCCGGTCCGCCGGGGTGGCCTGCAGGATCGTCTCGATGTCCTCGGCGAAGCCCATGTCGAGCATCTCGTCGGCCTCGTCGAGGACGACGGTCGCGAGGGCGTCGAGGGAGAGCGCGCCGCGGTTCATCAGGTCGATCGCGCGGCCCGGGGTGGCCACGACGACGTCGACGCCGCGCTTGAGCGCGCCGAGCTGCGGGCCGATCGGGGCGCCCCCGTACACGGCCAGCACGCGCGCGCCGATCGCGGAGCCGTAGCGGGTGATCGCCTCGTTGACCTGCATGGCCAGCTCGCGGGTGGGGGCGAGGACCAGGCCGTAGGGGCGGCGCTCGCCGCCGCGGTCGGTCTCGCTCAGGCGCTGCAGCAGCGGCAGCCCGAACGCGGCGGTCTTGCCGGTGCCGGTGGCGGCCTGACCCAGCAGGTCGCGCCCCTCGATCAGCGAGGGGATCGCCTCGGCCTGGATCGGGCTGGGGCTCTCGTAGCCGAGCTCGGCGAGCACGCCGAGGATGCCGGGCGCGAGGCCCAGCTCGGCGAAGCCGGCGCCGGTGTCGTCCGCGGTGTCGTTGTCGGTGTCGTTCTCGGCGGCGTCCTGCGTCTCGTCGCCGTCCTCACGCCCGGAGGCGAGGTCGTTCTCGAAGTCGTCGAAGTCGTTCTCGGGCAGGTCCAGCAGAGTGCTCACTCATGTCCTCGTCGCAGCGGGGTGGCCGACCGACATCCGGACGGACGGCGCACCCGCGGGGAAGCCCGCGGGCCCGGAGCGGCTCGGTACCGCCGAAAAGGACCATGGGGCTCTCGGCTGACGTCATCGCTGACAGCCGACGGCACCCATTGTCACACGGTGGGTCGCGGGAGATCGCAGCGGGCCGGGGTCCTGCCCGCCTACAGGGGGATCAACACACGTCGGCGCCCACGTGTTCCCGGTTCGTTCACCCTGTTCACGGCCGTGATCGGGCCGCCACGGTGATCCGCAGGGAACCGGACGTGCCTCCGGTCACCATTCCACCTGGCGTTCACCGACCGCGGGGACCCTCGGTCGGGTGAGCATCTCGCTGCCCTGGAACTGCGCACCCCGGCCAACCCCCGCGACGTCGGCGGCCTGCCGACCACCGACGGGCGCCGCGTGCGCGCCGGCGAGTACCTCCGCAGCGACGCCCCGCAGCCCGGCGACCGCGCGACGTTCGTCCCCCGCACGGTCGTCGACCTGCGCTCGCGCGACGAGACCCGCGGCCTCGACCACCCGCTCGCCGCGGTCGCCGAGGTGCACGAGGTGCCGCTCGGCGTCTCGCTCGCGCCCGACGTCGTGGCCGCGACCCCGGCCGGCGAGCGGGACCTCGCCTGGGCCTACCGGCTGCTCGTGACCGAGGCCGCCAGGGCCGGTTCGGGGTCGACCGCGCGGCCCTGGAGGCGGTGCTCGACGACATGGAGGCCCACCCGGGCGGCCTGCGCGGGCACCTGCTGGCCCACGGCACCGACCCGGACGACCTCGACCTGCTCACCCGCCGCCTCGTCGGCTGATCCGGCGGCGGTGACGACAGCGACGACAGCGACGACCGTGACGACGGTGACGCGGTGACGGCGGCGACGACAGTGACAGCGGCGGCCGCCGGAGCGACCGCCGCCGTCGGGCCGTCCGCCTACTTGAAGCCGGCGCGCTTCAGGGCATCGGCCATGGCGTTGTTCAGCGGGGCCGGCTTGTCCTGCCGGTTGCGCTGCCCGCCCTGCCGGCCCTGGCCGCCCTTGCCACCCTGGCCGCTCTTGCCACCCTGACCGCCCTGCCGGTCGCGGCCCTTGCCGCCGCCCTGGCGGTCGCGCGGGCCCCGGTCCCCGCGGTCGCCCCGATCCCCGCCACCGCGGTTCTGCCGGCCGCCGGCGCCACCCTTGCCGGGCTCGTCGTCGAGGCGCAGGGTGAGCGAGATCCGCTTCCGGTCCTCGTCGACGTCGAGCACCTTGACCTTGACGACGTCGCCGGACTTCACGACCTCGCGCGGGTCCGACACGAACTGGCTGGACATCGCCGAGACGTGCACGAGCCCGTCCTGGTGGACGCCGACGTCGACGAACGCGCCGAAGGCCGCCACGTTGGTGACCACGCCCTCGAGAACCATGCCCGGCCGCAGGTCCGCGATCTTGTGCACGCCCTCGGCGAAGGTCGCGGTGCGGAAGGCCGGGCGCGGGTCGCGGCCCGGCTTCTCCAGCTCGGCGAGGATGTCGCTGACCGTCGGCAGCCCGAACCGGTCGTCGACGAACCGCTGCGGCTGCAGGTTCTTCAGCTTCGTGGTGTTGCCGAGCAGCTCGTCGATGCCGACCTTCGCGGCCTCGACCATCTTCCGGACGACCGGGTACGACTCGGGGTGCACGCCGGAGACGTCGAGCGGCTCGTCGCCGCCGCGGATCCGGAGGAAGCCGGCGCACTGCTCGAAGGCCTTCGGGCCCAGCCGCGGGACGTCGGCCAGCGCGGTCCGGGTGCGGAAGGGGCCGTTGGCGTCCCGGTGGGACACGATCGCGGCGGCCAGCGACTCGCTGATGCCCGACACCCGGCGCAGCAGCGGCGCCGAGGCCGAGTTCAGGTCCACCCCGACGGCGTTCACACAGTCCTCGACCACCGCGTCGAGCGAGCGGGACAGCGACGTCTCGGGCAGGTCGTGCTGGTACTGCCCGACGCCGATCGACTTCGGGTCGATCTTCACGAGCTCGGCGAGCGGGTCCTGCAGCCGGCGCGCGATGGAGACCGCGCCGCGCAGCGAGACGTCGAGCTCCGGCAGCTCGGCCGACGCGTACGCCGAGGCCGAGTAGACCGACGCGCCCGCCTCGCTGACCATCACCTTGGTCATCTTGAGCCCGGGGTTCATCGCCACGAGCTCGCCGGCCAGCTTGTCCGTCTCGCGGGAGGCGGTGCCGTTGCCGATGGCGATCAGGTCCACGGAGTGCTCGGTGGCCAGCTTGGTGAGCGTGACCAGCGCGCCGTTCCAGTCCTTGCGCGGCTCGTGCGGGTAGATCGTGTCCGTGGCGACGACCTTGCCGGTCCCGTCGACCACCGCGACCTTCACGCCGGTGCGCAGGCCCGGGTCGAGGCCCATCGTCGCCCGGGTCCCGGCGGGCGCGGCGAGCAGCAGGTCGCGCAGGTTGGACGCGAAGACGCCGATCGCGCCCTCCTCCGCGGCGGTGCGCAGCCGCACCCGGATGTCGATGCCCAGGTGCAGCAGGATGCGCGTGCGCCAGGTCCAGCGCACGACGTCGTTGAGCCACCGGTCGGCGGGCCGGCCCTCGTCGGAGATGCCGACGTGCGCGGCGATCAGGGTCTCCCAGTCGGTCCGGACGCCCGGCTCGGCCGGCTCGGTGTCGGGCTCCAGCGAGACGTCGAGGACCTCCTCCTTCTCGCCGCGGAAGACGGCGAGGATGCGGTGGCTCGGCAGCGAGGTGAAGGGCTCGGAGAAGTCGAAGTAGTCCGCGAACTTGGCGGCCGCGATGTCACCGGCCTCCCTGCCCGGGCGGACCTTCGACACCAGCACGCCGCGGCTCCACATCCGCTCGCGCAGGCCGCCGATGAGGTCCGGCTCCTCGGAGAAGCGCTCGACGAGGATCGCGCGGGCGCCCTCGAGCGCGGCGGCGGCGTCGGCGACGTTCTCGCCGAGGTACTTCGCCGCCTCCTCCTCGGGGGTCAGCGAGGGGTCGGCGAGCAGGGCGTCGGCGAGCGGCTCGAGGCCGTTCTCCCGGGCGATCATGGCCTTGGTGCGGCGCTTGGGCTTGTAGGGCAGGTAGACGTCCTCGAGCCGGGCCTTCGACTCGGCGGCCAGCACCTGCTGCTCCAGCTCGGGGGTGAGCTTGCCCTGCTTGCGGATCTCCTCGAGCACGGCGGTCCGCCGCTCCTCCAGCTCGCGCAGGTAGCGCAGCCGCTCCTCGAGGGTGCGGAGCTGGGCGTCGTCGAGCCCGCCCGTGGCCTCCTTCCGGTAGCGGGCCACGAACGGCACGGTCGACCCCTCGTCGAGGAGGTCGACGGCCGAGGCGACCTGGTGCCGGCGCACGCCCAGCTCGTCGGCGATGCGCTGCTCGATCGACGGCTGGGGGGTGGTCTGGGCCGAGGACTGCGGAGCCGACGCCGCCCCGGTGGGGGCCGCGGGGGCCGCTGCGGGAACCGAACCTGTCACTCCCCCATCCTCCCCGGACGGCCCCCCGGCGGGTACGGGTGGGGTGGGGTGGGGTCGCGCGAACCGGAGGCCGTCGCCGGCGGTGCGGGAGGGAACCGCCCCGGCGGGTACGCGATCCGGCGCCGATTCACAGCGGGTCCACAGCCTTCTCCGGGCTCGTCCCCAGCCGGCGCGGCAACGGTGCCCGGGTGGGTCACTACGGCCACGGCCTGTCCCTGCTGACCGGCTGGCTCCCTGTCGCGATCCCGGCGGTCACGGCCGCCGTCCTGCTCGCGGTCCTGGTGCGCCGCGCCGGGCGGCGGTGGTACCTGGTGTGGCTGCCGGTGGCCGCGGTGGTCGGCCTCGGAGCGAGCCTGCTGGTCCGCGAGCAGGTCACCGCCGACGGGCTGACGGACGACCCGGCGCCCGTCGTGCTCTGGATCTGGATCGGCGTGACGGTCGGCGCGGCCGTCGTCGCGGTCGCCGGCTGGCGGCGGACGCCCTGGTGGCGGCGGGCGCTGTCGATCATCGCGGTGCCGCTCGCGGTGCTCTGCGTCGCCTCGGTCCTCAACCAGTGGGTCGGCTACTACCCCACCGTGCAGGAGGCCTGGGGCGCCGCGACCGCCGGTCCGCTGCCGGACGAGGTCGACGACGCGCAGCTGGCGAGCCTCGCCGCCGCACCGACGCCGCCCGCGCACGGCGCCCTGGTCGGCGTGGACATCCCCGCCACGGCCAGCGGGTTCACGCACCGCGAGGAGTATGTCTACCTGCCGCCGGCCTGGTTCACCGGGAGCGACCACCATCCCGCCCTGCCGGCGCTGATGATGGTCGGGGGCGAGTTCAACACCCCCGCGGACTGGATCCGCACCGGCAACGCCCTGGACGTCGTGGACGGGTACGCGGCCGCGCACGGGGGCCTCACGCCGATCCTCGTCTTCGTCGACTCGGGCGGGTCGTTCAACAACGACACCCAGTGCGTGAACGGGCCCCGGGGCAACTCCGCCGACCACCTGACCGAGGACGTCCGGCCCTACGTCGTGTCCCGCTTCGGCGCCTCCGCCGGACCCGCGAGCTGGGGGGTCGTGGGGTGGTCGATGGGCGGGACCTGCGCCGTGGACCTCGCCGTGATGCACCCCGAGCTCTTCGGCACCTTCGAGGACATCGCGGGTGACCTCGGCCCGGCCGTCGGCGGCAAGGACGAGACGATCAGCCGATTGTACGGCGGGAACGCGGCGGCGTGGGCCCGGTTCGACCCGCTCACCGTGCTGGCGGCGCACGGCCGCTACGCCGACACCGCCGGCTGGTTCGAGAACTCCTCCGGCGGCGGACCGGGGTTCGGGCCCGGCGGACGGGCCGGCTTCGCGTTCCGCGGCGGACCGCGCCTCCCGACCGGCTCCGGGTTCGGCGGGCAGGCCGACCCGGGCGCGGACGGGAGCGAGCCCCAGGAGGCGGCGCAGCTCTGCACCGCGATGACGGCGCAGGGCATCGCCTGCACGCAGCACACCACGCCGGGCGGCCACACCTGGCAGGTGGCCGCGACCTCCTTCGCCGACGCCTTCCCCTGGCTGGTGGACCGGGTGCAGGGCGGCACCGCGCCGGGGACGTCCACGGCCGCCGCTACGCCCGCCACCACCGCTCCGTCCGCGGCCGCGGGGGTGACCCCGGCCGCGGCGAGGGCTCCGGCCGCCGGGGTGGCTCCGGCCGCGGCGGTGGCTCCGGCCCCCACCGGGCGCACGACGTCCTGAGGCCCGTCCGCCGACGGCCCGCGCGATCAGGCGAAGGTGACCTGACCGGTGATGCTCGGGTCGGCCCCGGGCACCCCGCAGACGAGGTCGGAGCCGTCGGGCTTGCCCGTCGCCACCACCGGCGCGCCGGCGAAGGCCGGCCGGCGCAGGCGGTAGGAGAACCCGGCGACCTGGCGGTCCGGCGCGAACCGGCGGGGCAGCTCGAGCAGCATCAGCGCGAGCAGCGGCCCGTGCACCACGAGCCCGGGGAAGCCCTCGACGTCGCGGGTGTAGGGCAGGTCGTGGTGGATCCGGTGGGCGTTGTAGGTCAGCGCGCTCATCCGGAACAGCAGCACCTCGTCGGGACGCAGCACCGCCTGCCACTCCCCCGGCGCCGCCGGCTCGGGCTCGCGCGGCTCCGGGGCCGTCGGCGTCGCGGCGCGCGCCGCCCCGGGCTCCTGCTCCCGGTAGACGACGTCGTGCTCCTCGACCTGGGCCACCTCGCCGTCGCGCAGGTACTCGTGGGACAGGGTGACGAACAGCATGTCACCGGACCGCCCGGACTTCGGGGTGATCGAGCTCAGCGCACTGCGCCGGGTCACCTCGTCGCCCACGCGCAGCGGCGCGCGCACGGTGAGCCGGCCGCCGGCGAACATCCGCCGGCGGTTCGGGATCGGCGGCAGGAAGTGCCCCTCGCGGGGGTGTCCGTCCTCGCCGAGCTCGGAGGTGGCGGGCCGCTCGAGGAAGTGGAAGGCCGTCCACAGCGGCGGGAGCGCGGTCGACCCCTGCCCGGTCGCGTCGATCGGCGAGGGCTGGTCGAGCAGGCCGGCGAACGAGTCCGACGGGACGCGGTCCAGGACCTCCCGCACCTCGACCGCTCCGGGCTCCCACCCCTCGACGTACTCGGCGATGCCCATGGTCCTCCTGTCTGCCGTCGTTCGTGCGGATCAGCTGCGGTCGCGCTCGGGTTCGAAGAGCGCGACCGACTCCATGTGGTGCGTCATCGGGAAGGCGTCGAAGGACCGCAGCGCGGTGAGCGCGTAGCCCCGCGCGGCGAAGAGCCTCACGTCGCGGCCCAGCGCCGCCGGGTCGCAGGCCACGTAGACGACCCGCTCCGGGCCCCGCCCGCACAGCTCCTCGACCATCGCCTTGCCGAGCCCCTTGCGCGGCGGGTCGGCGACGACGACGGCCGGGTCGGGCAGCCCGGCGACCACGCGTTCGACCCGACCGGACCGGAAGGTCACCTGCGGCAGGTCCCGCAGTGCCCGCTCGCCGTCGGCCACGGCCTGCCGCGCCGACTCGACGACCGTCACCGAACCCGTCGGCCCCACCTGCCTGGCCAGCACCGCGGCGAACAGCCCGACCCCGCCGTAGAGGTCCCAGGCCGCGCCGCCCGCGGGCGCCGCCGCCCACTCCCCCACGAGCCCGGCGAGCGTGTCGGCCAGCTCCGGGTGCACCTGCCAGAAGGCGCCCGGCGAGAGCTCCCAGTCGCGGCCGGCCGCGTGCTGCACCGAGGCGCTGCGCTCCGCCGGCGGCACGCCCGAGCCGAGGTGCCGCTCGCCCCGGGCGTCGACGGCCACCTCGATCTCGTCGCCGGGGCGCCAGTGCCGCCGGAGCAGGTCGTCGAGCAGCCCGGCGGGCGCGAGCAGGCAGTCCGAGATCGGGACGACCTCGTGGCTGTGGTGGGCGCGCAGCCCGGCCCGGCCCTCGTCGTCGACCGCGAGGCGCAGGCGCTGCCGCCAGCCGAGCGGGCCGCCGGGGAGCTCCTCGACCTCGACCGAGGCGGCGAGCCCGCCGGTCAGGCCGCCGAGGCGGGTGAGCTGCTCGCGCAGCACGGTGGTCTTGAGGGCGCGCTGCGCGGGCGGCGCGACGTGCTGGAAGTCGCAGCCGCCGCAGCCGCCGGCACGCGCCCACGGGCACGGCGCCGGCACGCGGTCCGGCGAGGGCTCCGGCACCGAGATCGTGTCGGCCAGGCAGAACGACCCGCCCTGGTCCTCGGTCACCACCGCCCGGACCCGCTCGCCGGGCAGCGCGTGCCGGACGAAGAGCACGCGGCCCTCGTGCCGGGCCACGCAGTGCCCGCCGTGGGCGACCGGGCCGACCTCCAGCTCGAGCACGCGGTCGGTCCAGTCGAGGGTGCGCTCAGCGGACCGGGTCACCGCTGTCCTTCCGGGTGTCGGAGCCGGGTGTGGTGCGGGTGCCCGCGCTGCGGGTGGCGGTGGCGCTCGGGGTCTGGTCGCCGGGCAGCTGCTCCATCGAGGGGTAGCCGCGGCGCGAGGCGCCCGGGGCGAAGTGCGGCGAGAGCGGCTGGGCGGCGGCCGAGGAGGCCAGCTGCCAGGGCACGCTCGTGACCATCACCCCCGGCTGGAACAGCAGCCGGCTCTTCAGCCGCAGCGCGGACTGGTTGTGCAGCAGCTGCTCCCACCAGTGCCCCACGACGTACTCCGGGATGTAGACCGTCACGACGTCCCGCGGGGTGTTCGAGCGGATGCGCTTCACGTAGTCCAGGACCGGTCGCGTGATCTCCCGGTACGGGGACTCGACGACCTTGAGCTTGACCGGGATCTTCCGCTTGCCCCAGTCCGTGATCAGTCTCTTGGTGTCCGCATCGTCGACGTTGACGGTGAGCGCCTCCAGCACGTCCGGCCGTGTCGCCCGGGCGTAGGCGAGGGCGCGCAGCGTGGGCTTGTGCAGGGTCGACACGAGCACGACGGCGTGGTTGCGGCTCGGCAGCACGGCGTCGGACTCGCCGGCCTGCAGCTCCGCCGACACCCGGTCGTAGTGCTTCTGGATCGCGACCATCAGCACGAAGAACCCGGCCATCGCCACGATGGTGATCCACGCGCCGAGCACGAACTTGGTGACCAGGACCGTGAGCAGGACGAGCCCGGTCATGATCGCGCCGAACCCGTTGATCGTCTGCGAGCGGCGCATCCGGCGCCGCTCTCTCGGGTCGGTCACCGTCCTCAGCTCGCGGTTCCAGTGCCGCACCATGCCGGTCTGGCTCAGCGTGAACGACACGAACACGCCCACCGTGTACAGCGGGATCAGGCGGGTGACCTCCGCCTGGAAACCGATCACCAGCACGACGGCGAAGGCCGCGAGGATCAGGATGCCGTTGGAGAAGGCGAGCCGGTCGCCGCGGGTGTGCAGCTGGCGGGGCAGGAAGCGGTCCTGGGAGAGGATCGAGCCCAGCACCGGGAAGCCGTTGAACGCCGTGTTCGCCGCGAGCGCCAGGATCAGCGCCGTCATGATCACCACGAAGAAGAACCCGGGCCGGAAGCCGGAGAAGACGGCGTCGGCCAGCTGGGCGACCATCGTCTGCTGCTGGTAGCCCGGGGGCGCGTCGGGGAACTGGGTGGCGGGGTCCCCGGCGATCTGGACCCCGGTGAGCCGACCCAGGGCGAGCAGGCCCAGGAACATGGACACCGAGATCACGCCCATGATCAGCAGCGTGGTGGCGGCGTTGCGGGACTTGGGCTTGCGGAAGGCCGGCACGCCGTTGGAGATCGCCTCGACACCGGTCAGCGCCGCCGCGCCCTGGGTGAAGCTGCGCAGGATCAGCAGCACCAGAGCCAGCCCGGTGAAGGTGTCGCCCTCGGCCACGAGGTGCAGGTTCGTGCTGGCCGTCACGACGTCCTGGCCCAGGACCAGCACCCGGGTCAGACCCCAGAGGATCATCGAGCCGATGCCGATCATGAACAGGTACACCGGCACCGCGAAGGCGGCGCCCGCCTCCCGGATCCCCCGCAGGTTGATCGCCGTGAGCACGACGATCGCCAGCACGGCGAACAGCACCTTGTGCTCGGCCACGAAGGGCACCAGCGCGCCGATGTTCGCCGCGGCCGCGGAGATCGACACCGCGACGGTGAGCGTGTAGTCGACGAGCAGCGCGCTCGCCACGGTGAGCCCCGCCTTGCGCCCGAGGTTGACGGTCGCCACCTCGTAGTCGCCGCCGCCCGACGGGTACGCGTGCACGTTCTGCCGGTAGCTCGCCACCACCGTGAGCAGCACGATCGCCACGGCGACGCCGATCCATGGGGACAGCGCGTAGGAGGTGACGCCCGCGACCGACAGGGTCAGGAAGATCTCCTCCGGCGCGTACGCGACCGACGACATGGCGTCGGAGGCGAAGACCGGCAGCGCGATCCGCTTGGTCAGGAGCGTGCTGTGCAGCCGGTCGCTGCGCTGTGGTCGACCGACGAGAATGCGCTTGACGGCGACGCCGAGCTTGGACACGTCGGAAGCCTATGCTCTCCGTGGTGGACCCACGCGATAGCGTGCGCCGACGACGAGCCCGGCCCCGTTCGCAGGCGCCGCGGCCGTCGGAACGTGAGACCGACCGAGCCCGGGAGGGCCCATCCGATGTACGTCGTGATCATGGGATGCGGCCGCGTCGGCGCGTCCCTCGCCGCAGGGCTCGAACGCCTCGGCCACGAGGTCTCCGTCGTCGACCGGGACGTGCAGGCCTTCCGCCGGCTCGGCACGGACTTCCGCGGCCGCCAGGTCGTCGGGTTCGGGTTCCACCGCGAGGTGCTCATCGAGGCCGGGATCGAGAAGGCCGACGCGTTCGCCGCCGTCTCGTCCGGTGACAACTCCAACATCCTTTCCGCGCGGGTCGCCCGGGAGACGTTCGGCGTGGAGCGGGTGGTCGCCCGGATCTACGACGCCAAGCGCGCCGCCGTCTACGAGCGGCTCGGCATCCCCACCGTCGCCACGGTGCCGTGGACCACGGACCGCTTCATGCGGATGGTGCTGCCCGACGGCGTCGCGACGGCCTGGCGCGAGCCCGCCGGGACCGTCGCGATCCTGCCCCTGCCGCTGCACGAGGACTGGGTCGGGCGCCCCATCCGCGAGCTGGAGGAGGCCACCGGATCCCGGGTGGCGTTCCTCGTCCGGTTCGGCACCGGCGTGCTGCCCACCCGCGAGACGGCCGTGCAGGCCGACGACACCGTCTACGTGGCGGCGGTCTCGGGCACGGTCTCCGACGTCACGGCCGCGGCGGCCGCGCCGCCCGCCGACTCCTGAGAACCCGAGAGGGCGTGAGGTCATGAGGGTCGCCATCGCCGGGGCCGGAGCCGTCGGCCGCTCCATCGCGCGGGAGCTCGTGGAGAACCAGCACCAGGTCATGCTCATCGAGCGCGACCTCAGCCACATCGACCCCGCCGCCGTCGAGGAGGCGGAGTGGGTGCACGCCGACGCCTGCGAGCTGCAGACGCTCGAGGACGCCGGCATCGAGAGCTGCGACGTCGTGATCGCCGCGACCGGCGACGACAAGGTCAACCTCGTCGTCTCGCTGCTGGCCAAGACCGAGTTCGCGGTGCGCCGGGTGGTCGCGCGGGTCAACGACCCCCGCAACGAGTGGCTGTTCGGCGAGAACTGGGGCGTCGACGTCTCGGTCTCCACCCCGCGGCTGCTCGCGGCCCTGGTCGAGGAGGCCGTGGCCGTCGGCGACCTGGTCCGGCTGCTCACCCTGCGGCAGGGTCAGGCGAACCTCGTCGAGGTCACCCTGCCCACGCACACACCGCTGGCCGGACGCCCGGTGCGGGACCTGGCGCTGCCGCCGGACTCCGCGCTGGTCACGATCCTGCGCGGCGGCCGGGTGCTCGTCCCGCAGGCCGACGACGCGCTGGAGCCGGGCGACGAGCTGCTCTTCGTCGCCACCGCGGCCGTCGAGGAGGAGATCCGGGCGGCGGTCGTCGACGCCTGAGGCCGGCTCCGGGACGCGCCGCGCCTCGGCCCGGCGGCCCGTCCGCGGCGTGCGGCCGTCAGCTCGGGGCGGGGGTGCGCTCGGCGCGGCGGACGGCGACGACCGTCCCGACGATCGCGAGGCCGAGCAGCGGGTAGCCCATGCCCAGGCGGGCGATGCCGAGCCAGGTCTCCTCGTCGGCGTTGTACAGCCAGCCCTGCACCACGAGGCGGGCGGCGAACACGAGCGCCCAGAGCGCGCTGGCCCAGCCGTACGCCCTCAGCATGCGGGGGTTGCGGCGCCAGTCCTGGCCGTGCCCGTTGACGGCGTGCCAGATCACCCCGGCGAGCGGCCACCGCACGACGATCGAGACGAGGAACGCGAGCCCGAGCGCGGCGCTGTAGAGCAGGCCGGGCAGGTAGAACCCGCGGGCCTCGCCGGTGCGGTAGGCGATGAACGCGCAGACCGCCACGCCGAACAGCCCGGAGATCGCGGGCTGCAGCGGCTGCCTGCGGGCGATGCGGAAGAGCGCCACCAGCACGCCGGCCACGACTGCGGCGATCAGGGCGGGCTTGAGCGAGAACAGGACGTTGGCGACGACGAACACCGCGACCGGGACCGTCGAGGCGATGATGCCGGGGATGCCGCCCATCTGCTCGAGGAGCGTGGGGCGGCGCTCGGACTCCGCGGGGTCGTCGTCCGGGTCCCCGTCCGGGTCCCCGTCGGTCTCCCCGGCGGCGCCGCGTGCGGTCTCCTCGACCGGGACGCGCGGGATCGGCCCCGTGGCCGAGTCGTGGTCCGCCGGCTCGCCGGCCACCCGCGGGATCCGGGTGGTCGGCTGGTCCCCCTCGGGACCCGGCGTCACTGGGCCTGGCAGATCTCGTAGTACGGGTTGTACAGGACCTTCCGCCCGTCGCGGACCGAGATCCTGCCGCGCACCCGCATCGTCCGGCCGGGCTCGATGCCCGGGATCCGGCGTCGACCCATCCAGACCAGCGTCACTCCCTCGGTGCCGTCGTACAGCTCCGCCTGGAGCTGCGCGCTGCTGTCGTCCTCGGGGCAGAACTCCACACTCCTGAGACGACCCAGCATGGTCACCTCCTGGCCGCACGCACACTCGCTCGCGCGCTGCGCGCCGGAACGCTCGGAATCCTCGGACAGGTCGTCCGCGTCCAGGACGTCGACGTCGCTGGTGAGCTTGCGAAGCATGCGGCGGAACGCCCCACCGTCCGTGCTGCCCATCTCTCTCCTCGGCTGCTCGGGCGCGGGCCGTCTCTGCTGATCCGGCCGCTGCCCGTGCAAGGGTAACGCGGGGGAAACCGGAAGTGTGCCCCGGACGAGCGGGTTCATGCGCCCGGGGGCGGTCCCGATCTTCTCCGTCGGTGAGCGGCGCGATCACCGCGCCGACACGCAGCCGCCCGGACGGGTGAAGCCCCCTTCCACACCCGGATCCTGCCGATCTGCCCGGATTCTGGGACCGGGGTCCCGTTCGGCGTCTCGGCGGGTGGTCGTGACGCTGCTCGCATGCCGTTCGGCGTGCCGGTGGCCGAGATACCGCCGCCCCATTTTCGGGGTCCGCCCGGTGGGGCTTCGCCTCCGCACAGCTCATCGGCACTTCGCACACATGCTCTGCGGTGTGCGGGGAGCGGGGCGTGGGTGCGGGCGAGCTCGTGGATGCGGCAGCGGGGTTCGCTGGTGCCGGGGTCCCTCCGTGCACCGGGGTCGTTCCCGCTCGTGAGGGGAGAGGGAAGCGGAGCGGACTCGGGCGCGCGGGAGGGGCGTCGAGGCGGAGGGGCGCCGAGGCGGAGGGGCGCCGGGGCGGAAGTGGCGTCGAGGGGCCGGAGCAGCGTCGGGCGGAAGCGGCGGCCCGGCCCCCGGAGCGGTGTCGGACGCGCGGGTCGCACAACCGAGGGAGCGCGGCACATCCCGTCGACGGGGTGTGCCGCGCTCCTCGGTCGTGAGCCGGCCGGTCGCCACGGCTGTGGCGGACCGGTGCGGCCTACTCGGGCCGGCGGTGGCGGCCGCGGTCGGGGTCGCCGCCGTTCAGCGGGTCGCCGTCGAGGAACGACAGCGCCGGCCGGGCGCTCGACCCCTCGCGGTGGCGGCGGTATCCACCGGGACCGGGCTCGCCCTGTCCGGGAGTCGTGCCGGGCTCGGGCGCGCCATCGCCGTTCGGGCCGCCGTAGCCGCCGGGGCTGTTCGGGCCGGCGTACCCGCTTCGGCCGGTCGCGCCGCCGTAATCGTTCTGGCCGTTAGGCACGCCATGCCCGTTCTGGCCGTTCGGGCCGGCGTAACCGTTCTGGCTGTTCGGGCCGCCGTAGCCGTTCTGGCCGTTCGGGCGGCCGTAGCCGTCCGGAGCGCCGTGCCCGTCCGGAGCGCCGTGACCGTTGGGGGCGCCCTGACCATTGGGGGCACCGTGACCGGTAGGGGCGCCGTGGCCATTGGGGCCCCCGTGGTCGTTGGTAGCGCCGTAGCCATTCGGAGCGCCGTAGCCGTTGGAGCCACCGACACCGGGGGCGCCGAAGCCGTTCGGCCTGCCGGGGCCGTGACCGTTCGGGCCACCCCAGCCGTTGGAGCCACCCCTGCCACTGGAGCCGCCCGAGCCGTTCGGACCGCCGTGACCGTTCACGCTCCCGTGGACGGCGTGTCCGTTGAGCGGGCCCTGGCCGTTGACCGGGCCGTGTCCGTCGGGCGAGCCGTTGCGGGGGGCGGAACCGTGCTCCGCGGCGCGGTCGGACGACTCGGCCATGAGCGCGTCGAACAGGCTGGTCGGGACGTCGGCCGGCGACCCGGGGCCCGTGCGGACCCCAGCGAACCCGGTCATCTGGCGACCGCCACTGTGCGCCGACCAGCCCGACGCGGTGTACCCGTACTGCGGCAGCCGGCCCGAGTCGCGGTCGACGGTCTCGTAGCCCGGACCGGGCGGCTGGTGCACGGTCGGCGTCCAGCCGTCCGGCCGGCCGTCGGCGGTGGGACCGCCGTGCGGCGCCCCGTACAGGTCCTCCCGGGATCCGTGACCGCCCTGCTGCTCCGGCGTCCCGGCCGGCTGCCCGGCGGCGTCCGCCCAGCCGCCGCTCGGCTGCTCGGAGGCCCAGGCCGGACGCGGTGCATCCGGTCCCGGGAACTGCGGGTCGGGTCCGGGACGGGCCGATTCCGCCGACCCGGTCGCCCAGCCGTTCTGCCGGTCGGCCCAGCCCGAGGGCGCCGGGTCTGCGCTGCGGCCGCCGGTCGCCCACGTACCACTTGCCTGGTCGGCCCGCGGCTCCGCGTGGCGTGCACCGCCGGTCGACGCACGCGGCGCCGATTTCGGCCCACGATCGGCCGGCTCCTCGTCGGACCAGTCGGGTCGGTATTCCGCTGTCGCCCAACCACCGCCGTGCGGGGCGGACCGCGGAGCGGACGGGGAAGCGGCGTCGACGGCATGGTCGGCCCGCGGCTCGGCTCCGGCCGCGCCCGTTCCGACGATGGGCAGGGCCCGTGTCTCGCCGGCGCTCGCCGGGCCGCCCCGGCCTGCGCCCGCGGCGTCCGTGGGCGACGGGGCACCACCCGGTGCGAACCCGCCCGGGCCCGCGTACGCACCCGTCGAGGGCGCGGCGGGGCCACCGAAGAGCGGGTCCGGGCCGGCACCCTGGGAGCCCCGCTCGCCCGACTCTCCGGGCTGGCGGCCCGCGCCGTCGGGTGCGGACGGCGAATCGATCGCGAAGGAGCTGCCGGTACCGGGGCCGTACGCGCCGGACCAGCCGGTCGCGGGAGCACCACCCGGAGCACCGGGCGCGCCGCCCGGCTCGGCCCCGGGCCCGAAGCCGCCACCGGGCCCGAAGCCCCCACCGGGCACCGCTCCACCGGGGACGCCGTACCGGCCGCTCGGGCCGCCGAACGTGCCGGGCCCGCCGGCACCAGGGGCGGGCGCGCGCCCGCCCGGGCCGGCCGGGCCGCCGAACGGCGCGGGGCCCGCCGGGCCGCCGAACGCCGCGGCGCCCGTGCCCGGGCCACCGAACGCCGCGGCACCCGTGCCCGGGCCGCCGAAGCCGCCCGACGCCTGGCCACCTGCTATGGGGCCACCGGTTCCGTGGCCACCAGGACCGCCGAGCACCGGGCCGCCGAAGGTGGGCCCGCCAGCAGCCGGGCCACCGCCCGCGGGGCCGACCGGACCGCCCGCTCCCGGGCCATCGGCCGAGGGCGCACCGAAGCCGTGCCCACCGAAGCCGGGTCCACCCGCGCCAGGCCCGCCCGGGCCGTGCCCACCGAAGCCAGGTCCACCCACGCCGGGACCATCCACGCCGGGACCGCCGAAGCCGCGACCATCCGTCCCGGGTCCACCGAAGCCACCCCCGGGCATACCGAAGCGACCGCTCCCGGGCCCACCGCCCGCGGGGCCGCCGAACTCCGGACCACCGAACTCCGGACCACCGGGCTGCGGACCCCGCACGCCGGGCTGCGGCGCACCCGCCGCACCGGTACCACCGGGTCCACCGACGCCCGGCCCACCGAGACCAGGTCCACCGAAACCAGGCCCACCGAGACCAGGCCCGCCGGCACCGGCTGCACCGTGACCAGGCCCACCAACACCAGGCCCACCAGGACCAGGCCCACCAACACCAGGCCCATCGGCAGCGGGCGCGCCCTGCGCCCCCGCCGAGGCCGCCGGCGCCATGGGCCGGGCGCCGCCCGGAGCGCCGACCTGCCCGGCCCCGGCAGGAGCCGAAGCGGTCGCAGGGTCGGGCTCCGCTCCGACCGACTCCCCCGCCTCCCCGGTGGGGGTGACCGAGCGGGTCCGCAGGGTGAGCGTGGCCTTGGGCTGCGGGGCCTCGGCGTCGGGATCGGGGGCCTCGTCGACCGCCGACGGGAGCGTCAGGGGCAGCACCGTCCGCGGCGGGTACGGCGACTTGCCGCGCACCACGATCGTGCCGCGCAGCATCCGCCGCATCTCGGCGTCGAGCCGCTCCGCCTGCTCCTCCGGGCCCGCCGCGACGCCGTAGACCATCCAGCGCTCGCCGTCGATGCCCACGAACACCGAGGAGGCGATCTGCGTGGTCGCGCGCAGCTCCCGGCCCCACTCGCCGGTGTAGGAGCGCACGGTCGCGCCGCCCTCGCGCAGCGACTCCGCGATCTCTTCGCAGAGGTCCTTCCACAGCCCGCCGGAGCGGGGCGCGGCGAGGGCGGACAGCGACAGCCGCCCACCACCCGGCATCGAAATGTGCACCGCGGACAGCCGCGCGCCGTCCTCCGGCTCGACGACGCTGCCCTGCGGCGGGATCGGCACCTGCACGGCGCCGAAGTCCATCCGCGTGAGCGCGTCGGTCATCTCGGGATCGAGCTTGGCCACGTCGAACGGGCCGAAGTCCGGCCCGTCGTAGTCGCTGTCGTACTCCTCGTCGAACTCACCGTCGTACTCGCCGTAGAACCCGGGTTCCACCGAGCCGTCGGCCTCCAGGTCCTCGAGGTCCTCGCCGTAGCGGACGCTCACGGTCCGTCCCCTCCTGCCAGCCGGTCGTGCCCGCCCGTCGAGCCGTGGCCGCCCGGTCCCCGGTCGGAGGCCGGGAGCTCGGACACCTCGACGAAGCGCGCGTACTCCACCTTCTGAACGACCAACTGGGCGATCCGGTCACCCCTGCGCAGCGAGATCTCCTCGCGAGGGTCGTGATTGATCAGACACACCTTGATCTCACCGCGGTATCCGGCGTCGATCGTGCCCGGCGCGTTGACGACCGACAGCCCCGCGCGGGCGGCCAGCCCGGAGCGCGGGTGCACGAAGCCGGCGTAGCCCATGGGCAGCGCGATCGCGACCCCCGTCCCGACGACGGCGCGCTCGCCGGGGGCGAGGACGAGGTCGGACGTGGTCGCGAGGTCCGCCCCCGCGTCGCCGGGCCGGGCGTACGCGGGCAGGGGCATCTCGGGGTCGAGGCGGGTCAGCAGCACGTCGACGAGCGGCGTGACCGTCGGCTCGTGCGGGGGAGCATCGATCGGGCCGGGCACAACGGGCGACGTTACAGTGGGTCGTCGTGAGTGAGCACCCGTCCAGCACCGGCCCTGCGACGTCCGGCCGTCCTGGGTTCGACGAGCGGTTGAGTACGCCGCTCTGGTGGTTCCTGTTCGCCGGCGGCGTCGCCGTGCTGCTGGGCGCCGAGATCCACATGGGCTATCCGGGAGTGCGCTCCTGGATCGGCTACGTCGTGCTGATCCCGCTGGCCCTGCTGGTGGTGTGGCGGCTCGGCAGCGTCCGGGTCCGGGTGACCGGCACCGAGCTGGTCGCCGGCGACGAACGGATCGCGCTGGAGCACATCGGCCGTACGCAGATCGTGTCCAAGAAGGACAAGCAGCAGGCGCTGGGCCCCGAGCTGGACCCCGTCGCCTACGTCCTGCACCGCGGCTGGATCGGTTCGGTCGTGCGGATCGAGACGCGCGACCCCGCGAGCCCGGTGCCGTACTGGGTGGTCAGCAGCCGCCGCCCGGAGGAGCTGGTGGCCGCGCTGAGCGCCGCGCGGACCTGACCGGCCCCGAGAACGCCGAAAGGGGCGTCCCGGGCACCCGGGACGCCCTCGTCGGTCCGCGTCACATCCGTGCGCCGGATGTGTGTCGTGTCGCTCCGGTCGGGCCGGCGGCGCCGTCCGTCAGGCCGCGCAGTCGCGGCAGATGAACAGGTTGCCGCGGGTCTCGGCCAGCCGGCTGCGGTGGTGCACCAGGAAGCAGCTGCCACAGGTGAACTCGTCCGCCTGCTTCGGCAGGACCTTGACCGTGAGCTCCTCGCCCGAGAGGTCCGCCCCCGGGAGCTCGAAGCTCTCCGCCGTGTCCGACTCGTCGACGTCGACCGCGGACGACTGCGCCTCGTTCCGACGGGCCTTGAGCTCGTCGAGCGAGTCCTCCGCCATGTCGTCGGCCTCGTTGCGCCGCGGTGCGTCGTAGTCGGTAGCCATCGTTCCCACCCTCAGTACTGTTCGTCTTCGGTCGTGCCGCTGCACAACGTCCCGGCCACGGGCGTTTGTGCCCGGCGCCGGAGTGACGCCGGTCTCACCCGTTTGCGGAAGAGCGCAGGCCGGTCGGGACCCTGCGCGGACCCGCCTTCCCGGCCCGCGGCCGGGCCCCGCGAAACGTCGTGGCTCCCCCGTCGGCGCGCAGAGGGTAGCCGAGCGGTCAAGCCCCCGGCATCGGGCCCACCCGTGTCGTCCACCCGTCGCCGCCCGCCGGGGGCGTTAGGGTTCCGCCGTGCTGATCCACGGGGTGTCTACGGCTGGGGTGGGCGCGTGAGCGCGGGGCTGCGTCCCTACCGGCGGCGCCGGCCCCGGCCGGTCGCGATCACGGTCGGCGCGCTCGCCGTCGCGGCCCTGGTGACCTGGACGATCGTGTTCGTCAACTCCTCCGCCGACTCCGGCCTCGCCGCGTGCAACGCGCCGGCCTCGGGGTCTGCGGGCAGCGTGCTCGACGCCGACGCCCTGGCCTCGGCCGCCCCGACACCGCCCGCGAACGTCCGGGCGACCGTGCTCAACGCCGGCGGCCAGCGCGGCCAGGCCAACCTGGTGGCCGCGCAACTCGGCGACCTCGGCTTCGGCGAAGCCCGCCAGCCGGACAACGACTCGCTCTACCCGACCGGCAATCTCGACTGCCACGGCCAGCTGCGGTTCGGGCAGTCGGGCCAGGGTGCCGCGGCCACCCTGCAGCTCGTCCTCCCCTGCCTCGAGCTGGTCCAGGACGAGCGCGGCGACGACTCGGTCGACGTCGCCGTCGGCACTGCCTTCACCGACGTCAACCCCGTCCGCGCCGTGCGCGACGCGCTGGAGCAGCTGGGCGCCCCGGGTTCCGGGGAGACGGGCGAGGGCCAGCAGGTGGCCACGCCGCAGCTCGACCCGCAGGTCCTGGCCGAGGCGCGCGACGCCGCGCGCTGCTGACCCCGACCGCCCGGGACGGTCGGTGCCGGCCGCCCCGTGCGGCCAGGTCGGACCCAGCGGCCAGGTCGGGCCGAGCGGCCACGTCGGACCCAGCGGCCAGGACGGACCGCCCCGAGCAGCCGGGTCAGACCTCGGCCGCACCCGCCTCGCGCAGGAGCTCCGCGAAGGCCGCCGCGACCCCGGGCGCGGCGGCGACCGTCACGTCCTCCCCCAGTTCCCTGCCGTCCGTGCGGGGCCGGCCGGGCGCGGGCCGCACCTGGACGACGGCCCCGGCCTCCCGCGCGACGAGTGCCGCGGCCGCCCAGTCCCACCAGTGGATGCCGTGCTCGACGTAGGCGTCGAGCTGTCCGGCGGCGAGCCCGCACAGGTCCAGCGCCGCCGACCCGGTCCGCCGCAGGTCACGGACCCGCGGGAGCACCGCCGCCATCATCGCGGCCTGACGGGCGCGGCGGCCCGCGTCGTAGGAGAAGCCGCAGGCGACCAGCGCCTGGGAGAGCTCCGTCTCCGTGGTCACCCCCAGCGGCACGCCGTCGCAGGTGGCGCCGGCCCCGGCCGCCGCGCTCCACACCCGCCCCGACGCCGGCTCGACGACCGCCCCCGCCAGCGACACCCCGTCGCGCACCGCGGCGACCGAGACGGCGTACCAGGGCATCCCGTAGAGGTAGTTCACGGTGCCGTCGATGGGGTCGACGACCCAGCGCGCGGCCGCGGCGTCGCCCGCGGCCTCCTCGCCGTACACCGGCTCGCTCGGCCGCAGCTGCGCCAGGCGGTCCCGGACGAGGCGCTCGAGGGCCTGGTCCGACTCCGTGACGACGTCGGTGGGTGTGCTCTTGGTGTCGACCGCGCCGGTCTCCCGGGGCGCGGGCAGCGTGCGCAGGTGCGCCGCCGCCTCCCCCGCCACCTGCTCCGCGACACGCCGGAGCTCGGCGAGCTCCGCGGCGTCCGGAAGGGTGGTCGTGTCCGTGCCGGGTACTCCGGCCGTACCGGGAGGGCTGCTGGGGACCATGTCCCCCATCCGACCACAGCCCGCAGGTCGGCGAGGGGTTCGGCAGGGGTTCCGCCCGGCCCTCCGGGTGCCGCCCGGCGCAGCGGGGCGTCCGTCCGGCCCGCCCGGGCCCTCTCTGAACCGATGCGGGTGCTCTGAAGAGGGCTCGACCGACGAGCACCTGGCCGGGGCGCAGTTACAATGGCTGAGAACTTCACCCCCGGGACGCGCGCCGACCCCACGAGAAACGGCGGCGACCGGCGAGGCGAAGTCACTCGAAGCCAGCCGGACCGGAGCGCCCGCCGCGTTCTCGGCAGCTCCGGCGGACCGCAAGCGCACGCAGCGAGAGGGCCTAGGTGGCAGCCGCAGACTCCGCAACCCGAACCGACTCGACCGTGGACGAGACGGCGGCCGCACCCGCCCGTCGTGGCCGCGGGGCGGGTACCGCGACGAAGTCCCGGCCGGCGCGCCCACGTGGGGGCGCGAAGTCCGGCCCGAAGACGTCGGCCAAGAAGAAGGCGACCTCGCCCGAGGGTGACGAGGAGGCCGTCGAGCTCGACGACGCCGAGCTCGGTGAGGACGTCGAGCTGGAGGACGTCGAGATCGACGAGGTCGAGGAGGACACGGCCGAGGCGGCCGACGACTCCGCCGACGACGAGGACGAGGACGACGAGGAGGAGGAGCCGGCCAACACCGGCGCCAACCGTCGCGCCCCGACCACCCGCTCGTCCCAGCAGAAGTCGACCGAGTTCGTCTGGGACGAGGAGGAGTCCGAGGCCCTGCGCCAGGCGCGCAAGGACGCCGAGCTCACCGCCTCGGCCGACTCGGTCCGCGCCTACCTCAAGCAGATCGGCAAGGTCGCGCTGCTCAACGCGGAGGAGGAGGTCGAGCTCGCCAAGCGGATCGAGGCCGGCCTCTACGCCGCCGAGCGGCTGCGCCGGGCTATCGAGGCCTCGGAGAAGCTCTCCCCCCAGCTGCGCCGCGACCTGCGCTGGATCGTGCGCGACGGGGAGCGGGCCAAGAACCACCTGCTCGAGGCGAACCTGCGCCTCGTCGTCTCGCTGGCCAAGCGCTACACCGGCCGCGGAATGGCGTTCCTGGACCTGATCCAGGAGGGCAACCTGGGCCTGATCCGCGCGGTCGAGAAGTTCGACTACACGAAGGGCTACAAGTTCTCGACGTACGCGACGTGGTGGATCCGCCAGGCCATCACCCGCGCGATGGCCGACCAGGCCCGCACCATCCGCATCCCGGTGCACATGGTCGAGGTCATCAACAAGCTCGGCCGCATCCAGCGCGAGCTGCTCCAGGACCTGGGCCGCGAGCCCACCCCGGAGGAGCTGGCCAAGGAGATGGACATCACCCCGGAGAAGGTGCTGGAGATCCAGCAGTACGCCCGGGAGCCCATCTCGCTGGACCAGACCATCGGCGACGAGGGCGACTCGCAGCTCGGTGACTTCATCGAGGACTCCGAGGCCGTCGTCGCGGTCGACGCGGTGAGCTTCACGCTGCTGCAGGACCAGCTGCAGTCGGTGCTGGCCACGCTGTCCGAGCGCGAGGCGGGCGTCGTCCGGCTGCGGTTCGGCCTCACCGACGGCCAGCCCCGCACGCTCGACGAGATCGGCCAGGTCTACGGCGTGACCCGGGAGCGGATCCGCCAGATCGAGTCGAAGACCATGTCCAAGCTGCGCCACCCCTCGCGGTCCCAGGTCCTGCGCGACTACCTGGACTGAGACGGATCACTTTCGGGCCTGTGACCTGCACGTATGCGGGTCGCAGGCCCGAACTTCGGACAAGCACGCCGGTCCCGCGCGTGGACGTCCGTGAGGAGATTGCGTCGACGTGCCGTTGGGGTGCCAGGCCGGGCAGTATCGCCGCCGGGGATCAGACCCCGGCGGTGAACGTGACCGTGACGAAGCCCGGCGGGGTCGCCCGGATGCCTCCTCTCTCGGTCATGATCATTGGTCGTGGACCGGCACGGTCGTATTCCGACCCTGCGCGTCCATGACGGCTGATCAAGCGACCCGGCTCTGGACATGATCATTGGTCGTGGACCGGCACCGTCGGATTCCGACCCTGCGCGTCCACGACAGCTGATCAAGCGACCCGGCTCTGGACATGATCATTGGTCGTGGACCGGCACGGTCGTATTCCGACCCTGCGCGTCCATGACGGCTGATCAAGCGACCCGGCTCTGGCATGATCATTGGTCGTGGACCGGCACGGTCGGATTTCGACGCTTCGCCTCCATGAAAAGTGATCTTGTGGGCCACGTTCTCCTGTCGTGAGCCGAGGGCCGGAGCCCGCGCCGTTGATCAGCTGTCTCGGACCCGTACAGGTTGATCACCTGTGATGGACCGGCAAGCTCCGGCTCGTCCACGGCAGCGGCGTAGGTCTGCATCCCGGGCGCGGCGCTGACTGCGTCGGCGGGTCCGCGCCGTTCGCACGCGATCGTGGTCGAAGAGCGGCCGTAACGCCGACCCTCTCCCGATCGAGCGGTTCGACAGAGCTCCGCGAACGTTCGACAGCGGCCCTTCCCGGACAGGACACAGTCCTCGATCTCCACGTGCTCGGCGGACCAGACCCTTCCCGACGCGCGGCCCCGGGCCCTCCGCCCGGGGCCGTCGTCGTTCTCGGAGTAGGCCGCGGGGCGGTACGTACGCACCTGCCCGCGCCGCAGCCCGTCCCCAGCTTTGACGACGGGCGTTAACGGGACCCCTGATCCATACGTGCTCGATCACGGACGATCGATCACGCACAGGAGCAGCGCATGAGCCTCACCACGGACATCCCCGAGCTCGGCTCGTTGGTCACGGGCGCGGTGCTCGCGCCCGCCGACCAGGGCTACGCCGACGCCGCCGTCGGCTTCAACCTCGCGACCGAGCACCGCCCGGACTACGTGGTCCGCGCGGCCGACGCGCAGGACGTCGTCGCGACCGTCGGGTACGCCCGCGCCACGGGCCGACGGGTGGCGGTGCAGGCCACGGGGCACGGGGCCGCGGCCGCAGGGCCCGGGACGGTGCTGGTCGTCACCTCCGACCTCGACACGCTCACCGTGGACCCCGCGTCCCGGACCGCCACCCTCGGCGCCGGGGTGCGCTGGCAGCAGGTCCTCGACGCCGCGGCCCCGCACGGCCTCGGCGGGTTGTGCGGCTCCTCGCCGGGCGCCGGTGTCGTCGGCTACACCCTCGGCGGCGGGCTGAGCCCGATCGGCCGGACCTTCGGCTGGGCGGCGGACAACGTCCGGTCGATCGACGTCGTGACGCCCGACGGCGTACTGCGCACCGTCGACGCCGGGCACGATCCCGAGCTGTTCTGGGCCCTGCGCGGCGGCGGCGCGGCGTTCGGGATCGTCACCGCGATGACCATCGACCTCGTCGAGGTGCCCGCGCTGTACGGGGGCGGGATCTTCGTCGACGCCACGACGGCCGACGTCCCGCGCGTCCTGCGGATCTGGCGGGACTGGGCGGAGGCGCTGCCCGAGACCGCCAACCCCTCCGTCGCCCGGCTCAACCTGCCGGACCTGCCGATGGTGCCGGAGCCGTTGCGCGGCAAGGCCGTGGTGCACGTCCGGTTCGCGTTCGTCGGCGACGTCGCCGAGGGCGAGCGGCTGATCGCGCCCCTGCGCGCCGCGCTGCCCGAGCCCCTGCTCGACGCGGTCGGTCCGCTGCCGGTCCCCGCGTTCGCCGCGATCCATGCCGACCCGGTCGACCCGATGCCGTTCGTCGACCGCGGGGTCCTGCTGGCAAAGCTGCCCGACGCGGCCCTCGACGCGTTCGCCGAGGCCACCTCCCCCGCCGCCGGCCTGCCGTTCGTGCTGAGCGAGATCCGGTTGCTGGGCGCGGCCTTCGCCCGGCCGCCGGCGGTGCCCAACGCGGTGGCCGGGCGGAGCGCGCCGTACTTCCTGGACTCCGTCGGGATGCTGGTGCCGCCGATCGCGGAGCACGTGTCCGGCGCCCTCGCCACCATCGTCGAGCGGATGCTGCCGTGGTCGACCGGCGGCACGACGACGAACATCGCCGGGGGCGTCGACCCGGAGGCGGTCGAGCGGTTGCGGGCCGGGTTCGGCCCGGAGACCGTCGCCCGGCTCGACGCGCTGCGGGCCGAGGTCGACCCGGACGGCCTGCTCGACCCGGCCGCCCGCTGGACCAGCCCGCCGCTGCTGCCGCTCCACGGCGTCTGATGGCGCCCGGCCCGGGCGTGGCCGCGTCGAACGCCGAGCAGTGGGCGCAGTGGGGCGGGGACCTGGGGCCGCTGTGGGCGGCCCGGGCCGCGCAGTTCGAGGCGTCCGCCGCCGGCTACGACGCGGCGCTGCTCGAGGCCGCCGCGCTCGGCCCGGGCCTGCCCGGCGCTGCGGTCGAGGAAGCCGACGCCGGTCAGGGCCGAGGAGCGCGAGCCGGTCGGGCGGGCGCGGGCCCTGCGTTCGCTGCGCCCGGGTGGGCCCGACCCGATCGACGGGCTGACCGGTGACCTCGGGCTGGCCTACCGGTCGTGCACGGTCGCCACCGACGCCGCCGACGGCGCCGTCCACGTCGGGACCGGGTCCGCTCGGCCCGGCGAGCGCCTCCCGCACGTCTGGGTGCGCGACGAGGGCGGCCGCCGCGCCGCCCTGGACCTGCTGGGGCCCGGGTTCACGCTGTTCACCGGAGCGGGGGACGCCGACTGGCGCACCGCGGCCGCGCACCTGCCGGTGCCCGTCACGGTCCCGGCCGTCGGCGACCGGATCGCCCGTCGCTGCGGGCTCGGGCCGCGCTCGGCGCTGCTGGTGCGGCCGGACGGCGTGATCGCCTGGCGGCACGACGCCGTCGCGCGGGAGACCGCCGGCGACCACGCCCGGGCGCTGGCCCGCGCCGTCGGCCGGGCGGTCGGCCTGGAGCCCGCCGTGGCGTCCGCCGCCTGACGGCCGCATCGGCGGGCGCGTAGCGCGAGGGAAGGGTCAGCGGAGGTCGGGTCGTGCCGCCCGCCTGATGCGGAGCAGGCGGTCGGCGCCCTGGTGGAGGAGCCCGCCCGCCACGATGGCCCAGAGCGCCAGCGCGTTCCAGAACATCACCAGCGACAGGGTGGTGAGCGGCGCGAGCGGCCAGGTGCGGGCGGTCGCGGCCGAGGCGGCGGAGAACATGCCGAGCGGGAACACGGCCGCCCACCAGGACCCCCGGTAGGACAGGAAGCCCGGGATCCTTCCCGCCGTCCACACCTCGGCGACGAGCAGCGGGACGATCCACGCCATCGCCGCGATCTGCGCGGCCACGGTGAGCCCGTGCGCGGCGGCCGCGCCCGGGGTGGCGCCGAACGCGGCCAGGGCCGCCTGCACGTGGTTGCCGGTCAGGGCGCTGATCGCGAGCGCGCCCATCAGCACCCAGCTGTCCGGGGTGACCTCGTCCGGCGTCAGCGGTTCGCTGGTCAGCCGCCAGATCACCAGGGCCACGAGCAGCAGGTAGAGCAGGACGGCGAGGATCCACAGCGCCGCGGCGGCGGCGACCAGCACGCGGACGTGCAGACGCACGGCGAGGTCCGCGGCGGCCGTGGCGAGCCCCGACGTGCCGACGGAGACGAGCAGCCACGCGCCGTGCACCTGGTCGCGCAGCTCCTGCAGCCGCCGCGCCCGCACGTCGGACACCGCGAGCGGCAGCAGGACCAGCCAGACGGCGAACCCCGCCGCCGCGAGCAGCTCCACCGCCCAACCCGGGCCGCCGAAGAGCTGTTGCACGGCCGCCGCGAGCACCGTCGCCCCCGCCACGAAGGTGAACGACCGCAGCGCCACGTCCGGCGTACGCGCCTCCTGCCTGAGCCGTCGCGCCCCGCCGGGCGCACCGACGGCGACCCAGCCGAGCAGCACGACGAACGCGGCCGCCGCGATCCAGAACAGGACCAGCGCGAAGGGCCGGTAGCGCTGCGCGGTCGCGGCGACGGCGAGGATCCCGGTGGCCATCACCACCGCGAACGCGTCCGGCGGGGGTCCGTGCCGCATCACGTCACGAGCAGCGCCCGTGGCGCCCTCCGCTGCGGGGTACCGACCCGGTCGGTCATGGTTCCGGGCTACCCCCTCACCTGGTCTCGAAGCGGCCTCGAGGCGACAGGAACCCCGCCGTGACGTCCGCCGCCCCACCGCCGAACCGGCAGGCGGAACCCCCGTCCCGTTCCGTACGCTTCCTCCCGATGGCGAGCGGCACGACCGGGGACACCGGCACGACGAGACCGGGGCGGACGGAGCGGCGGGCGCGGATCGCGGTCGCCGCCGTCTTCCTCACCAACGGGGCGGTCTTCGCGAACCTGCTGCCCCGCTACCCCGAGATCAAGGCCTCGCTCGACCTGAGCAACGCGCAGCTGGGCACGGCCGTGGCCGCCTTCCCGCTCGGGGCCCTGCTGGCGGGGCTGACGGCGTCGGCCCTGGTCCGGCGGTTCCGCTCTTCGCGGGTGGCGAGCTTCGGCATGGTCGTGGTGGCCGTCGGCATCCTGCTCGCCGGGCTGGCCCCGAGCTGGGGCCTGCTGGCCGGGGCGCTGTTCGTGGCGGGAGCGGCGGACGCGGTGGTCGACGTCGGGCAGAACGCGCACGCCCTGCGCGTCCAGCGCCGCTACGGCCGCTCGATCTTCAACTCCTTCCACGCCACCTGGAGCGCCGGATCGGTACTGGGCGGGCTGATGGGGTCCGCGGCGGCCGGGCTGGCGCTCCCCCTCGGCCTGCACCTGGGCGTCTCCGCCGCGGTCTTCGTGACGGTCGCGCTGGTCGCGTACCGCTTCCTGCTCCCCGGCGCGGACGACGCCGAACGCGAGCCCGCCGCGTCGCCGGCGCGCCTGAGGTCCCGAGCGGGCGGGCGCGCCCTGCTGGTCGTGCTGGTCCTCGGGGTGATCGCCTCGGCCGGCGCCCTGGTCGAGGACTCCGGCGCCTCCTGGGCGGCCGTCTACCTGTCCGGCAGCCTCGGCGCGGCCGCCGCGGTCGCGGGCCTCGGGTTCGTGGCCCTGCAGGCGCTGGAGTTCCTCGGCCGGGTGGTCGGCGACCGGCTCGTCGACCGCTTCGGCCAGCGGGCGGTGGCGCGGGGCGGCGCGGCGATCGTGGTCGTGGCGATGGGGCTGGCCCTGGCCTTCCCGACGGTCCCGGGCACCATCGTCGGGTTCGGCCTGGCCGGGCTCGGGGTCGCGACGCTGATCCCCGCCGCCATGCACGCGGCCGACGAGCTGCCGGGGCTGCCCACCGGGGCCGGCCTGACGGTCGTCAGCTGGCTGCTGCGGATCGGGTTCCTGGTGGCGCCGCCGGTCGTCGGGCTGGTGGCCGACGCGACCTCGCTGCGCGCCGGCCTGCTCGTCGTCCCCCTCGCCGGGCTGGTGATCATCGCGGGCGCCGCGGCGCTCCCCACGAGAACGCCGCGCCGCGCCGATCAGGCGGAGAGCACGAAGCCCTCGTAGCCGTTCTCCGCGACCTCCGCGCAGGTCCGTGCGTAGGCCGCGAACCCGCCCGCGTAGGGCATGAACACCCGCGGCTTGCCGGGGACGTTCGCCCCCAGGTACCACGACGTCGACGCCTGCGGCAGCAACGTCCGGTGCGCCACCTCGTTGACGTGCGCCACCCAGTCCCGCTCGGCCTCCTCCGTGGTCTCCATGCGGGAGATCCCCTTCTCCCGCAGGTGCATGAGGCAGTCCGCGATCCACTCCACGTGCTGCTCGATCGCGGTCGGCATGTTGCACAGCACCGACGGGCTGCCCGGCCCGGTGATCGTGAACAGGTTGGGGAAGCCGGCGACCTGCAGCCCGAGGTGCGTCACCGGGCCCGCGGACCACTTGTCCCGCAGCGGGATCCCACCCGCGCCGCGGATGTCGAACCCGAGCAGCGGGCCCGTCATCGCGTCGAAGCCCGTGGCGAAGATGATCACGTCGAGCGGGTGCTCCTCGCTCGTGCGGATCCCGGCCGGGGTGATCTCGCGGATCGGGTCGGCGCGCACGTCGACCAGGGAGACGTTCGGCCGGTTGTAGGCCTCGAAGTAGTCCGTGTCGATCGGTGGGCGCTTGGTGGCGAAGCCGTGGTCGCGCGGGGTGAGCTTCTCCGCCGTCCCCGGGTCGCGGACGACCGCGCGGATCTTGTCCCGGATGAAGTCCGACGCCGTGTCGTTGGCCTCCCGGCTGGTCAGCAGGTCGGCGAAGGAGGCCCGGAACTTCAGGCTCCCTCGCTCCCAGGCCTGCTCGTAGATCGCGGTCCGCTCGGCGTCGTCGACCTCGAGCGCCGAGACCTCGCTGATCAGGAACGGGTGGCCGTTCGTCGACTCCCGCTGGATCCGCCGGATCTCGTCGTAGCGCGCCTTCACCTCGGCCCGCTCCGCGGCGGAGACGGGGCCGTTGCGGGCGGGGATGCTGTAGTTCGCGGTGCGCTGGAACACGGTCAGGTGCGCGGCCTGCTCCGCGACCACCGGCACCGCCTGGATCCCCGTCGAGCCGGTCCCGACGATCCCGACCCGCTTCCCGGCGAGGTCCACGCCCTCGTGCGGCCAGCGCCCGGTGTGGAACCACTCGCCGGCGAAGGTGTCCAGCCCGGGGATGTCCGGGACGTTCGCCGTGGACAGGCAGCCCACGGCCGTGACCAGGAACCGGCAGGTCAGCGTGCGCTCACCGGTGCGCACCGTCCACGTGGTGGTGGCGTCGTCGAACTCCGCGGACTCGACCCGGGTGTGCAGGTCGATGTCGCGGTACAGGTCGAAGCGCTCGGCGACGTGCTCCAGGTAGGCACGGATCTCGAAGTGTTCCGGATACCGCTCCGTCCACTCCCATTCCTTCTGGAGCTCCTCGTCGAACGAGTACGAGTAGTAGTAGCTCTCGGAGTCGCACCGCGCGCCCGGGTACCGGTTCCAGTACCACGTGCCGCCGACCCCGCCGCCCTGCTCGAGCAGCCGTACCCGGAAGCCCTCGCCGCGCAGCCGGTGCAGGGCGTAGAGGCCGGAGAACCCCGCGCCGATCACCACCACGTCGAGCTGCGTGTCCGGGTCCGTCCCCGAACCGTTGCGAAACGTCATCGTTCCCTCCCGACACCCCACTCTGCGCGACGCCGCGGTGATCCGCCAGATGCACCTGCCTCAAAGCCGAGGTGCGGTCGGCTCCCCCAGCGCGGCGGGGGGCGGGCTGCCAAGGTGAGGGCATGGCGGGAACGACCTACCGGATCGCGCTCATCCCCGGCGACGGAATCGGGCAGGAGGTGCTCCCGCCGGCGACCGCCGTGCTCGACGCCGTCGGCCGCCGGCACGGGATCTCCTTCGCCTACGACGGGTTCGACTGGTCCTGCGAGCGCTACGCGCACGAGGGCGCGATGATGCCGGCCGACGGCCTCGACCGGATCCGGTCGCACGACGCGATCCTGCTCGGAGCGGTCGGCTGGCCCGGCGTCCCGGACCACGTGTCGCTGTGGGGCCTGCTGATCCCGATCCGCCGCGCGTTCGCGCAGTACGTCAACCTGCGGCCGATCGCGGTGCTCGACGGCGTGCCGTCCCCGCTGTCCGGCGCGAAGTCCGGCGAGGTCGACTTCGTGGTCGTCCGGGAGAACGCCGAGGGCGAGTACTCCGAGATCGGCGGCCGGATGAACCGCGGCCTGGCCTCGGAGCTGGCCGTGCAGGAGGCGGTGTTCACGCGGGCCGGGATCACCCGGATCGCCGACTACGCCTTCGGCCTGGCCGAGTCCCGGCGCGGGCACGTGACCTCGGCGACCAAGTCCAACGGCATCGTGCACACCATGCCGTTCTGGGACGAGGTGGTGGCCGAGCGGGCGGCCGCGCACCCCGGGGTCGCGCTGCGCAGCGAGCACATCGACGCCCTCGCCGCCAAGCTGGTGCTCCGGCCCGCGGACTTCGACGTGATCGTGGCCTCGAACCTGTTCGGCGACATCCTGTCCGACCTCGCCGCCGCGGTCGCGGGCTCCATCGGGATCGCGCCGTCGGGCAACCTGAACCCGGAGCGGGAGTTCCCGTCGATGTTCGAGCCGGTACACGGCTCCGCCCCGGACATCGCCGGCAAGGACCTCGCGAACCCGTTGGGCGCCATCTGGTCCGCCGCGATGCTGCTCGACCACCTGGGGCACCCGGAGGCGGGCGCCGAGGTGGTCGGCGCCATGCGGGCCCAGCTCGCCGACGGCGTCCGCACCCGGGACCTCGGCGGCGCGGCCGGCACCGCGGAGTTCACCCGCGCCCTCCTCGACCGGCTCTGACCCGGCTCCGAACGGCGGGCGGGACCCCTCGCCCCGCCCGCCGCAGCGGCCGACGGGCCGGTCAGGCGTCCGTGGCGGGCGCGATGTTCTGGTTGAGGTGGAAGACGTTGCCCGGGTCGTAGCGCCGCTTGACCCGCGCGAGCCGGTCGTGGTTGCCCCGGTAGGACGCGCGCACCCGGTCCTCGCCCTCCTCCATGAGGAAGTTGACGTAGGCGCCGCCCGCGGAGGTCGGGTGCAGCTCCTCCCAGTACTCGCGGGTCCACCGGGTGATCGCCTCGGCGTTGGCCGGGTCCGGGTCGACCCCGACGATGATCCCGGCCCACCCGCCGTCGCGGTAGGCGAAGGCGGTCTCGTCCTCGCCGACGCGCGCCGCGGCGCCGTCGATCGGGTACAGGTGCATCGTGGAGTGCCCGGTGGGCAGCCGCGGCCCGAACTTCTCGTGCACGGCGATGCCGGCGTCGGAGATCTCGTCGAAGAAGTCCGCCCGCCAGTACCACTGCAGACCGGGCGGGTAGAGGCCGTCGAAGGTGCTCTGCAGGACCGTGAACGGCATGGGCTGCAGGCCGACGAGCAGCGGCGAGCCGAACTCCCGGACCGGGGCCAGCACCTCGTCCGCCCGGTCGTGCGGGCCGGTGTAGCACCAGACGATGCCGCAGGCCTTGCGACCCCACAGCTCCTCCGGGAAGGGCGGGGCGGGCGGGACGGTGAGCAGCGCGAACCAGCCGCTCAGCTCCTCCGGCAGGGACGGCACGACGGTGCCGTACCACCGCAGCACCTCGGCGGTGTCGGCGATGTCGTAGAACACCGGGCCGGCGACGACGGTCCCGCGGTCGCCGATCTCGTGGCAGCGGAAGGTGAAGGAGGTGACGATCCCGAAGTTGCCGCCGCCGCCGCGCAAGGCCCAGAACAGGTCCGGGTGCGAGGTGGCGCTCGCCGTCACCACGCGCCCGTCGGCGAGCACGACCTCGGCGGAGACGAGGTTGTCGACCGTGAGGCCGAACCGGCGCGTGAGGTAGCCGATGCCCCCGCCGAGCGCCAGGCCGGCGACGCCGGTCGAGGCGATGAAGCCCGACGGCGTGGCCATGCCGACGGCCACCGTGGCCTGGTCGACATCGCCCCACGTGCATCCGGCGTCGACCCGGACCGTGTGACCGCCGGCGTCCACGGTGGTGCTCCGCATCGCCGACAGGTCGATCGTCAGCGCGCCGTCCCGCACTCCGAGGCCGGCGGCGTGGTGCCCGCCGCTGCGGACGGCGATCTCCAGGTCGTGGGCGCGGGCGAACCGCACCGCCGCGACGACGTCGGTGGTGTCGTGGCACCGGGCGATGGCCGCCGGCCGCTGGTCGATCATGCCGTTGTAGACGGCGCGGGCGGCGTCGTAGCCCGGATCGCCGGGCAGGATCAGCTCGCCGCGCAGGGCGGCCGCGAGGTCGGGATACGGGGCGGTGGTGCGCGCAGGCGTGGTGGTCACGCTGGCTCCTTCTCGATCGGTGCCTCCGACGTGCTCGGACGCGACACCCACCGATGCTCCGACTGTGCCGTTCACCCTCCGTTCGGGCCGCGCGCCGGGCTCAGGTGGCCGGGCGAACGCCGAACGCCGCGGCCGGAACGCCGCGCGCCTCGAGGTCGGCGCGGCACCGCGCGAGCAGGGCGACGCTCCCCTGCTCGGCGGCCAGGTCGGCCGCGGCCCGCAGGCGCGCGACGCCGCGCACGGCACCGTTCCCGCGGTCGTCGTACGCCGCCCGCCTCCGCATCACCTCGGGGGTCCACCACAGGTCGTCGTGGGCCCGGCCGGCCGCGAGGGCGGCGTCGAGGGTGGCCACGGCCTCGTCGCGCCGGCCGTCCCGGTCGTAGCGGTCGGCGAGCAGCGAGAGCCAGTACGGCATCCGCGCGAAGGCGTCGTGCGCCTCGAGGCTGGCGATCCCGGCGCGCACGAGCTCGGTGCCGGAGGCGTCGGTCCGCGACCACCCGTCGAGCACCAGGCCCCAGTCGCCGTAGTAGGCGAACCCGTAGCGGTCGCACAGCCCCCGCAGCTCGTCGACGACGCGGTCGAGCTCCGCCCGGTCGTCGCGGAGCTGGTGGGTGATGGCCCCGTAGGCCAGCGCGACGGCGAGGACGTAGGCGTTGCCGGTCGTGCGGGCCAGCGCGATCGCGTCCGCGCTGCTGGTCAGGGCGGCATCGGGCTCGCCGAGCAGCCAGTGGGCGTGCGCCGCGAACGCCCGCCCGTGCACGTCGGAGCGGGTGCCGATGCTGAGCGGGTGGAACCCGCCGAACCCGGCGGACAGGGTGAGGTGCTCGAGGGCCTCGGCGGGCCGGCCCAGGCTGAGCACCGAGCCCCCGTAGGCGAAGTGCGCGGGCCCGCTCAGCTCGGAGCCGGGCTCGACCAGGGTCAGCGCGCGCCCGGCCGCCCGGTGCGCCTCCTCGGTGTCGCCGTGCACGAAGAGCGAGGCCCACAGCCCCACCAGCCCGTTGAGCAGGGAGTCCCGGCGGCCGAGCGCCTCGGCCCGGTCGATCGCCTCCTCGAGGGTCGCACGCACCCGCGGCGCGGAGTACCCGAGCTGCGCGTTCAGCGGGGCGGCCAGCGCCTCCAGCAGGGTCAGCTCGCGCCGGGTACGGTCCCCGCCCTCGGGCAGGGCGCGCACGATCGCCAGCGCCTCGTCCAGCAGCCGGACGGCCTCGCAGTGCGCGAACATCCCGGCCGCGACGTCGGCGGCGCGCCGGTAGCACGCGACGGCCCGCTCGCTGTTCCCGCTGCGGGCGTACTGCTCGGCGAGCTGGGCCGAGATCCCGTCGGGATCGGCGGCGTGCAGGATCTCCAGACCCTGCGCGACCCGCCGGTGCAGCAGCCACCGCCGGGGCGGGCTGACCTGGGCGTACGCGGCGTCGCGCAGGAGGTCGTGGGAGAAGTCGTACCCGTCGGCCGTCTCGCGCAGGATCCGCGCACGCCAGAGCTCGTCGACGGCCCCGACCACGGCGTCGGCGTCGTGGTCGGCGGCCTCGGCGAGCAGGTCGAGGGTGAAGTCCCGGCCGACCGCCGCCGCCAGCCCGGCGATCTCGCGGGCGGCCTGGCTCGTCTGCGCCAGCCGCCGGACGAGCACGGCGGTGACCCGGCCGTCCGGGGCCGCGCCGGACCCGTCGCCGGCCCGCGCCGTCTCGACGATGTAGAGCGGGAACCCACCCGTGGTGGCCTGCAGCAGCGCCGCGGCGCCGGGCTCCGGGGCCCGCCCGGTGATCGCCTCGACGAGCGTCGCGGTGTCGGCGGCGTCGAACGGCGGCACCCGGATCTCCGTGAGGAGACCGGTCGCCCGCATGCGGGTGATCCACTGCGCGAGGCCCGGTTCGTGGTCGTCCGGGTCGTCGCGGACCGTGGCGACCACGAGGATCGGGGCGTCCGGGGTCAGCGCGAGGCAGAACGTGACGAACGCGAGGGTCTCCGGGTCGCACCAGTGCAGGTTGTCGATGGTCAGCAGGACCGGGCGGCCGAGGTGCAGCAGGGCGCGGGTGATGCCCTCGTGGAACCGGTGCCGCTGCCAGGCGTCGACCATGGCCGGCGGCCCGGGGTCGGCCCGCGTCCGCGTCGCCGGGACCAGCCGTTCCACCTCCGTGCGCCAGACGTCGTCGAGGCCGGTCAGCGCCGACCGGATCGCCGGGGTGCGCAGCCAGTCCGCCACCGGTGCGAGCGCCAGCCGGCCCGCGGTCCCGAAGCACTGTGCGCCGGTGACCACGCCGCCGCCGCGACGGACGCGGTCGGACAGCTCGGTCATCAGGCGCGTCTTGCCCACCCCGGCGTCGCCGTGCAGGAGGACCAGGCCCGGGTGGCCGGCCGCGGCCGCGCGCCAGCGGTCCTGCAGGAGCCGCAGCTCCCGGACCCGCCCGACGAGCTGGGTGCCGGCCCGGCCGGCGCGCGCGGGGGCCGTGGTCGGTGCCGGTGCGGGGCCGCCGCGGGCCAGCACCCGGTTGAGCGTGGTGCGGGTGAGCGGGTCGGGCGACACGCCGAGCTCGCGCTCGAGGACCGACGCGCAGCGGTGGTAGGTGCCCACCGCCCCGGCCCGGTCCCCCGCCTCGGCCTGCAACGCCATGAGCGTCCGGTAGCCGGCCTCCTCCAGTGGCCGCAGCTGCACCCGGCGCTTCGCCGGCCCGACGGCCTCGGCGGGGTCGCCGGAGCGGGCCCGCACCTCCACTACGCGGTCGAGCAGCTCCACGCACTGCTCCTCGAGCGCCGCGCGCGCCTCCAGCACCCAGTCCTCCGTGCCGCCGGGCAGGAACTCGCCGCGGTACCGGTCGAGGGCGGTGCCGGCGTGGGCGAGGAACTCGTCGGTGTCGCCCCGCGCCCGTGCGGCCAGCGCGGCGGTCCGCGACCGGGCGAACTCCCGGACGTCGACCCGGCAGTCGGGGGCGTCCTGCCAACAGAGGTCCCGGGGGGTCACCACCAACGACGCCCCGTCGTCGAGCAGGCTGCGCAGATGGTGGAGCTCGCGCCGCAGGTTGGTCAGCGCCTGGTCGTCCGTCGAGTCCGGCCAGAACAGCGGGGCGATCCGCTGCCGGGGCTGCGGGGAGCCCGCGTGCACGACGAGGAACGCGACCAGCAGCAGGCTGCGCGACGACCGGACCCGGACCGCGCCTCCGGTGTCCCGGACGACCTGCTCGCCCAGGAGGGTGACCTGCAGCATCGCGGCGTCACCTCCGCACGGCCGACCGAGCCGGGCACCTGCCCGTCAGCGTCCCGGCCGGGCCCGGCCGATGTCAGGGCCGGGCGGACGACCGGACGACGACCGAACGGGCCAGCGAGGGCCTGGGCGGGACATATCGGACAGACAAGACGGTTCAGGCCGCACACGGCACCCGCGGGCCCGCCAGCTCCGCCGCGAAGCCGACCTCGTGCGCGCCCGACACGGCGATCGCCGCCGGGAACACGGTGAAGAACAGCGCCTGGGCCGCGACGTTCTCCGCGAGCACGTCGGCGTGCACCGCCCGGTGCCCGGCCGCGCGGCCGAGCTCGACCACGCTCCGCACCAGCCGCGCGCCGATCCCCTGCCCCTGCCACTCGTCGACGACCTCGACGGCGAGATCGGAGGGGCCGTCGGCGACGGCGACCAACCGGGCGATCCCGACCGGCCGGCCGTCCTCGGTGAAGGCCGCGACGGCGATGTGCGAGCGCCCGTCGACCGCCGCGAGCGCCTCCCGCACGTCCGGGGTCGGCCGCGGGGCCGGCGTGTGGAAGCGGAGGTAGCGGCTCGTCGGCGACAGCGCCTCGAGGACGGCGTCGAGCACGTCGAACCGGCCGGGCCCCAGCTCGGTGATCCGGACCCCGGCGTTCACCGGAACACCGCCGTGGTCAGCAGGGCCAGGGCGAGGGCCCCGAACAGGGCGATCGGCAGGTTCCGCGTCCGGCGCCACAGCACCCAGGCCCCGGCCGCGGCCACGAGGGCCGGCACCGTCCCGGCGACGGTGACCGCCCCGTGCGGGGCGAGCAGCGCCGGCACGACGATGGCGCCCAGGACCGCGGGGCCGACGTGCAGCAGCACCCGCGCGAGCGGCGCCGGCGGCTCGGGCCGGGCCAGCACCAGGAACGCCGTCCGCATCACGTAGGTCCCCGCGCCGATCGCGACGAGGACGAGCAGCTCACGCATCACGCACTCCCTTCGGTCGTGACGTCCGCGCGCGCCACGCGTCGACCGCGACGCCCGCGGCGATGCCCGCCGTGGCCCCGACGACCAGGCCGAGACCGAGGGGCAGGGTCATGGCGCTCACCGCGGCCGCGCCGGCGGCCGCCGCGGCGGCGTACGCGGCGCGGCCGGTGAGCATCGGCAGCAGCAGGAGCAGGAAGGTCAGCGGCGCGGCGAGCTCGACGTGCAGCCACTCGGGCAGCAGGCCGCCGAGCAGCACCCCGGCCCCGGTCATCAGCTGCCACGCCGTGCAGAGCGTGACGCCGACGGTGAGGTAGTAGACGAGCCGCTCGCGCGACCCGCCGCCGCGGTCCGGGCGGCCGAAACGCCCGATCGCCAGGGCGTACACCGGATCGGTCAGCACGTACCCGCCGATCCACCGCCAGCGGCGCGGCCACTCCGCCGCGTACGGGGCGAGCGAGGCCGCGTACAGCAGCATCCGCGCGCTGACCACCAGCGCCCCGAGCACCACGACGACGGCTCCGGCGCCGCCGTCGAGCAGGGTGACCGCCACGAGCTGGGCCGCCCCGTTGAACAGCAGCGGCGAGGAGGCCCAGGCCACCCACGCGGGCAGCTTCGTGGCGGCCAGCGTGGCGCCCAGCGTCAGGCCGAACGGGAGGTAGGCCACGATCACCGCGGCGCAGTCCGTCAGGGCCCGCCGGGCCGGCGACGTCCCGGCCTCCGCGGTCGCGGGTTCGCTCCGGCAGGTGCTCATGCCGCCACCCGCCAGGTTCCCCACTCGCGGGCCCGGGCGGACACGGACTCGGCGGCCACGAACGCCTCGGTCGACCACCACTGCCGGAACCGCTCCTCGCCGACGGCGGCGATCAGCCCGCCGGTCTGGGACGCCTGGGCCCGCAGCGCGACGATCTTGCGGTCCACCTCCGCGGGCGTGAGGCGGAGCTCGGCGGCCAGCGCCGAGGCCGGGGTGCGCAGCGGCAGGCCGTCGACGAGGAAGACGTCGAAGGCCTCCCGCGCCGGCTCCCAGCGCTGCACGAACTCCTCGGTGGTGGTCGCGTACAGCAGCCGGGCCCGGGGCGCGGCGAGCGCGCGGGCCTCGGTCGCCCACGCCGAGACCGTCTGGTGGTCCTCGTGCCCGGTCATGCCGTCCGGGCCGAACGTCACGATCGTGTCCGGGGCGACGGCGCCGACGATGCCGGCGAGCCGCCACACCAGGGCGTCGTGCGGCTGGGCGGCGCAGGTCCCGTCGACGAGGCCCAGCAGGTGGTGCTCCGTGACGCCCGCGACGGCCAGTGACGCCCGCAGCTCGTGCGCGCGGACCGCGGCCAGCCGCTCCGGGGGCCAGCGCTCCGGCTCGGCGGTGCCGTGCTCGCCGAGCGTGGCGGTCACGCAGACCACCCGGTTGCCGGCCTCCGTCGCCGCGGCCATCAGGCCGGCCGAGAGGAAGGCCTCGTCGTCGGGATGGGCCCAGACGCCGAGCACGGTGCCGAGGTCGGCGGCGTCGGTGATCGCCGGGGCCGGGCGGAGGGAGGACGGCGTGCGCGACATGTCTGCTCCTGGGAGGTCGAGGGTGGACCGGTGTCCGAGCGAGTACGGACCCGACGCTAGGAACGGCCCGTTCGGCTCTCGTTCGGCAGCGTTCGGCGGTGGGGTTCGGCGGTGGAGCGGGTGCCGAACGCCCGGGAATCCCGCTTGACCTCGACCGCGGTTCAGCGTGCAAGGTCGCGTCGTGACCACGCCGCCCAACCCGCTGCCGGGCCCGGCCCCGACCGTCCGCGACGAGCTGTTCGGGCCCCGCCGGCGGGCGGTGACCCTCGGGATCGTGCTGCTGATCAGCCTCGTCGCGTTCGAGCAGATGGGCGTCGGCACCGCGATGCCGGCCGTGGTGGCCGACCTCGGCACCCTCGCCGACTACGCCTGGCCCTTCGTCGCCTTCATCGCGCCGACGGTCGTGGGCACCGTCCTCGGCGGCCGGTGGAGCGACGCCCGCGGTCCCCGGCTGGTGCTGCTGCTCGCCCCGGCCGTGTTCGGGCTGGGCCTGCTCGTGGCGGGCACCGTGGCGGCGGCGCTGGGCGTGGCCGCGCTGAGCTGGGCCGGCCAGCACCCGACCGTCCTCGGCGCGCTGCTCGCGGTGGCGGCGCTGGTCGTGCTCGTCCCCGCGCTGCGGCGGCTGGTCCCGACGGGGACCGTCCGGGCGCGGCGCGGGATCGCCGCCGTGGTCGCCGGGCGCGGGCTGATCGCCGGGGCGTACTTCACGGTGACCGCCTTCCTGCCGCTGATGCTGACGGCGACGCACGGCTGGTCGCTGTCCGCGGCCGGGCTGCCGCTGATCGTCGGCTCACTGGGTTGGTCCGGGGCGGCCGCGTGGCAGGGCCGGCGGCCGGACCTCCCACGGCCCCGTCTGCTGCGGGTCGGGATGCTGCTGATCGCGGCCGGGACCGCCGGGCTGCTGGTCGTGGCCCCGGCCTGGGGTGTCGCCTGGGCGGCGCTGCCGCTCTGGCTGGTCGCCGGGGTGGGCATGGGCCTGGGCTTCTCGTCGCTCTCGGCGCTGCTCCTGGTCGTGCTCGCCCTGACCGGGGCGGCGATCGCGCCCCGTACGGCGCCGCACCCGGCGTGCGATCGGTGATCTCCCGGGTCATGCGACCGGGTTGCGACGACGGGGCCGTGGGTAGCACCCGCCGGTGACGACAGCACGTGAGCGGCTCCAGCAGGCAGCAGCGGACCGGTTCGACTTCCCCGAGCTGCACCCCGACCAGCTCGAGGGCATGGAGCACCTCCTCGCGGGCCGCGACGTCCTCGCCGTGCTGCCCACCGGCGCCGGCAAGTCCGCGATCTACCAGGTGCCGGCCGTGCTCCTCGACGGCCCGACCGTCGTCGTGTCGCCGCTGATCGCGCTGCAGCACGACCAGCAGCAGGGACTCGCCGAGCGGGACGTCCCCGAGGCCGTCACCGTGAACTCCGCCCAGCCCGCCGCGCGCACGGACCACGCCTGGGAGGCGCTGGCCACGGGCGAGGCCGAGTACCTGTTCCTCGCGCCCGAGCAGCTCGCCAAGGACGACGTCGTGGAGCGGCTGATCGAGGCGGGGACCAGCCTCTTCGTGGTCGACGAGGCGCACTGCGTCTCCGAGTGGGGCCACGACTTCCGCCCCGACTACCTGCGCATCGGCGCGACGATCGCGCGCCTCGGCCACCCGCCCGTGGTGGCCCTGACCGCCACCGCCGCGCCGCCCGTGCGCGCGGACATCGTGGAACGTCTGGGCCTGCACGAACCGCGCGAGGTCGTCGCGAGTTTCGACCGGCCCGAGCTGCACCTCACCGTGCACGTCTACGCGGACGACGACCTCCGCCACCGCGAGATCGTCGAGCGGGTGCGCGAGCTGCCGAAGCCCGGCCTGGTCTACGTCGCCACGCGCAAGGAGGCCGAGCGCTACTCCGAGGCCCTGTCCGCCCTCGACCTCCGGGCCGCGCCCTACCACGCGGGTCTGAACCGGACCCGGCGCGAGGAGGTCCACGACGGGTTCCTCGACGGCACCGTCGACGTCGTCGTCGCCACCTCGGCGTTCGGGATGGGCATCGACAAGCCGGACGTGCGGTTCGTGCTGCACGCCGCCTCACCCGGCTCGCTCGATGCCTACTACCAGCAGATCGGGCGGGCCGGCCGGGACGGCGAGCCCGCCACGGTCGAGCTGCACCACCACCACGACCTGCGCCTGCAGCGGTTCCTGGTCGCGCGCCGCCCCAAGCCGGAGGCGTTGCGCGCGGTGCTGAGAGCCCTGGAGCAGGGTCCGGCCACCGGGAAGGAGCTCGGCGAGCGCTCCGAGCTGTCCCCCCAGCGCCGGACCAACGCGGTCAACCTGCTCGAGCAGGTCGGCGCGGTGCGGGTGGAGGAGGGCCGGGTCTCCCGCGCCGACCTGTCGGCGCAGGAGGCGGTCGACGCCGCCATGGAGGCCGCCGAGCGGCACCGCAGGCTCGTCCGCTCCCGCATCGACCTGGTGCGCGAGTACGCGGAGACCGGCGGGTGCCGGCGCCGCTATCTGCTCGGCTACTTCGGTGAGGAGATGAAGCTCGCGGAACCGACCATCGGCGAGCGGCTCGGCGGGCCGTGCGGGAACTGCGACACGTGCGACTCGGGGTCGGCCGGCGAGCACGTGCCGGCCGACGTCGGGGACGAGGATGCGGAGCTCACGCCCAGCACCCCCGTCCGACACCCCGAGTGGGGCGACGGCGTGGTGCTCGCCACCGAGGCCGACCGGCTCACCGTGCTGTTCGACGAGCGCGGTTACACCACGCTCTCCCGGGAGGCCGTGGAGGACAACGATCTCCTCGACGTCCGCGAGGCGTGACTCACCGGTCGAGCAGCTCCTTCACCGCGGCGTCGATGAACGCCGTGTCCACCGGGTTCGCCCCGCCGCCCGCGAAGTGCCCCCACACCCCGGGGATCACCCGCAGCTCGGCGTCCTGCATGTGCGAGACGGCCCACTCCTCGTCCTCCGGCGGGAAGTACAGGTCCTTCTCCGCCGGCATCACGATCGCCTTCGCCTGGATCGAGCCGAGGGCCTCCTCGGTCGAGGAGAACCCCCCCGTCTTGCCCACGTCGCCGTTCCACCAGGTGTCGAGCATCGTGAGCAGGTTGTTCGGGTCCCGGCCGTCGAGGAAGAACCTCTCCCAGAAGTCGACGACGAAGTCCTCCAGCGAGGAGTGGCCCAGCTCCCGCCACACCTCGTTCCAGTAGAAGGCCTGCGAGAAGCCCCAGCCCGCGTAGATCCGGGCGAAGGCCCGCAGCCCGCCGACGGGCCACTCGTCCGGCGGGTACCAGCCGCCGTCGAAGCCCACCGACGTGGTCAGCGCCGCGCGCAGCGAGTCCAGGAAGACCTTGTTGTGCGGGGCGGTCCGCGGCGAGCCGCAGAAGGGCAGCATGCGCTGCACCATCTCCGGGTGGCTGACCGCCCACTGGTAGGTCTGCCCGGCGCCCATCGACCAGCCGAGCACCAGCGGCAGCGTGTCGACACCGAACACCTCGGTGACCAGCCGGTACTGCGCCTCGACGTTGTCCCGGACGTTGATCTTCGGGAACCGGGCCCGGTCCCACGGCGGCGGGGTGTTCGACGGCGACGACGACAGCCCGTTGCCCAGCATGTTCGGCACCACGATGAACCATCGGGCCGGGTCGAGCGCCATTCCCTCGCCGATGAGCCACTCGTTGTCCCAGTGCCGCCCCGAGTACCAGGTCGGGTACAGGACCAGGTTGCTGCGGGCGGCGTTCAGCTCGCCGTAGGTCTGGTAGGCGATCCGGGCCGGCCGCAGCGTCACGTCCATCTCGAGCGGCAGCTCCGGGATCTCGTGGACCTCGTACGAGGCGTCCGGCCCCGTCACGAGCTCACCGCACAGCTCCCCCGGTCCTTGCGCACCGGGCCACTCGCCGACGGCCGCACGTCGTCGTCGAAGATCGCGGTCGGCAGGTAGAGCGAGCAACAGGCGTTCGGGATGTCGACGACGCCGGAGACGCGGCCCTCGATCGGCGCCGACCCCAGCAGCAGGTAGGCCTGGGGGCCGGAGTAGCCGAACTTCTCCAGGTAGGTGACCGCGTTGAGGCAGGCGTTGCGGTAGGCCTCGGTGGCGTCGTTGTAGAGCTGGGTGTCGGTCTCGTGCTGCACGCCGATGCCGATGAAGGTGAGGAACTCGGAGTACCGCGGCTCGACGTTGCCCGGCATCAGGATCGGGTTGGTCGTCACGCCGTAGGTCTCCATGCCGCCCTTGATCAGGTCGACGTGGAAGTCGATGAACCCGCCCATCTCGATGGCGCCGCAGAAGGTGATCTCGCCGTCGCCCTGGGAGAAGTGCAGGTCGCCGCCGGAGAACAGGGCGCCCGGCACGTGCACCGGGTAGAAGACGCGGCTGCCGCGGGTGAAGTTCTTGATGTCGTGGTTGCCGCCGTTCTCGCGGGCGGGCACCGTGCGGGCGCCGTCGCGGGCGATCTCGCGGAGGACGTCGCCGGTCGCGCTGCCGCCGAGGGTGGCCTCCTCCAGCGGGGGCAGGGCCAGCGGCGGGACGCGGTCCGGGTCGGTGGCGATGAGCGCCCGTTCCCGGGCGTTCCACCGGTTGAGCAGCTCGTGGCTGGGCGCGGTGCCGAACAGGCCGGGGTGGGTGATGCCGGTGTACTTCACGCCCGGGAGGTGGCGGGACGTCGCGACCTGCCCGGAGAAGTCCCAGATCGCCTTGTAGGCGTCGGGGAAGCGGTCGGTGAGGAAGCCGCCACCGTTCTGCTTCGAGAAGATGCCGGTGTAGCCCCAGCCCTGGCCGGGCGCCGGGCCCGTCTCCTGGGGCACCGGGCCGAGGTCGAGGATGTCGACGACGAGCAGGTCGCCCGGCTCCGCACCCTCGATCGCGATCGGTCCGGAGAGCATGTGGGCGCAGGTCAGGTCGACGTCCCGGACGTCGTTCGCCGAGTCGTTGTTGCCGATCTGGGCGTCCGTCCACTCCCGGCACTCGACGCGGATCGACGAGTCGGGGGCGACGGTCACCGCCGGCGGGATGCTCGGGTGCCAGCGGTTGTGGCCGGGTGCCTTCTGGTCGCGCATGGACTTCGCCTGGTCCACGGTGAAGACGACGTCGGGCATGGCGGTACCTCCTGGTCGGCGGTGCGTTGAGCCGGACTTGCGTCAGGGACGGGGCAGCCGGGCGTGCCGCGGGTCCCGGCTGATCGGGGTGGCCTTCGGGTTGCGGCCGGGCAGCGAGGAGACGACGGCGGGTTCGTCGGCGCTGCGCTCGGAGGCGTCGAGGGCGCGGCGCATCGCCGGATTCCCCGCGCGCAGCGCCGGCGACTCGAAGACCCGCCGGGCCGCGGTGCCGCACTCGGGGCAGGTGGCGGGTGCCCCCGCCTCGCGCATCGGCCGGATCACGTCGAACCCTCCGCAATGGGGGCAGCGGAACGCATAGGTGGGCACGGACACCTCCCCGATTACTGTCATGTGAAACTATGTCGAGCGACAGCAATCAGGTCAAGCGGGCCAGCACGTCGAACTCGAGACCGTCGGCCCGAGCCAGGTAGACGTCCTGCCGGAGGTGGTTGTGCACCAGCGCGACGTCGCCGCGCGGGCTCTCGTAGGCGATCCCCTCCCCCGCCCCCGACACGGCGTCGACGTCGAGCGAGCGGGCCCGCTCGGCCAGCCGCGCCAGCAACGTGAGGCCCTCGAAGCAGGACTCGGCGAGCGCGCCGGGCACCGGGGCACGGGGCCCGAAGCGCTCGACGTAGCGACGCGAGAAGTCCAGCCCGGCCGCCGTCGGCAGGCTCTCGAACCAGGCCGCGGCGGAGTACAGCTCGCGCGAGGGGCCGCTCGCGAGCAGCATGTTCTCCTCCATCAGCGGGCTGAACCGAACGCACCGGCGGTCGGCGCCCGCCGCGGCGAAGGCCCGGTTGAAGCGCACCGCGTCCGAGCCCACCAGGAACATCAGCACGCCCTGGGCGCCGGAGCGCAGCACCCGCTCGAGCGCGGCCGCGAAGTCCTCGGTGCCGAGCGGGACGAAGACCTGGTCGAGGATCCGCACATCGGGCGTGGTCCGCGCCCAGGTCCGGGCGGCCCGCGCGGACACACGGGGCCACACGTAGTCGTCGCCGACGATGCACCAGGTCCGTACGCCCAGCTCGGCGGCCATCCAGCGCAGCCCGGGCAGCACCTGCCGGTCGGGGGTCTCGCCGGCGAGGAACACCCCGGGGGTGCGCTCGCCGCCCTCGTAGAGCGGGGCGTAGACGTAGGGCACCCGGCCGCTGACCCGCGGCGCGATCTCCTGCCGGACGGCCGAGATGTGCCAGCCGGACACGGCCTGCACGGAGCCCGCCTCGACCAGCGCCCCCACGTCCGCGGCGACCTGGGCCGGCTCCCGGCCGCCGTCGACCGCACGGAGCCGGACCTCGCGGCCGAGCACGCCGCCGGCCGCGTTCAGCTCGGCCGCCGCCAGGGCACCGCAGGACTCGCAGGCGGGGCCGAACAGCCCCGCGGGACCGCTGCGGGGCACGACGAAGGCGACGTCCACGACGTCACCGATCTCGCTGCGGTCCCCGCCCCTGCCGGCCGTGCGCATCGCGGACCTCCCCGGTCGCGTCCGCCGTCGGAGTCCTCCCCGTGAGAGTCTTGACCAGGACGCCCCTCCCCGTCACCCCTCCCCGCAGGAAGTGGACCCGCCGTGAGCACTGCACCACCGTCGGTCACGGACACCGGCCTCCTCGACGCGCTCGCCGGCGCCGCGCACCGGGTGGAGCGGCGGATCGAGGAAGCCCTCGGCCCCGACGGCCCCGGCCTCGACCGCTGGCGCGTGCTCGATCTGCTGGCCGACGGCGAGGGGCACCCGATGAGCGGGATCGCCGCGGCCGTCCGGGTCCCCGCCCCGACCCTGACCAAGATCGTCGACCGGCTCATCGACCAGGGTGTCGTGTACCGGCGGGTCGACGAGACCGACCGCCGCCGCGTGCTCGTCCTCCTGTCGGACCGCGGGCGGGAGCTGCACGGGCAGCTGGCGCCGGCGGTGCGGGAGGTCGAGGCGTCGCTGGTGCGCGAGCTCGGGCCCGCGGCGGGCGAGCTGCGTCGGCACCTCGGAGGGCTGGCGCGCTGAGCCGTTCGGGCGGTCGGAACCGGATGTTCGGGACGCACCGCACGCGCGTTGCATAGCGCAATGACCTTTCGGGTAGCGCGGTGATCGCACTCCGAGGAGGTTCTCGTGACGATCGCCGACAGGCCCGCGGGCACGGTCCGTAGCCTCATCCCGGCCCGGATCGACCGGCTGCCGTGGTCGCCCTTCCACACCCGCATGGTGATCGCGCTCGGCGTCGCGTGGATCCTCGACGGCCTCGAGATCACGGTGGCCAGTGCGATCACGGACGTGCTGACCGAGCCGAACACCCTGCACCTGTCCTCGGCCGCGGCCGGCGCGATCGCGTCGGTCTACCTGGGCGGCGAGGTCGTGGGCGCGCTCTTCTTCGGCCGGCTCTCGGACAAGCTCGGCCGCCGCAACCTGTTCATGATCACCCTGGCCGTCTACCTCGTCGGCAGCGGGCTCACCGCGCTCACCCTGGGCTCGGGCGCGGGCTGGGTGGCCTTCCTCTACGCGACCCGCTTCGTCGCGGGCATGGGCATCGGCGGCGAGTACGCGGCGATCAACTCCGCGATCGACGAGCTGATCCCGGCGCGCTACCGCGGTCGCGTCGACATCGCCGTCAACGGCACCTACTGGGCCGGCTCCCTGATCGGGACGCTGGGCACGCTCCTGCTGCTGCACGTGCTCGACGTCGGCATCGGCTGGCGGATCGGCTTCCTGCTCGGCCCGGTGCTCGGACTGATCATCCTGGTGGTGCGGCGGCACCTGCCGGAGAGCCCGCGCTGGCAGATCATGAACGGCCGTGCCGAGGAGGCCGAGCAGTCGATCTCCTACATCGAGCACGAGGTCGAGCAGAGCGGCCGGACGCTCGAGAAGGTCCCGGACAGCAAGGCGATCGACCTCACCCCCGCCTCGCAGATCGGCTACCTCGCGCTGACCCGGGTGCTGTTCAAGCAGTACCCGTCCCGGGCGATCCTCGGCGCCACGCTGATGATCACCCAGTCCTTCCTCTACAACGCGATCTTCTTCACCTACACGCTCGTCCTGGGCAAGTTCTTCGGGGTGCCGTCGGCGTCGCAGCCGATCTACCTCATCGCCTTCGCGGTCGGCAACCTCGCCGGGCCGCTGGTGCTCGGCCGCCTCTTCGACACCGTCGGCCGCCGGAAGATGATCTTCTCGACGTACGGCGTCTCCGGCGTCCTGCTCGCGATCACCGCGTGGCTGTTCGAGGCGGGGGTGCTCAACGCGGTGACCCAGACGATCGCCTGGGGCGTCGTGTTCTTCTTCGCCTCGGCCGGCGCGAGCTCGGCCTACCTCACGGTCAGCGAGAGCTTCCCGCTCGAGGTGCGCGCCAAGGCGATCGCGGTCTTCTTCGCCATCGCCCAGTGCTTCGGCGTGCTCGGGCCGGTGATCTACGGCGGCCTGATCGGCGACGGTTCGGAGCCGATCCGGCTGTTCTGGGGCTACATCCTCGGGGCCGCGGTGATGGTCGTGGGCGGCATCGTGGCCTGGTTCCTCGGGATCGACGCCGAGGGGAAGTCGCTCGAGGACGTCGCCAGCCCGCTGGCCGCCGCCGGCCGGCGCGGCACCACCCGGGCGGAGGGCGCCGCCCGCCCCGCCAGCCCGTAGGGTCCCTCGCCGCTCACACCGGTGCCCGCGCGGCCAGCGCCTCGTCGAGCAGCTGGTCGTAGGAGGCGGCCAGTCCGGTCAGCGCCGCGGTCGTGTCCCCGCGGAACGCCGGGCCGTGCATGAGGCCGAGCGCCTCGGGACGCAGGTCGGCCAGCGCCCGGATCGCCGGCCCGGTGGCCGGGGTCAGAGCGGTCGCGTGGAACATCGACTCGGCCGCGAGGGCCGGCCCCACCGGGTCGGCCTCGGTCAGGGCGGGTGTCCGGCCCGTCGCGGTGAACAGGTCCCCGCAGAGCAACGTCCCGGTCGTCTCCTCGTAGAGCAGCCCGGACTCCCAGCCGTGCGGGACGTGCGACGTGTCGATCCACCGCACCCGCCGCCCGCCGAGCTCGAGCGTCTCGCCGTCGGCGAGGGCCCGCGGCGGGCGGTCGGCGAGGTCGTTCAGCGAGACCATCACGCCGAGGATGCCGTGCACGACCTCGGCCCGCGGGGCCGCCGCGAGCCAGTCGTTCATCGACCCGCACTCGTCGGACTCGACGTGCCCGAAGGAGATCCAGCGCAGCCGATCGACCGGGAGCACTCGCGCCACTGCCCCGCTGACCAGCGGGAACATCTGCCGCGGGCCGCAATGGAAGAGCAGCGGGTCCTCCCCCGCCACCAGGTACTGGTTGAAGGGGAGATTCACCGGCTCCACATAGGTGGACAGCCGGTAGAGGTCGGGCGCGATCTCGTCGACGACGGTCTCCATCGGTGGCCTCCTCGGGACGCGGGACCCGAGTGTCCGGCCGGCGACGGGCGAGGGTCGATACGTAGTTCGGGTACCGCTCAGGGAGCGGCCCCGCCACGTTATGGATCCATAACGCGCTCCAAGATCCGCCCCGCAGGCGTTATGGATCCATGACGCGCTCGACGCCCCAGCGGTCGGGCGCCGCCGTCGGTCACTCGGCCTCGAGGTCGCCCTCGGTCTCCAGGTAGGCCTGCCGCAGGGCGTCGAGCGTGGCCTGCTCCGGAGCCTCCCAGAGCCCGCGCTCCACCGCCTCGAGCAGCCGCTCGGCCATGCCGTGCAACGCCCACGGGTTCGACTCGGACAGGAACTTCCGGTTGTCGGGGTCGAGTACGTAGGACTCGGTGAGCTTCTCGTACTGCCAGTCCGCCACCACGCCGGTCGTCGCGTCCCACCCGAACAGGTAGTCGACGGTCGCGGCCATCTCGAACGCGCCCTTGTACCCGTGCCGGCGCATGGCCTCGATCCAGCGCGGGTTGACCACGCGGGCGCGGAAGACGCGGGCGGTCTCCTCGTGCAGCGTGCGGGTCCGGACGGCCTCGGGCCGGGTCGAGTCCCCGACGTACGCCTCGGGCGCGGTGCCGGTCAGCGCGCGGACGGTCGCGACCATGCCGCCGTGGTACTGGTAGTAGTCGTCCGAGTCGGCGATGTCGTGCTCGCGGGTGTCGGTGTTCTTGGCCGCCACCGCGATCCGCCGGTAGGCCGTCTCCATGTCGTCGCGCGCGGGGGCGCCGTCGAGCCCGCGGCCGTAGGCGTAGCCGCCCCAGGTCGTGTAGACCTCGGCGAGGTCGGCGTCGTCGCGCCAGTTCTTGGAGTCGACGAGCTGGAGCAGGCCCGCGCCGTAGGTGCCGGGCTTGGAGCCGAAGATCCGCGTGGTGGCGCGGCGCCGGTCGCCGGTGCGCTGCTCGTCGGCCGTGACGTGCGCGCGCACGAAGTTCTGCTCGGCGGTCTCGTCCAGGTCGCTGACGAGCTGGACGGCGTCGTCGAGCAGGGCCAGGACGTGCGGGAACGCGTCCCGGAAGAAGCCGGAGATGCGGACGGTGACGTCGATGCGGGGCCGGCCGAGCTCCTCGAGGTCGATCACCTCCAGCTTCGTGACACGCCGGGACATCTCGTCCCACACCGGCCGGACGCCGAGGAGCGCGAAGACCTCCGCGATGTCGTCGCCGCTGGTGCGCATGGCGCTGGTACCCCAGACGGACAGCCCGACGGAGCGGGGGTACTCGCCGTCGTGGTCGCGGCGGTAGCGGTCCACGAGCGACTCCGCCATCGCCTGCCCGGTCTCCCAGGCCAGCCGCGACGGGACGGCCTTGGGGTCGACCGAGTAGAAGTTCCGGCCGGTCGGGAGCACGTTGATCAGCCCGCGCAGAGGGCTTCCCGACGGCCCTGCCGGAATGAAGCCCCCGTTCAGCGCGTGCAGGATCCGGTCGATCTCGTGCGCGGTCTCCGCCAGCCGCGGCACGATCTCGCTCGCCGCGAACCGAAGGATCTTCTCGACGGTCTCGTGCTGAAGCTCAGAGCGCGACTCACCGGAGCCCACACCCCGACTCGCGGGATCGGGGGTGCCTGTTCCGCGAGTCGCGCTCTCGGCTTCGGTGAGTCGCGCCGTGGGCTTCGGGATCCGCGTGGCGACGACGCCCGACGCGGCGTCGGGGTCCCAGCCCGCAGCCTCCATGTCGGCGACCAGGGCCTGAGCCAGCTGCTCGACCTCGTCGACCCGGGCCTTCTGCTCGGAGCCGTCCTCGACCAGACCGAGGGCTTCGCGCAGGCCGGGGACGCTCTGCTCGCCGCCCCACATCTGTCGGGCCCGCACCATCGCGAGCACCAGGTCGACCCGGGTGTCCCCCTCCGGAGCGGCGGCGAGCACGTGCAGGCCGTCCCGGATCTGCACGTCCTTGATCTCGCACAGCCAGCCGTCGACGTGCAGGAGCATGTCGTCGAACTCGGCCTCGTGCGGGCGCTCGTCGAGCCCGAGGTCGTGGTCCATCTTCGCCGCGGTCATCAGCGTCCAGATCTGCTGGCGGATCGCGGGGAGCTTGGCCGGGTCGAGCGCGGAGACGTTCGCGTGCTCGTCGAGCAGCTGCTCGAGGCGGGAGATGTCGCCGTAGGACTCGGCGCGGGCCATCGGCGGGATCAGGTGGTCGACGAGCGTGGCGTGCGCCCGGCGCTTGGCCTGCGTGCCCTCGCCCGGGTCGTTGACCAGGAAGGGGTAGATCAGCGGGAGGTCGCCGAGGGCAGCGTCCGTGCCGCACGACGCGGACATGCCGAGGGTCTTGCCCGGCAGCCACTCCAGGTTCCCGTGCTTCCCGATGTGGACGACCGCGTGCGCGCCGAACCCCCCGTCGCTCTCCTGGGCGGCGAGCCACCGGTAGGCGGCCAGGTAGTGGTGCGACGGCGGCAGGTCCGGATCGTGGTAGATCGCGACCGGGTTCTCGCCGAAGCCGCGGGGCGGCTGGACGATCAGCGTGACGTTCCCGGACCGCAGCGCCGCGACGACGATGTCGCCGTCCTGCACGTAGTGCTCACCCGGCGGCTGCCCCCAGTGCTCGACCACACCGGAACGGAAGTCCTCCGGCAGGGTGTCGAACCACTGCCGGTACCGCGCGGCGGAGATGCGGATCGGGTTGCCCGCCAGCTTCTCCTCGGTCAGCCAGTCCGGGTCCTGGCCCCCGGCCTCGATGAGGGCGTGGATGAGCGCGTCGCCGTCGCCCGCCACCACGCCGGGGAACTCGCCGACGTCGTAGCCCGCGCGGTCCATGGCCTGAAGCAGGGCGACCGTCGAGGCGGGGGTGTCGAGGCCGACCGCGTTGCCGATCCGCGCGTGCTTGGTCGGGTACGCGGACAGCATCAGCACGATCTTCTTGTCCGCGTTGGGGATCCGCCGCAGGTCGGCGTGCCGCACCGCGATCCCGGCGACCCGGGCCGCGCGCTCCTCGTCCGGGACGTAGACGGACAGGCCGTCCGCGTCGACCTCCTTGAAGGAGAACGGGACCGTGATCAACCGGCCGTCGAACTCGGGCACGGCGACCTGGGTGGCGACGTCGAGCGGGGACAGCCCGTCGTCGTTCTCGTCCCAGGCGGCGCGGCTGGAGGTGAGGCAGAGGCCCTGCAGGATCGGGACGTCGAGCGCGGCGAGCTCCGCGACGTCCCACTCCTCGTCCTCGCCGCCCGCCTGCGCGTGCGCGGGTTTGGTGCCGCCGGCCGCGAGCACGGTGACCACCATGGCGTCGGCCTGCTCCAGCGTCTCCAGGAGCTCGGCCGGGGCCTGCCGCAGCGAGGCGCAGAAGATCGGCAGCGGGGTGGCGCCCTGGGCCTCGATCGCCCGACAGAGGGCCTCGACGTACGCGGTGTTCCCGGCGATCTGCTGGGCGCGGTAGTAGAGCACCGCGACGGTGGGCCCCTGGACGGGGGCGGCGTTGTCGGTTCGGGGACGCTCCAGCACTCCCCATTCGGGCAGGGCGACCGGCGGCGCGAATCCCTCCCCGGTGAGCAGCACCGTGTCGGACAGGAAGGCGTGCAGCTGGCGGAGGTTGTCGGCCCCGCCCTGCGCGAAGTAGGTGTGCGCCTCGGCCGCGACGCCGGCGGGGACGGTGGACAGCTCCATCATCTCGGCGTCGGGCGCCATCTCGCCGCCGAGCGCTACGAGCGGTGTCCCGGAGGCGCGCAGGAGGTCCAGGCCCTCCTCCCAGTACCGGTAGCCGCCCAGCACCCGGACCACGACGACGGCCGCGTCGGCGACCATCGCCGCCAGCTCGTCGAGCAGGACGCGGTTGGGGTTGGCCAGGCGGAAGTCGGCGCCGGAGGCCCGGGCGGAGAGCAGGTCGGTGTCGGAGGTCGAGAGCAGCAGGATCCGCCCCGGGCCGCCGGAGGTCGGGGCAGCAGTCATCGATCGTCCTCTCCTGCGGGATCCGCGTCCCGGGTCGGTGGGTGGTGCGCGGCGTGCGGGTCAGTGTCCTGGCTCCCGGATCCGCGCTCGCCCCGGCCTTCCAGGTCTCCCCGTGGCCTCCGTGCGGGGTCTGCTCCCCGGTGACAGTGGCGGGACCGCGCCGGACTCGCACCGGTCTTCCTGGGTCCCGCTCGCCGTATGCGGTTGTCTCGGGCCCACTCTCCGCAACGGGATCACTCCGCGTCAAGCCGCCCGGTTCGTGTTTACAGTGCCTGCTGTGCCCACCCCTCCTCCGGCCGCCCGCACGCGCGCCGACGCCTGCCCCGGCGTGCTCGCCCCGCACGACGCGGCCGACGGCGCGCTGGCCCGCGTCCGCCTGCCCGGCGGGGTGGTCGCGTCGGCCCAGCTGCGGGTTCTCGCGGCGTGCGCCGAGGAGCTCGGCGACGGCGCCGTGCACCTGACCTCACGGGGGAACCTGCAGCTCAGGGGCCTCGACCGGGAGGATCCGCGGCTCGTCGCGCGGCTCGCCGCCACCGGCCTGATCCCGGCGCCGACGCACGAGCGGGTGCGCAACGTCCTGGCCTCGCCACTGTCCGGCCTGACCGGTGGACGGGCCGACGTCCGGGGCCTGGCCCGCGCCCTCGACGAGGCCCTCTGCGCCCGGCCCGCGCTCGCGGACCTGCCCGGCCGGTTCCTGTTCGCCCTGGACGACGGGAGAGGTGACGTCGCGGCCGAGCGGCCGGACCTCTGCTGGGTCGCCACCGCTGCCGGCGAGGGGTTCCTGCAGGTCGCCGGGGTGCCGACGCCCGTCGCGTGCCCCCCCGCCGTCGCCCCCGCCCTGCTCGTCGCGGCCGCTGAGGTGTTTCTCACGCTCCGCGCGCAGGAGCAGGCCGGCTGCGCCGGGGCCTGGCGCGCCGCCGAGGTCGCGGACGCCCCCGCCCGGCTCGCCGCCGCCCTCCTGTCCCGCGAGTCGGGAGTTCCGGCAGCGCGGGTCGCGAGCTCCGACGCGAGTCGCGAGCTCCGGCGCGAGTCGGGAGCTTCCGCACCGCGAGTCGCGAGCTCCGGCAGCGCGAGTCGCGAGCTCCCGCACCCCGGGTCGCGCGCTCCGATCGGCCCGATCCCCCGCGACGACGGCGGCGAGGCCCTCGGCGTCGCCCCCGTCCTGGGTGAGCTCTCGGCCGCGCAGCTGCGCGGGCTCGCGGCCGCGGCGCCCGAGACGGTCGTGACGCCCTGGCGCACGCTGGTGCTGCCCGATCCCGCGCCCGACGCCCGGCAACGCCTGCGCGCCCACGGTCTCGTGCTCGCAGCCGATGCGCCCGCCCTCGCCGTAAGCGCCTGCGCCGGGCGCCCCGGGTGCGCGAAGTCGCACGCCGACGTCCGGGCCGACGTCCGGGCCGTGCTCGCGGAGGCCGGTCCCCTCCCCCGCGCCCACGTCGTCGGCTGCGAGCGACGGTGCGGGGCACCGCACGAGGCGCACCTCGACGTCGTCGCCCTGCCCGACGGCACCTACCGCCTCGACGACCGGACCGTCCCCGACCTCTCCACCGCCCTCACGCTGACCCCCGCAGGAGACACCCCCGCATGACCAGCGACTACATCCGCGACGGCGCGGAGATCTACCGGCGCAGCTTCGCCACGATCCGGGCCGAGGCCGACCTGTCGGCCTTCCCGCCCGAGGTGGCGTACGTGGTGGTCCGGATGATCCACGCGTGCGGCCAGGTCGACCTGACCGGCGACGTCGGCTTCTCCCCCGCCGTCGTGACGGCCGTGCGCAAGGCCCTGCAGGACGGCGCCCCGATCCTCTGCGACGCGATGATGGTCGCCTCCGGCGTCACCCGGGCGCGGCTTCCGAAGGACAACGAGGTCGTCTGCACCCTGCGGGATCCGCGGGTGCCGGACCTGGCCCGCGAGCTGGGCGACACCCGCTCCGCCGCGGCGCTGGAGCTGTGGCGCGACAAGCTCGACGGCGCCGTGGTCGCGATCGGGAACGCGCCGACCGCGCTGTTCCACCTCCTCGACATGATCGACGCCGGCGCGCCGCGCCCCGCCGCGATCCTCGGCATCCCCGTCGGCTTCATCGGCGCCGCGGAGTCCAAGGAGGCGCTCGCCGCCCGCACCGACCTCGAGTACCTGGTGGTCCACGGCCGCCGCGGCGGCTCGGCCATCACCGCGGCGGCCCTGAACGCCCTCGCCAGTGAGCAGGAGATCCAGGCATGAGCCAGCTCGCAAGCGAATCCTCGGTCCGGCCCGGGACCCTCTACGGGGTGGGCCTCGGCCCCGGCGACCCCGACCTCGTCACGATCAAGGCCGCCCGGCTCATCGGTGCCGCCGACGTGATCGCCTACCACTCGGCCCGGCACGGCCGCTCGATCGCACGGCGCATCGCCGAGCCGCACCTGCGCGGCGACCAGATCGAGGAGGCGCTGGTCTACCCGGTCACGACCGAGACCGTCGAGCACCCGGGCGGCTACCAGGGTGCGATCGACAAGTTCTACGCCGAGGCCGCCGAACGGCTGGCCGCGCACCTCGGGGCCGGCCGGGACGTGGTGCTGCTGGCCGAGGGCGACCCGCTCTTCTACGGCTCCTACATGCACATGCACAAGCGCCTCGCGGGCCGGTTCCGCGCCGAGGTGGTGCCGGGGGTGACCTCGGTGAGCGCCGCCGCGGCCGCGCTCGGGCAGCCGCTGGTGGAGCGCGACGAGGTCCTCACGGTCCTGCCCGGCACGCTGCCCCGCGAGGTCCTGGCCGAGCGCCTGCGCGCCACCGACTCCGCGGCCGTCATGAAGCTGGGCCGGACCTTCGGGAACGTCCGCGGGGCGTTCGCGGACGCCGGGAAGCTCGACCGCGCCCAGTTCGTCGAGCGGGCCACGATGGACGGGCAGCGCACCGGCGCGCTCGCCGACATCGACCCCGGGTCGGTGCCGTACTTCTCGATCGCGGTGCTGCCCGGCGAGGTCGCGGCGAGCATCCCGGACGACGCCGACCTCCGGGCCGACCAGGGCGCCGACGCGGAGACCGGGATGGGGACCGAGCCCGGGACCGAGCAGGAGGAGCGGGTCATCGGGCGCGGCGAGGTCGTCGTCGTCGGGACCGGGCCGGCGGGGCGGGACTGGCTGACCCCGCAGGTCGCGGCCGCCCTCGCCGCCGCCGACGACCTCGTCGGCTACGGCCCCTACCTGGACCGGGTCCCGCCGAACCCGCGCCAGACCCGGCACGCCAGCGACAACCGCGTCGAGGCCGAGCGGGCCGCGCACGCGCTCGACCTCGCCGCGTCGGGTCGGAACGTGGCCGTGGTCAGCGCGGGCGACCCGGGGGTCTTCGCGATGGCCACCGCCGTGCTCGAGGTGGCCTCGGAGCAGAAGTACCTCGACGTCCCGGTGCGCGTGCTGCCCGGACTGACCGCCGCCCAGGCCGTCGCCGCGGCGGTCGGCGCGCCGCTCGGCCACGACTACGCGATGATCTCGCTCTCCGACCGGCTCAAGCCGTGGGAGACGGTCGTCGACCGGCTCGTCCACGCCGCCCGGGCCGACCTGGCGATCGCGATCTACAACCCGCGGTCCAAGGCGCGGCCGTGGCAGGTCGGCGCCGCCCGGGACGTCCTGCTGGAGCACCGGGCGCCGGACACCCCCGTCGTGCTCGGTCGCGACGTCGGCGGCTCCGGCGAGCGCCTCACGATCACCACCCTCGGCGAGCTCGACCCCGAGCAGGTCGACATGCGCACGCTGGTGATCATCGGCTCGTCGACCACGCGGGTCGTGGTGCGCGGCGGCCGCCCGACGGTCTTCACCCCGCGGCACTACGGCGGCTGAACCCCAGGGCGCAACTCACCGAAGCCCACAGCCCGACTCGCGGCATCAGAGGCGGGCGGCGGCCTCCGCGGGCGTCGCCACCACGGGGACGCCGGGCGGGAGTGCGGGCCGGTCCACCATCACCACGGGCACGCCCAAGGTGCGCGCGGCCACGAGCTTGGCCGCGGTGTCAGCGCCGCCCGAGTCCTTGGTCACCAGCACGTCGACCGCGTGGTCGCGCAGGATCGCCGTCTCGCCGTCGACGGTGAACGGGCCGCGCGCCAGGATCGAGCGCATCCGCCGCGGCACCGGCGGGTCGGGCGGATCGACGGACCGGACGAGGAACCACAGGTCCAGGCCGGCGAACGCCGCCAGGTCCTGCCGTCCGGTCGTCAGGAACGCCCGCGAGCCCACCTGCGGCAGCACCCCTGCTGCCTCCACCAGGGACGCCACGCGGTGCCACCGGTCCCCGGACCGCTCGGTCCAGCCGGGGCGGCGCAGGATCGTCAGCGGCACGCCGGTCTGCGCGCAGGCCGCCGCGGCGTGCGCCGTCATGCCGGCGGCGAAGGGGTGCGTGGCGTCGACGACGTGCGTGACCGCCTCGTCCCGCAGGTAGGAGACCAGCCCGGCGATCCCGCCGAACCCGCCGATCCGCACCTCGCCGGGGGGCAGCCGGGGCGAGCGGACCCGCCCGGCCAGGGACGAGACGACCGACATCGACGGCCCGATCGCGGGCCGGAGGAGCTCCGCCAACGCCCGGCCGTCGGACGTCCCGCCCAGGATCAGGACCCGGCGCGGCACCTGGTGTCCGAGTACAGGTGGCTGTCCGGGAACTGCTCGGCGGCGAGCGCGGGCCCGACGATGATCACCGCCGTGCGCTGTATGCCGGCCTCGTGCACCGCGTGGGCGATGTCGTCGAGCCGCCCGCGCAGCACGATCTCGTGCTCCCGGCTGGCGTGGGCGACCACGGCGGCCGGGCAGTCGGCGCCGTACGACGGGGCCAGCTCCTTCACCACCTCGTCGATGCGGTGCACGGCCAGGTGCAGCACCAGCGTGCCGCCCGCGGTGCCCAGCGCCTCGAGGGACTCCCCCTCGGGCATCGGGGTGGCGCGGGCCGCGATCCGGGTCAGCGTGACGGTCTGGGCGACCGTCGGGACCGTCAGCTCGCGCTTGAGCGCGGCCGCCGCGGCGGCGTAGGCCGGCACCCCGGGGGTGACGTCGTAGGGCACGCCGGCGGCGTCGAGCCGGCGCATCTGCTCGGCCATCGCGGAGAAGACCGACGGGTCCCCGGAGGCCAGCCGCGCGACGTCGAGGCCGTGCTCGTGCGCCCGCACCATCTCGTCGACGATCTCGGCCAGCGTCATCAGCGCGGTGTCGACGGTCCGGGCGTCGGCCGGGCAGAGCTCCAGCATCTCCGGCGGGACCAGCGAGCCCGCGTAGAGACAGACGGGCGAGGCCGCGACGAGGTCGCGGGCGCGGATCGTCAGCAGGTCGACGGCACCGGGGCCGGCCCCGATGAAGTGCACGGTCATGATTCTCGCTCCGACAAGCTCCGCTCGGTCATGATTCTCGCTCCGACAAGCTCCGCTCGGTCACAGGTCGCAGCTCCAGATCGTCACGGGCATCGCGGGCTTCCAGCCGAGGAAGCCGCCCACGGGTTCGGCGCGCGCGACCTGCAGCCGCACGAGCGTGCCGCCGAACCGGTCGCGGGCGGCGGCGAGCGCGGCCTCGGACTCCACGGTCACGCCGTTGGCGACCAGCCGGCCGCCCGGGGGCAGCGCCTCCACGCACGCCTCCAGGACGCCCGCGCGGGTCAGGCCGCCGCCGATGAACACCGCGTCGGGCGGGGGCAGCTCGGCGAGGACGGCGGGGGCGCGGCCGGTCACGACCCGCAGGGCCGGCACGCCGAGCGTCGCGGCGTTGTGCCGGATGCGTTGTGCGCGTTCGGGATGCGCCTCCACGGCGATCGCCCAGCAGGAGCGGTGGGCGCGCATCCACTCGATCGCGATGCTGCCGGCGCCGGCGCCGACGTCCCACAGCGTCTGACCGGGGCGCGGGGCGAGATGAGCGAGGGTGACGGCGCGGACCTCGCGCTTGGTGAGCTGCCCGTCGTGGACGTAGGAGTCGTCGGGCAGGCCGGGGACCTCGCCGAGCACCCGCGCGCCGGGCGCGGCCGCGCACTCCACGGCGACGACGTTGAGCGCCTCGCCCTCCGGGTGCAGCCAGTCCCGCGCGGTCCCCGAATAGCTGCGCTCCCCCGGCCCGCCGAGCTGCTCCAGCACGGTGAGCCGGCTGGGGCCGTAGCCGTCCGCGGTGAGCTGGGCGGCGATCAGCGCGGGCGAGGCGGCGCCGGCGCTGAGCACCAGGATCCGCCGTCCGGGGCTCACCGAACGGCGCACCCGCTCCACCGGCCGCCCGACGACGCTCACCACCTCGACGTCCTCGCTCGGCCAGCCCAGCCGCGCGCAGGCCAGGGTGACCGACGACGGGTGCGGGATCACGTGCATCCGCTCGGCCCCGACCGTGCGGGCCAGCGTCGCGCCGAGGCCGAAGAACATCGGGTCGCCGGAGGCCAGCGCGCACAGCCGCCGCCCTGCGTAGGTGTCCAGCAACCCCGGCAGGGCCGGGACCAGCGGCGACGGCCACGCCACCAGCTCGGCCTCGACCTTGCCCGCCACCAGGTCCAGCTGGCGCGGCCCGCCGAGGATCACGTCGGCCGCGGCGAGGGTCTCCTGGGCCGAGCCGGCGAGCCCGGACCAGCCGTCCGCCCCGATCCCGACGACGGTGACCGCCGGTCCCTCGTGCGCACCCGTGTCCACGGGTGCAGACCATACGTGGCGGCCGGGTGATCGCGGCCGGAGTCGTGGGCGGAAGCACGGCAGGACGGGCCCCCGGGTGCCACGATCGCCCACATGGCACCCGCGACGCTGGTCTTCGACGTCAACGAGACCCTCTCCGACCTGCGCCCCCTCGCCGACCGGTTCGTCGAGCTCGGCGCACCCGACCACCTCTCGACCCTGTGGTTCGCGAGCACCCTGCGCGAGGGGATCGCGCTCGCCGCCGCGGGGGACTACCGGCCCTTCGGCGAGGTGGCCCGGGAGACCGCGCAGGACCTCCTGGCGCCCTACACCTCCGACGAGGACGCACCCGACCATGTGATCAGGGGGTTCCTCGGGCTCCCCCTGCATCCCGACGTCGTCGAGGGGGTGCGGCGGCTGCGGGCGGCCGGGTCGCGGCTGGTCACCCTGTCCAACGGCGCCACCTCGGTCGCCGAGCGGCTGCTCGCCGAGGCGGGGATCCGCGGCGAGTTCGACCACGTCCTCTCGGTCGACGACGCCGGGATCTGGAAGCCGGCCCCGGGCGCGTACGAGTTCGCCGCCCGGGTGTGCCGCAAGGAGCCCGGCGAGCTGCTCATGGTCGCCGTGCACCCGTGGGACCTGCACGGTGCCGCGGCCGCCGGGATGCGCACGGCGTGGATCGACCGCGACGGCCGCCGCTACCCCGGGCACGTGCGGGCGCCGGACCACCGGGTGCCGACCGTCGGGGCGCTCGCCGAGCTCCCGGGTTGAGCCCCCGCACCCGATCGGGGCACGGAACGGGGGATCAGGACAAGTCCGGGTCAAGAGCGACCCGGCCTTTCCCCGCGCTCTGCGAACGTTTTCTCATCAATAGGTAAAGTCGACCGGAGAAACGCGCGTTCGGACCGGCTCGCCGCCTTCTTCCCGCATCGTCCGATTGCGTTCGAATAATGGAGTCGTTGCAGCTCGGATGCGTGGATCAGGCGCGTCCCTGCCCCATTGCCGGAATTGCCGCACCGTCCCCCCACGGCCACCGCGGGAAACGGGGATCACGCCCGATCCCCTCGGCGGCCCCCGTTCCTAACGTCGTCGCCGAACCGCCCACCGAGGGCGAACCCCACGACGACTTCCGGGAGACCACGTGGCCACCACGACGCTGCTCGACCTGCTCATGAACCTGCTGAAGGACCCCGCCGCGCAGCAGGCGTTCCTCGCGAACCCGACCGGCTACCTCCAGGAGTGCGGGCTCGCCGACCTGTCGCCCGAGGACATCAAGGACGCCGTGACCCTCGCCGCCGACAGCCCGCACCACGACTGGGACGGGCACGGCCACCACGAGCTGCCGCCGGCCCCGCCCGTGCACCACCACCACGCCGACGACTCCGACTCCGACTCGGGCCACCACGACCCGCACACCGAGGCGGCCAACTACCTGAAGACCTACATCACCAACACCTTCGTCGACGACCGCCGGACGTTCATCGACCAGTCCTTCCACCAGGACATCGACACCCACGGCGGCGACGTCGACCAGCGCATCGACCTGCACCAGGCCAACGCCACCGGCGACGGCGCCGTCGCGGTCGGCGGCGACAACCGGGCGCCCGTCGCGACGGGTGACCACGCCGTGGCCGGCTGGGGCAACGACGTCGTGAACGGGAACGACAACGCCGCCTCCTTCGGCACCGGCTCGGCCGTCAACCAGTCCGGCGCCACCGCCGACCACGGCGGCGCGATCTCCGGCACGAACTCCGCGACCGGCAACTTCACCGACAGCAACGACCACCTGTCGAACTTCGGCTCCGGCTCGCTGGCGGACAAGGGCGGCAACGCGAGCCAGACCAACGCCCACAACTCGACCGACAGCCACAACGACTCGCACAACGACTCGCACACCGACAGCGGGCACAACGACACCGACACCCACGTCACCGACGACCACTCGTTCACCGACGACCACACGATCACGACGGCGGACGACCACACGGTCGACAACCACCCGACCGACGACCACTCGATCGACCACTCGTTCGACCTGCACGTCTGATCGGACGGGTGCGGAGCGCCGCCAGGACACTCCGCACCGGACCGGGACCCCGACCGCCGCGCCCGGCGGTCGGGGTCCCGGCCTGCCCGCCCGTTCCCGCGAGTCGCGCTGTGGGCTCCCGCGAGTCGCGCTGTGGGCTTCCGCGAGTCGCGAGCTCCAGCCCCGCGAGTCGGGGCGCAGGCGGCGGTGGTCGCCCGCGCGGTGGAACCTCAGCCGGCTCGGTGGTCGCGGTGCAGGTGCCCGTAGTGCTTCGGCCGCAGCCGCATCGCGTGCACCACCCGGTCCCCCGCGGGCCCGCGCTCGACCACGACCTCCAGCAGGTTGCGGTCGCCGTCGGGCCCGATGCACAGCGTGCGCCCCGGATGCTGGGGCACCCGCCACAGCGGGGCGGCCACGACCGCCCGGATGGCGTCGGCCGGGATGCCGTGCTTGAGCGCCCCGGGCGTGATGTCCACGCGCCCAGGGTAGGGCCGGGGCCGGAGTAGGGCCGGGAAGGGACTAGAGCCGGGTCCCGCCGCGCAGGGTGTCGAGCAGCTCGGCCTCGGCGGCGGCGAAGGCGGGATCGGTGAGCACCCCGACCTCGCGCGGCCGCGGCAGGTCGATCCGCACCTCGCGGGCGACGTGTGCCGGGCGGGGGGAGAGCACCAGGACCCGGTCGGAGAGGAACACCGCCTCCCGGATGTCGTGGGTGATCAACAGGACCGTCCAGCCGAACCGGCCGCGGACGTCCTCCAGCCACTCCTGCATCGCGGTGCGGGTGAGCGAGTCGAGAGCGCCGAAGGGCTCGTCGAGCAGCAGCACCTCACGGTCCTGCACCACCGTGCGCAGCAGCGCCGCCCGCTGGCGCATCCCGCCGGAGAGCTCGGCCGGCCGGGACTTCTCGAAGCCGACCAGTCCGAACGGCCCGAACAGCTCCCGCGCGCGCTCCCGGGCCTCCCGCCGGCGCATCCCGCCGACCTCGAGCCCGAGCGTCGTGTTGTCCAGCACCGTGCGCCACGGGAAGAGCAGATCCTTCTGCGGCATGTAGCCGAAGGTCTCCCGGCCCGCGGGCGCGCCGTCGACCAGCACCCGGCCGCGGAACGGCGCCACGAGCCCGGCCAGCACGCCGAAGAGCGTGCTCTTGCCGCACCCGCTCGGTCCGAGGATCGAGACGAACTCGCCCGGCGCCACGTCGAACGACACCCCGTCGAGCACGGGCAGGTCGCCGAACGCGAGCTCGACACCGTCGACGGTGATCTTCAACAGGGTCACGACCGCGTCCTCCGGATCCACGGCGCCACGACCCGCTCGACCAGGTAGGTCAGCCCGAACAGCGCGACGCTGACCAGCGCCGCCACGGCCACGGCCGCCAGGACGAGGTCGGTGCGGAACGAGTTCTTCTGCTGGGCCATGTAGATCCCCAGCCCGGCTCGCGCCCCGACGTACTCCGCGAAGATCGCCCCCGTGACCGCGTACGTGATCGCGATGCGCAGCGCGGTGAAGAACGACGGCAGCGCCCCGGGCAGCCGGACGTACCGGAACTCCGCCCAGCGTCCGCCGCCCATGCTCCGCAGGAGGTTCGACGCCTCGGGATCGGCCCGCGAGAAGCCCTCGATGAGCCCGACGGCGATCGGGAAGAAGGTCACCAGCGCGATCACCAGCACCTTCGGCAGCAGCCCGAAGCCGAACCAGATGATCATCAGCGGGGCGATGGCGATGATCGGCAACGTCTGCGAGGCGACCAGCAGCGGCACCAGCGCCCGGCGCAGCCACGGCGAGAAGTCGACGACGACGGCCAGCACCCAGCCCACCGCGAGCGAGACCGCGAAACCGACGCCGGTGACCTGCAGCGTCGGCACGGTGTTGGCCCACAGCACGTCGCGGAACGCCCAGCCCTGCTCCACCACCCGCAGCGGCGACGGCAGCACCTGCGGGCGCACGTCGAGTGCCGTCACGGTCCACTGCCACACCACGAGCAGGAGCAGCACCACCAGCACCGGCGGGGCGACCCGGCCGAGCAGCGAGGTGCGCCCGCGGGCCGGTCGCCGCGCGGGCGAGCGGTCGGTGCGTCCCGTGCGTCCCGGTAGGGCTGGCGACGGCGTCACCCCGGGCTCGGTGCCGGCCCGGTGGTCGACGCGGTGGTCGGCGCGGTGGTCGGCGCGGTGGTCGGCGCGGGTCACGACGTGGCCCCGCCCGGGGCCAGGTAGTCGTTGGTGAACCACGTCGAGAAGTCCGGCCGGGTGGTGACGGGCTTCCCGGACGCGTCGGTGACCGCGCCGGAGTCGACGAGGAAGCCGGAGAAACCCTGCCAACGATCGAGCGTCTGCGTGCCGACCTTGCCCGCGTCGTCCTTCAGGTAGTCCTTCGCCAGCATGTCCTGGCTGCGGGTCACGAGCTCGGGCTCGGTGAAGGCGCCGGGGTTGGCGTCCTGCAGGTCCTTGGCCGCGCGGGCCGGGTCGTCGGCGGCCAGCTGGTACCCGCGCTGCGCGGCCTGCACGAACTTCCGTGCCTGGTCCGGGTGGTCCTTCAGCCAGGGGGAGTTGCCGATCAGCAGGACGCTGTAGGCGTCCGGGAAGCCGTAGTCGGTGTACTTGAAGGTCTTCAGCGGCTCGTTGCGCAGCTGGGCCTCGATGCCCTCCCACGCCACGAACGGCTCGGTGAAGTCGACCTTCCCGGCGTAGAGCGCCTCGTAGGCACTGGTCCCCAGGGTGACGGTCTGGAAGTCGCCCTTCCCGCCGGCGTCCTGGATGACCTTGCGCATCTTCGGCTGCTCGCCGGGGTTGCCGAACCCGCCGTAGATCTTGCCGTCGAGGTCCTTGGGGGAGGTGATGTCGCTGCGGTCGGCCTTCACGGCGATCTCGGTGGCCCAGTGCTGCAGGATCGCCATCACCGAGGTGATCTCGGCGCCCGCCGACCTCGAGAAGGTGAACGAGTCCTGGAAGCTGATGCCGAACTCGGCGGCGCCGTTGCCCACGAGGGTGTCCGGCGAGGTGTCGCTGTACGGGAGGAACTGGACGTCGAGCCCCGCGTCGCGGAACCAGCCCTCCTGCTGCGCGACGTAGAGGCCGCTGTGGTTCGTGTTCGGGGTCCAGTCCAGGGCGATCCGGATGGTCTGCGGCGAGCCCTGCTGCTGCCCGGCCGCCCCGCCACAGCCGACGAGGAGCAGGGCCAGGCCCACGACGAGGGCGCCCAGCCGAAGCGGAACGCGTGACAGGGACGGCGACATTCGCGACACGGTCCTCCCTACGCCGGTGCTAACCGGGTCAGGTGCGAACGGTCGACGGCCGGTCCTGCCGCCCTCTCAGCCTCGGATCGTGAGTGCTCCCGCGGTTCGGCTCCAGACCCTACGTCGCCCCGCCGCCGCGTGCCACCGCCTCCCCCGTCCGCGTCGTGTGACGTCCGCGTGACGGGCAGGAGGCCGCGAGGGGTCCGGCGGGTCAGGTGATGTCGGCGGGCCGGCGCTCAACCGGGGGCGGCGAGGGTCCGGCCGGGTCAGGCGATGCCGGCGCTCAACCGGGGGGCGGCGAGGTTCGGCCTGGTCAGGTGATGTCGGCGCGCCGGTGCCGGGCGCGCGGGGCGCCCGACCCAGGGACGGGCGGGACCGCGGGGTCGGCGGGGCGAGGACCTGCGTACTCGTCACCGGCGGGCTGTCCGTCGCGGCGCTGCTGCGGGACCCGCGGCGCGTCGGGCCGGTCCTCGGCGCGACGACGGCCGCCGGACCGCTGCGGCCCGCCCGGCCCGGGGAGCGCAGCCTGGTCGAGGTCCCAGGGGTCGCGCCCCGGCAGGACGTCGCCGCCCTGCGCCGGACGGTCCGCAGGCTCGCGCAGGCGCCGCTTGCCGCCCGACGGCGGCGCGGGCGGCCGTGCCTCACCGTGCCCGGACCTGCCGTCCGGCATGGGGGCGGTGCCCTGCCGGGGCTGCGGCACCCCGGTCTGGCGGCCGGACGGCATCCCGGCCGGCCTGTCGGAAGGCACCCCGGTCGGCGCGCCGGGAGGCGGCGTGGAGGACCCGGCCGACCGGACCGCGGGAGTCGCGGCCGGCGGCACCGCGGACGGGACGGACGGCGGTCCGGCCGGCCCGGCCGGCGGGAGGGCGCCCGGCGCGACGGGACCCCGCGTCGCGCGCTGCTCCGGACCCCACGGCTGCCGGCGGCCGGCCCGCGGGTCCGCGCCCTGAGGACCACGGGCCTCCGAGCGGGATCCGCGGGACCGCTCGGCGTCGGGCTGCGGGCGGTCCGGCCGGCCCGGACGCTCGGCGGGGACCGGACGCTCGGCGCGCACCGGTCGCTCGACGTGCTCCGGTCGCTCGGCGCGCACCGGTCGCTCGACGTGCTCCGGACGCTCGGCCCGGTCCGATCGCTCGACGTGCTCCGGACGCTCGGCCCGGTCCCGACGGTCAGCCCGGTCCGAGCGCTCGACGCGGTCCGGTCGCTCGGCCTGGTCCGGACGGTCAGCAGACTCCGGACGGCGGAAGGCCTGCGGGTCGGTCCCCTGCGGGCCCCGCGCCCCGGGATGGTCCGCCGCGAGCCGACGGCGACCGCCGGTCGAGCGGCTGCGTTCCTCCGCCGGGTCGCGCCGCTGCGTCGGGACCGCCCCGGCCGGGAGCGCCACGCTCGGTGGCCACCCGTCCGCGCCGCGGCCCGGGGGCACCGCCCCGAACACCTGGGTGGGCGTGTCCTCCCCGGGCGCGGGCGGGGCGTCGGTCCGGTCGAGCACCGCCTGCGCGGCCTCCGCCGGCTCGACGCCCGTCTTGCGGGCCCGGCTCGCCAGGTAGCGCCCGGCCTCCTCGACGTCCGTGCGGTACCGCTCCGCGAGCATCCCGGTGGCGTGCGCGACCGGCAGCGCCGTCTCCTGCTCCGCGGTCAGCCGGGCGACGGTGGCCGTGAGCCGGCGCAGCGCGCAGACGTCCGAGAGCCGCGCCGAGAGGACGTCGGCGAGCCCGGCGACCGCGTCGACGTGCCCGTCCCCGACCGGCCGGCCCGGGTGGCCGAACAGCTGCAGTCCGCCGACGGGCTCGCCGTCGACGAGCAGCGGGACGACGACCGAGCAGGTCAGCCCGGTGTCCGCGGCCGCGGCCGCCAGCTCCGGCGGGCCGATGCGGGTGAGGTCGGGGGTGACCATCGGACGCCCGGACCGGACCGCACCCTGCACGGGCCCGGTGCCGGCGCGCAGCTCCATCTCGCCGAGCCGCCCGGCCGCGGTGTCCGACGCCGAGACGCCGGCGAGCCCCGCCGCCGACCGGTCCGGCTGGTCCACCAGCACGATCGCGGCGCCGGAGACGCCGAGGGTCGCGGGCAACGCCGTGCAGACCGAGGAGAGCAGCGAGCCGAGATCGGCGCCGGCCACCGCCGTGCGCCCCACCTGCAGCATCAGCCCCATGATCCCGGGATCGTCCGGATGCATCGCCCCAGCCCCCTCCACGCACGCGCTACCGCGCGTAGTCAACCATCGGCCGTCCGTGCGACGACACGGACGATCATGGGCTGGGCCGAACGGATCAGCGGGCGCGGAGCGCGAGCACCTCCGCCCAGGTGCCCTCGTCGACCGGCACCCCGCGGAAGCGGTTGCGGGCGCGCACCTCCTGGGCCCGGTCGCCGGGCACCTGGACCCTCGTGTGCCCGGGCGCCGGCGGAAGGGTCCGCAGCTCGTCGAGGAAAGCGGCGACGGCCGGTGCCGTCCGCCCCACGCCGAACGTCCCCGGCGCGAACGCGATCAGCAGGTCGCCCTTGGTCACCGGGTCCGTGGTGTCGAGGGTGCCCCGGACCTCCCGGCCGAGCGCGGTGCCCGTCAGGGAGGCGACGAGCAGCTCGAGGACCAGCGACAGTGCGTAACCCTTCGGGCCGCCCACGGGGGTGATGGCCCCGTCGAGGGCGGCGGTCGGGTCCGTGGTGGGGGCGCCCTCGGCGTCGACGGCCGCGCCCTCGGGCAGCGGCTCGCCGCGGGCGGCGTGGTCGAGCACCTTGCCGCGGGAGATCTGTCCGGTCGCCATGTCGAGCACGACGGGCTGCCCGCCCGTCGGGATGGCCGCGGCGATCGGGTTGGTGCCGAGCATCGCCGGTGCGGCGCCCCAGGGGTGGACGAGGGCCTCGCTGGTGGTGGTCGCGAGCCCGGCGAGCCCGGCCTCGGCCAGCCGCTCGACGTACGGCGCGAGCATGCCGAGGTGGCTCGCCCGGCGGATCGCCGCCACGGCGACACCGGTGGTGGGCACCCGTGCCACCAGGGCCTCCACCGCCCGGTGGGCGACGGGCGGCCCCAGCCCGGTGCGACCGTCGACGGTCAGCACCGAGTCGGTCGTCCAGCGCAGCTCGGGCTCGGCCGCGGGATCGAGGACCCCGTTGACGATCCGCCCGGCCAGCACCGGCAGCCGCCGGATGCCGTGCGACGCGTGTCCGCGCAGGTCGCCCTCGAGCAGCATCCCGGCCTGGTCGCGGGCCGCCCGGTCCGGTGTTCCCAGGCCGGTGAGGACCTCGGTCGTCAGCGCCAGGTGCTCGTCGACGGAGACGCGGTGCACACCGTCGGCGTCGATCATGCGGGCGACCCTACCGGCCTGCGCCGACCCCGGCGGGGGGCGTCGGCGACGGTGCGGCCCCGACCGGGGCGTCCGCGATCGGGGTCGGCGTCTCGGCCAGCATCCGCTCGCACGTCCGGACCAGCACCGCGGCCGCGGCGCGCTGGTCCCGCGTCGAGACCGGGTGCTCGGCGCGCCGCTGCCAGCGGCCGAGCTGCGCCGCCGCGGCGAGGCGGATCTCCTCGGGGCCGGCGTCGGGCGGGAGGCCGAGCCTGCGGTGGGTAGCGGTGCCCTCCGCGCCCAGCAGCAGCTCCGCCGCGGCCCGCTCGTCGGTGGACAGGGCCGGGGTGCCGGCGCGCAGCGCGTCGACGAGGTCGAGCTCGGCGAGCTCGTGCGCGGTCGAACGGAGGCGTTCGAGCTGGTAGCGCAGCTCGCCGTCGTCGCGCGCGTGGTGCGCGACGACGATCTCGTCCAGCTCGCGGAGCACGGCGCGGGCCCGCAGCGCGTCGGCCCGATCGGCGAGCCCGCGCTCGATCAGCTGCCGCAGCCGTGGCACGCCGCTGCGCCGGGTCAGCTCGGCGGCCACCTCGTCCGGCCGGCCCCCGTTCGCCGCGAGCTCGGCCACCAGCGCCGAGCCGGTCCTCCCCCGGGTCAGCCCGGCCGCCACCGGGACCACGATGTGGCAGCGTCGCCGGACCGCGGGCTCGGCGGCGAGCCGCCGGGCCTCGCTCCACGGGTCGGCGGCGAGCTCGTCCGCACGGGCGAGGACGCCGATCGCGGGCGGACCGTCGGGCAGCGCCCCGTCGACGGTGGGCAGCACGAGCAGGGGCACGTCCGCCTCCGTGCCCTCGACGATCTCCAGGTCGACCTCGCCCGGGGTCGCCGCCAGCGCCGCGACCAGCGTCGACACACCCGAGCCGGGCGGACCCGAGACCGCGACCCGCAGGGGCCGGTCGAGGTCGGCCTCCAGGGCCCGCAGCCGGTCGTGCAGGTCCCCGTCGCCCAGGTCGGCGGCCGCGGCCAGCGCGCGGCGGACCTGCCCGGGCAGGGTCGTGTCCGGGCCCCGCTCCGGGTGCTCGACCGGGACCGCGGGTACGGCCCCGGTCTCGACGACGAGCCCGGCGACGTCGAGCGCGGTGGTGTCCGCCTCCCCGTCCGGCCCCGCGTCGGCCGCCGTGGCCGGTGGCCCGTCCGCCGGCACCTCGGCCTCCGGCACCGGGACCGAGCCCTCGACCGTCGTGCCCTCGCCCGGCGCGGACCGGAGGTCGACCCGCCCGCCGGCCGCGACGATCCGGGCGGCGACGTTGCGCAGCCCGCGCCCCGCCGTCGCCGCCCCCGGACCGACCACCGCCGGCTCGGGCACCACGAAGCCGGGCCCGCTGTCCCGGATGGTGAAGTGCAGTCGCCCGTCCTCCTCCGCGAACCGGATGACGACGTCGGCGCCCGGCGCGTGCTTGTGCGCGTTGTTCACCGATTCGAGGCAGCAGAAGTAGACGGCCGCCTCGAGCTCCGGCGGGTACCGCCGCCCGGCGGCGAGCTCCGACTCCACCTGCACCGGCGGCGGTCCGGCCAGCTCGGCCTCCAGCGCGGCGACCAGCCCCCGCTCGGCCAGCGCGATGGACCGGACCCCGCTGGCCGTCTCGGCGAGCACGGACTCCGCGGTGTCGAGCTGCCCGGCCAGCACCCCGAGCCGTTCCCGGGCCTGCTCGATCCGCCCGGTCTCCACCTCGTGCTGCACCAGCCCCAGCACCAGCCGCAGCGAGACGAGCTGGTGCTGGGCGCCGTCGTGCAGGTCCCGCTCGATCCGCCGGCGCTCGGCGTCCATCTCCGAGACCGCCTCGCGGCGGGACACCGCGATCTCCGCCGCGTGGGCGAGCGCCGCGCGCAGCTGCCGCTCCAGCTCCACGCCCAACCGGCTGGCGGTGACCACCACGCCCAGGCTGTCCGCGAGGTCCTCCAGCAGGTGCCGGCGGTCGGCGTGCAGCCCGGCGACCGCGGCCCGGTCCACCTCGAGGGTGCCGAGGTGCTGCTCGCCGCCGCGGACCGGGACGCCGACGAGTCCGGTGCCGTCGTCCCGCGCGGTGGCCCGCCGGGAGGCCCACTCGTAGGTGCGGTCGCGCAGGCCGGGGCGCACGACGGTCAGCCGGCAGCGCGAGGAGCCGAGGGCCCGCCCGACCGCCTCGGCGACCCGGGCGAGGTCGGGCGCGTCGGACGCGGCGGTGCGCGAGAGCGCCGCGATCTCGGCGAGCGCGCTGTACGGGGTGGGCCTGCGGCCGTAGAGCAGGCGGTCGGTGAGCCCTTCCACGGCCCGGTACACGGGGAGGAACGCGATCGCGGCCAGCAGCGAGGCGGCGAGCGAGGACCAGAGCGGCCCGAAGCCGACCCGCCACCCGACCGCCTCGAAGACGATCACCCCGCCGCCGACGACGGCCACCGCCAGCACCGCCGCCAGCACCCGGCTGAACCGCGCCTCCGCCGACCACAGGCGCTCGGCGCGCACCGCGACCAGCACCGCGACGGCGATGGCCGCCGAGCCCACCCGCGAGGCCCAGAACAGCAGGGCGACGGGCTGGCCGGCCGCACCGGACGTCATCGAGTCGTGCGCCGTCGGGTCGTAGAGCTCCAGGCCGGGCACCCCGAGCAGCCAGAGCACGACCGTGCAGATCCCGAGCACGACGATCGCCGCGAAGGCCGCGACCAGCAGGCTGAACACCAGCCGGGCCTGGGTGCGCAGGGCCGCCGTCTCGCCGCGGCGGATCCGCCCGGGCAGGACCGCCACCCCGACCAGCGGCACCAGGAAGCCGAAGAACAGCACGCAGCTGGTGGTGTGTCGCAGCAGTGCCGTGGCGAACCCGACGAGGCCCAGGACGACCACGGCGAACGCCGCGAGGGTCACCCGGCCCGGGCGCCCCCACCGGGTCGGCCACGCACCCTGCGCCGTCGGGAAGACCAGCAGCGCCAGGACGTAGGCCGCGCAGGCGACGCCGTGCAGCACGATCTGGTGGAGGGGACCGGCCGCGATCCCGGTCGCGGTTCCCACCGCCGTCGCAGCGGCGTGCGCCTGCAGGTTGAAGGCTCCGCCGGAGCCGAGCATGGCCAGTGCGAGCAGCCGGATCGGCCAGCCCGTCCCCCCGCGGACCAGCAGCACCACGGCGATCGCGACCGCGCCCAGGCTCAGCGCGTAGTCGACGACGAGCTGGTCCAGCGGCTCGGTCGCCGGCGCGGCGGCGGCGACCGCCCGGGCCCACACCGAGTCGCCCGCCCCGAAGCCCGGCACGTACCAGGCGAGCGCGACGTACGCGCCCACCGCCAACCAGCCGAGCGCCACGACGGCGCAGACGACGAGGACCGCGACGTAGACCGCGACGGCGAGCCGGTGCAGCCCGGTCCGGTCGTCGGCCATCCGCCCGACGGTCGGGCCGGTCGCCGGGGCGGTGAGGGGCGTCGCGCTCACACTCGCACCTCCCGGGCGACCTCGACGGCGGGCTCCAGCCGCTCCGGCAGGCTCGCGGTGAGGACCAGCCGGCCGTCCTCGTCCGTGCTCAGGCCGGCCTCGCCGCCCAGCGCCACCAGCCGCTCGAGCTCACCGGCCAGCGCGGCCCGCAGCTCCCCCGGCGCGAACCCGGGCCGCGGATCGACGACGCGGACGGCCAGCCGGCCGTCGGTGTGGGTGAGCTCCACCTCGAGCTCGGGGCCCGCGGCGGCGGACAACCACTGCAGCGCCGAGGCGGCCACGTAGTAGACGCCGGACTCGACCTCCCACGGCAGCCGGTCCTCGGGCGCGCCGATCAGCCGGACCGGCCGGTCCAGGTCGGCCGCGACCTCCTCGAGCGCACCGACGGGCCCCTGGTCGCGCAGGACCTGCGGATAGACGCCGCGGGCGATGAGCCGGAACCGGTCGAGCAGCTCGTCGAGCTGGTCGCCCGCGCGGCGCAACGCGGATCCCGCCCGGTCGGGGTCCGGTGCGCTCCCGCCCAGGTCCTGACGGGCCCCGTCGAGCACGATCCGCAGCGTGGCGAGGCGGTCGGTGGTGGCGTGCGAGAGCTCGCCGACGAGCCGGCGCCGCTCGACGTCGCGGGCCGTCGCGAGGCGCTCCCGGGACCGCTCGAGCTCGGCGGCCAGCTCGGCGGCCCGCCGGACGCGGTCACGCAGCTCGGTGTTCATCGCGACGCCGCGCAGGAGCAGGCCCGCCCCGCCCGCGAGGTCGCGCATGAGCTGCTGGTCGGCGGGGGTGATCGCGGTCGTCTTGCGGATGGCGAGCACCGCCCGCAGCCGCTGCCCCTCGACGATCGGCACGACGTGGTCCGCCCGCTGCTCCGGGTCCTCCCCGCCGAGCAGCACCGCGAGGTTGGGCACGGTCTCCCCGGTGACCGCCCGCGGCGGGTGGACCGCGGCCGTCACCAACCGCTCGGAGACCGCGAGCCAGACCCGTGCCTCCCGCGCCGCGGTGCCCTTGGCCAGCATCTCCGCCACGCCGGGCAGGGCCGAGTCCGGGGTCCCGCTGCGGATCCGGGCGGACGCCTCCGCCAGGGCCGAGTACGGGGTGGTGGCGCGGGTGTGCGTCACCCGCTCGACGAACCGGTCGACGACCGGCAGCAGCCGCGCCGCCCCGACCGCGCAGACCAGCGCCGCGAGGAACGGCAGCAGTACGCCGATCTGGCCGAGGCCGGTGTGGAACACGAGCTGCGGCACCACGACGAGGACCGCGAACACGACGAGGACCGCGCCGCCGACCAGTGCGGCGCGCAGCCCCAGCGCGGCCCACCTCTCCATACCGGTCCGTCAGTCGCCGTCCCGCTGCGAGCGGAGATAGGTGAGGACCGCGAGGACCCGGCGGTGGCTCTCGGTCTCGTCGGTGTGCAGGCCGAGCTTGGCGAAGATGCTGGCGATGTGCTTCTCGACGGCCTTCGGCGTGACGTACAGCTGCCCCGCGATGCCGCCGTTCGACCGCCCCTCGGCCATCAGCTTGAGCACGTCGAGCTCGCGCTCGGACAGCGAGGCGACCTCGTTCTTCTTCTCCCCGCGCGGCCGCTCGACCAGCCGCTTCGCCAGCACCGGCTCGATCACGATCTCGCCGTCGGCGATGCGGGTCAGGGTGTCGGTGAGCACCTCGACGCTGCCGACCTTCTCCTTGAGCCGGTAGCCGATGGCGTCCGTGCCGATGTCGAGGATCTTCATCAGGTAGTGCGACTCGGCGTAGTGCGAGAGGAACAGCAGCCCCATCGTCGGCCACTTCTCCCGGATCCGCTCCGCCGTGACCAGCCCGCCGTCGGGCTCGGGCGGCATCCGGATGTCGAGGACGGCCACGTCGCACTGCGTGCCGGCCAGGAGGGCCAGGAGCTCGTCGCCGCCCGCCGCGACCGCCACCACCTCGTGGCCCGCGGCCTGCAGGAGCATCAGCAGCCCCTCCCGGAACAGGGCGCCGTCCTCGGCCAGTGCTACTCGCATGGGATCCTCGCAACGATCGTGCCGGTACCGACGGTCTCGTCCGGCGGGGCGGAAACGTCACACACTCCTTCGCGGACCGTGCCGCCGAGCGGGCGGGCCCGGTCCCGCAGCAGCTCCCCCAGCCCGGGCACCGCGCCGGTCACCGTCACGACGAGCTCGCCGGCGGAACCCGCGACGGTCACCTCCCGCGGCGACCCCGGATCCGCGGTCAGCGCGTCGGCCAGGGCGAAGTACACGGCGCCCTCGGCGGACGGGCCGAACCGCATGCCGTCGTCGTGCACCCGCAGCGGGGCGTCGAGCCGCTCGGCGAGCTCGCGCAGCGCCGGGCCGAGGCCGGCCTCGTCGAGCAGCGGCGGGTAGATCTGGCCGGCGACGTCGCGCAGCTCCTGCAGCACCGCGTGCAGCTCGTCCTGCAGCATGCCGATGGCCGCGCGCAGCTCGTCCTCACCCTCCGGCACGCGGTGCCGGAACAGGCCCAGCTGCAGGACCAGGGCCGACGCCCGCAGTGCGGCGCCGTCGTGCAGCTGGCGCTCCAGCCGGCGGCGGCCCTGCCACTGCGCACGCTCGCGCCTGCGGCGCGCCTCCGCGACGGCGGACGCGCTCGGGACGGCCGTGGGGGCGGCCGGCACGTCCCCGGGTGGCGCGGGCTCCAGCCTCATCGGGGCATCGTCCCGCCGCGTGCCGGGCTCGGGAAGGGGGTCGGCCCCCTCGGCGGGTAGGGACAGCCCCCGCTCACCGAAACGGTAATGACAGCGTGACCTGGGACGAGTATCACTCCAGAGCACGATGTGCTCGTACGGTCGGCAGTGCTCATATGCGCGGGTCCGACGGTCCCGCGCCTCCGAGAGGGGCCGGAGTGTCCTACAGCCTGGGTGTGGACCTGGGGACGACGTTCGTGGCGGCGGCCGTGGCGAACGCCTCCCGGGTGGAGATGTTCACCCTCGGCGACCGCAGTGTGGTGACACCGGCCGTCGTCTACCTGCGGGAGGACGGCACCGTCGTCACGGGCGACGCCGCCGGCCGGCGGGCGGTGAGCAATCCCGACCGGGTCGGGCGCGAGTTCAAACGCCGCCTCGGCGACCCCACCCCGGTGATGCTCGGCGGGGCCCCGCACGCGGTCACCGCGCTGCTGGCCAGCCTGCTCTCCGACGTCGTCGCCCGGGTCTCGGCCACCCAGGGCGCCGCCCCGGACTCGATGGTGCTGACCCATCCGGCCAACTGGGGCCCGTTCCGCCGGGAGCTGTTCGACGAGGTCCCGCAGCTGGCCGGGGTGGCCATGCCGCGGATGGTCACCGAGCCCGAGGCGGCGGCCGCGCACTACGCGGCGTCGCGGCGGCTGGAGAACGGCGAGATCGTCGCGGTCTACGACCTCGGCGGCGGCACCTTCGACGCCACCGTGCTGCGCAAGCGCCCGGAGGGCATCGAGATCCTCGGTTCGCCGGAGGGCATCGAACGCCTGGGCGGGGTCGACTTCGACGAGGCGATCCTCGCCCACGTCAACTACGCCGCCGGCGGGGCGCTGTCCGAGCTGGACATGAGCGATCCGCAGACCACGGTCGCGCTGGCGCGGCTGCGCCAGGACTGCGTGCTGGCCAAGGAGGCGCTGTCGATCGACACCGAGACCACCATCCCGGTGTTCCTGCCCCACCGGCACTTCGACGTGCGGCTGACCCGCTCCGAGTTCGAGGACATGATCCGCGCGCCGATCGAGTCGACGATCGGGGCGCTCAACCGCACGCTGCGCTCGGCCGAGGTCACCCCGGACGAGCTCAGCGCCGTGCTGCTGGTCGGCGGGTCCTCCCGGATCCCGCTGGTCGCGCGGATGGTCTCCGAGGAGCTCGGCCGGCCCACGGTCGTCGACGCGCACCCCAAGTACGCGGTCGCGCTCGGTGCCGCCGCACTGGCGGGCGGGCCGGACGGGGTCGCGGGCGGCGACGGGTCCGCCGCCCCGACCACGGCCTTCCCGGCCGTCGACGCGGGTGCGAGGGGTGCCGCTGCCGGGGGTGCGGCGGGTCTCGCGGGTGCCCTCGGTGGTGCGGCGGGTCTCGCCGCCCGCGGCGGGGCGGCGGTCGGGGCCGCCGGGTCCGCGCCGGAGGCCGCCGCCGCGCCGTTCTCGCTGCCCTCCGGATCCGGGCTGCCGACCTTCGGTCCGCCGACCACCGCGCCGCCCGCTCCGGCACCGGCCGGTGCCGCGGTTCCGGCGGCGATGGCCGCACCCCCCGCCGCGCCGCCCGCGGCGACCGCGGCGGCCGCGGCGGCCGCGCCCCCGGCCCCACCACCCGCGCCGACGCGGCCCACCGGTCCTC
>NZ_JAJTTE010000030.1 GCF_021343995.1 Pseudonocardia terrae | reverse complement strand
GCCGCCGGTGCCGCCGGTGCCGCCGGTGCCGCCGGTGCCGCCGGTGCCGTGCTCGAGGTCCTGGCCCAGGACCGTGGCCAGCAGTGTCGCCGCCTGCTCCACCGGATCAGCCAGTTCCTGGCCATCCAGCACCGCCAGCACCGCGAACCCGTCCCGGGCCCGGGAGTCGATCAACTCTTCGCGGGCGATCGGGTCGTCCCAGTCGATCTGCGGCTCACCCGCACCGGTGTAGTCGTCCCCGCTGGTCAACACCGCCCGCAACCGAGCAGCCAGGTCGCCGCCGGCAGCGGCGAGCAGCCCACGCAGCGCCGAACGGATCAACGTGACCGTGTCCATCGTGGCCACCGCGTCATACAGCGGTGTCGAGTCCAGCACCCGGCGCCGGCCCACCAGCCCCGCCTCGTGCGCCGCCTGCAGGCCCACCTCGAAGATCCGGTCCGGCCGCTGCGAACGGCGCAGCCGCGCGCGCATATCCACCAGCACCGTGTGTGCGAAGCGGCCCCACCTGGCGCCGTAGCCGCCGACCCCGGCTGCGTAGCGCCAGCGCACGTCGAAGGCGTACCGGTCGACCGCCTCCCGGTCCGAGAGCCCCTCCAGACGCTGCAACGTCATCACCGTGGCCACCACCGACGGCGGCACCGACCGCCGGCCCCGATCGGTGAACAAGTCCGCGAACAACTCATCCGGGAACAACCGCTCCCGCTCCCGGGCCAGGAACCCGTAGATCGAGTTCTCCGGCAGCGTCTGCTCGCAGAACCCGACCACCTCGTCGAACAGATCACCCTGACGATCAGCGCGGCCCAACGTCACCCGGCCACTGTCCCGCAACCGACCGCCAGACCGGGCGACCGCCACGCGAAAGACACCAGCCACCTAGATGCGCTTCTTGCCCGCCTTCGGGGAGACGAGCCGGGCACCCGCCCAGTCCTCGCCCACGCTGGCGTTCGACGTCTGCGCCAGGCCCGCGGTGGGCGCGGCCTCCGCGATCTCGCTGGGCTCGAGATGGCCGCTCCGCCCCGTCTTCGGGGTGAGCACCCAGATCATACCGTTCTCGGCGATCATTCCCCGGGCGTCGACGAGGGTGTCGACGAGATCGCCGTCGCCCTCCCGGAACCACAGGAGCACGACGTCGATGACCTCCTGGGCGTCCTCGTCGAGGAGCTCCTCGCCGATGACGTCCTCGACGGCCTCGCGGACCGCTTCGTCGACGTCGGAGTCATAACCCAGTTCCTGGACGACCATGCCCGGCTCGATGCCGAGCTTGCCCGCGATGTCGGACGATCGTCCGGCATCTTCCGCGGCGACCACGCGTACACCTCTTTCCTCGAGTACGGCGGCACGCAGGCGCGCCACCGAGAGTCGGTTCGGATGCGGAATCCGAACACGACCATGCGGCCCCGCGCAACCGCCGTTCCGTGATCATGCGGCGAGGGGCACGATAGGGGGTACCGCCCGGGGCCGCCGTCCGGCACGACCCCCGGGAACGCGACACACTGCACGAACACCTGTACGAGCCACCCAGGGAGACCCCTTGACCGGCCAGAGCACCACCGGCGGCGACAACCCGGCCCGCGACGGCACCGACGGCCCGCGGCACGTCCACGTCATCCGTGACGGCCTCGCGGCCCACCTCCCGGACATCGATCCCGAGGAGACCGCCGAGTGGCTGGACTCGTTCGACGCCGCGTTGGACAACGCGGGCCAGCAGCGCGCCCGCTACCTGATGCTCAGGCTGCTCCAGCGCGCCCGCGAACGCCACGTCGGCGTCCCGGCGCTGACCAGTACGGACTACGTCAACACCATCCCGACCGACCGTGAGCCGTGGTTCCCGGGCGACGAGGACGCCGAGCGCGCGTACCGCCGCTGGATCCGGTGGAACGCGGCGATGACGGTGCACCGCGCGCAGCGGCCGGGGATCGGGGTCGGCGGGCACATCTCGTCCTACGCGTCGTCGGCGACCCTGTACGAGGTCGGCTTCAACCACTTCTTCCGCGGCAAGGACCACCCCGGCGGCGGTGACCAGGTCTACATCCAGGGCCACGCCTCCCCCGGCATCTACGCCCGCGCGTACCTCGAGGGCCGGCTGACCGAGGACCGGCTCGACGGCTTCCGCCAGGAGGTCAGCCACGGCGGCCCGGGGCAGGGCCTGCCGAGCTACCCGCACCCGCGGCTGATGCCGGACTTCTGGGAGTTCCCCACGGTCTCCATGGGCATCGGCCCGATGAACGCGATCATGCAGGCGCGGTTCAACCGCTACCTGAACGACCGCGGCATCAAGGACACCAGCCAGCAGCACGTCTGGGCCTTCCTCGGCGACGGCGAGATGGACGAGCCCGAGTCGCGCGGCATGCTCCAGGTGGCCGCGACCGACCAGCTCGACAACCTGACCTTCGTCATCAACTGCAACCTGCAGCGGCTCGACGGCCCGGTGCGCGGCAACGGGAAGATCATCCAGGAGCTGGAGTCCTTCTTCCGCGGCGCCGGCTGGAACGTCATCAAGGTCATCTGGGGCCGCGAGTGGGACGCCCTGCTCCACCAGGACCGCGACGGCGCCCTGATCAACCTGATGAACGTCACGCCCGACGGCGACTACCAGACGTACAAGGCCAACGACGGTGCGTACGTCCGCGACCACTTCTTCGGCCGGGACCCGCGCACGAAGGCCATGGTCGAGCCGCTCACCGACGACCAGATCTGGGGCCTCAAGCGCGGCGGGCACGACTACCGCAAGGTCCACGCGGCGTACAAGGCCGCGACCGAGCACCACGGCCAGCCGACCGTGATCCTGGCGAAGACGATCAAGGGCTACGGCCTCGGCTCGCACTTCGCCGGCCGCAACGCGACCCACCAGATGAAGAAGCTCTCCCTGGACGACCTCAAGCAGTTCCGGGACGAGCAGCGGATCCCGATCTCCGACGCCCAGCTCGAGCAGGACCCGTACCTGCCGCCGTACTACCACCCCGGCGACGACTCGCCCGAGATCCAGTACATGAAGGAGCGGCGCCGCCTGCTGGGCGGGGCGGTGCCTTCGCGGCGCACCACCTCGAAGGCGCTGGTGCTGCCGGGCGACAAGGTCTACGAGGCGGTCCGGAAGGGCTCCGGCAAGCAGGAGGTCGCCACCACGATGGCGTTCGTCCGGCTGCTGCGCGAGCTCGTGAAGGACAAGGAGATCGGCGGCCGGTTCGTGCCGATCATCCCGGACGAGGCCCGCACGTTCGGCATGGACTCCATGTTCCCGACGCAGAAGATCTACAACCCGCACGGGCAGCACTACACGTCCGTCGACGCGTCGCTGATGCTGGCCTACAAGGAGTCCGAGCAGGGCCAGCTGATGCACGAGGGCATCAACGAGGCCGGCTCGGTCGGCTCGTTCACCGCGGCGGGCACCTCGTACGCCACCCACGACGAGCCGATGATCCCGGTCTACGTCTTCTACTCGATGTTCGGGTTCCAGCGGACCGGCGACGGGATCTGGGCGGCGTCGGACCAGATGGCGCGCGGCTTCCTCGTCGGCGCCACCGCGGGCCGCACCACGCTGACCGGCGAGGGCCTGCAGCACAACGACGGGCACTCGCTGCTGCTGGCCTCGTCGAACCCGGCGATCGTGTCGTACGACCCGGCGTTCAGCTTCGAGATCGCCCACATCGTCAGGGACGGGCTGCGCCGCATGGTCGGCGACGACCCGGAGAACGTCATCTACTACCTGACGGTCTACAACGAGCCGTACCCGCAGCCGGCCGAGCCGGAGGGCCTCGACATCGACGGCGTGCTCAAGGGCATCTACCGCTACCTGGGCACGAACAAGGAGGACGGGCCGCAGGTCCGCCTGCTCTCCTCCGGCGTCGGGCTGCCGTGGGCGATCCGGGCGCGCGAGCTCCTGGCCGAGCAGTGGGGCGTGGGCGCCGAGGTGTGGTCGGTGACCTCGTGGGGCGAGCTGCGCCGCGACGGCGTCGAGGCCGAGCGCCACAACCTCCTCCACCCCGACGCCGAGCCGCGGGTCCCGTACGTGACCCGGGCCCTGGGCGGCACGGACACGCCGGTGATCGCCTCCTCGGACTGGATGCGGGCGGTCCCGGACCAGATCCGCCAGTGGGTGCCGGCGCCGTTCGTCGCCCTCGGCACGGACGGGTTCGGCCTCTCCGACACCCGTCCCGCCGCGCGCCGCCACTTCGCGGTCGACGCCGAGTCCATCGTGGTCGGGGCGCTGCAGTCGCTCGCCGCGCGGGGCGAGGTCGAGAAGGGCGCGCCCGCGGAGGCCGCCGCCAAGTACCGGATCGACGACCCGCAGGCCGCCGGCCCGCAGACGTCCGACTCCGGCGTCGCCTGATCGGAGGAGGGGGCCGCGGGCGCTCGCCCGGAAGGCCCCCTCCGGACGGCCAGGTCGCCATTCTGGTGTTTCGGTCCCGTTCCGGGACGAATACACAGCTCACGACCCCTCGGCAAGCGACGCGAATCACGCTAGGCTCCGCCCGACGCCGACCCTCCGATGGTGGATCGGTGTCCCGACCAGGGCGCGGACAGTAGCGGCCGGGCGGCGTTTCCCGGGGCGAGAGCCTCGAGCACGTACGAGGAGAGCAAGAATGGCAGAGGGCACCGTCAAGTGGTTCAACAGCGAGAAGGGCTACGGCTTCCTCGCTCCCGACGGTGGTGGCGCGGACGTGTTCGTGCACTACTCCGCGATCCAGGTCAACGGCTACAAGAGCCTCGACGAGGGGCAGCGTGTGTCCTTCGACATCGAGCAGGGCCAGAAGGGGCCGCAGGCCACGCAGGTGACGCCGATCGGCTGATCCATTCGTTCCGGCCGCCCGGTCGGGACGCCACCCACCAACCGGCGCACACCGTTCCGCTTTCCTCGCCCGTCTCGGCGCGAGCCCCGCACGGCACGTGTCAGCGAACGATCCGTACGTCGTCGAGGCCGGGGTGACCCCACGCGGTCACCCCGGTCATCGACGTCCGGAGCCGGTCGGTCCTGGGTTCACCCCGGTCGCAGGTCGCTCCCCATCGACCAGACCAGCACCTCGGCGCCCCCCGGGCCCGCGGTGAGTGTCGCGCTGCCCACGGCGAGGCCTGCGGAGCCGACCCTCGGCGCGGTCATCCGCAGCTCGTCGCCCTCGCCCAGCTCTCCGGCGGGGGTGTGCGCGCTGCCCGCCGCCAGGAAGACGTGCAGGTAGGGAGCCTCGGGCACCGTCCACATCGCTCCGGCGGGGAGCCGGGCGGCGTGCAGCTCGGCGTCGGCGCGGCGCAGCGGGAGCGGTCCGCCCCCTGCGCGGCCCGACGCCAGGAGGAACGGCCGCCCCGCGGCCAGCTCCTCCCCGACGTCCCGGCGGGCGAGCGCGGGCGCGTGCAGTGGCCGGTCCGGGACCAGCCAAGCCTGCACGAACCGCACCGGGCCCGCGCCGCCGCACCGCTCGGCGTGCTCCACACCCGTGCCCGCGGAGAGCACCTGCACCGTGCCCGGCCGTACCCGCGCCTCGTTCCCGAGCGAGTCCGCGTGCGCGAGCTCGCCGGACACCACCCACGTCACCAGGTCGACCTCGTCGTGGGCGTGGGTGTCGTAGCCCGCGCCCGGCGCGACCCGCTCGTCGTTGTGCGCCAGCAGGGCCCCGAAGAAGGTGTTCGCGGGGTCGTAGTGGGCGCCGAAGGAGAAGCCGTGCCGGGCCTCGCAGCCCGCGTGCACCGTCCGCGCCCGGTCCGCGCCGCGACGCAGTTCCACCCGCCCGTCCCCACCGGTCACGCCGCCGCTCACGGGGTCCTCCTTCCGGCGCGTCCGACCCGTCCCGGCGTGCCATGCTTCCCCATATGACCCTGTCCGACGTGCGGGCGGTCTCCGCGGCCACCCTGCGCCGCCTCGAGCTCGCCACCGGCGACCTCGCCGCGGCCTGCCTGTCCGCGATGGAGGAGGGTCAGCCGTGGTTCGCGCGGCTGCCCGCCGACCAGCGGGCGGGGGTCCTGCTCGTCACGCAGACCGGGGTCAGCAACTTCGTCGCCTGGCTCGGCGAGCCGGACGAGACGATCCGGCTCACCGCCGAGGCCTTCCGGATCGCCCCGCGCGACCTCGCGCGGCGGCTGTCGCTGCGCCAGACCGTCGATCTCGTCCGGATCGCCACCGACGTGTTCGAGGAGCGGCTGCCGCCGCTGGCCGCCGACGGGACCGAGTACCGGATCCTCGTCGAGGCCGTGCTCCGGTTCGGCCGCGAGATCGCCTTCGCCGCCGCCACCGTCTACGCCAACGCCGCGGAGACCCGTGGGGCGTGGGACGCGCGGCAGGAGGCGCTCGTCGTCGACGGCGTGGTCCGCGGCGACGCCGACGACGCCCTGGTCTCCCGCGCGGCCGCACTCGGCTGGGACCCTGCCGCGGCGGTCCGGGTGCTGGTGGGCAGCCCGCCCCCGGCCGACGGCGACGACCCGGCCGAGAGCCTCTCCGGGATCCGCCGGCACGCCACCCGCCTGGGCCGGTCCGTGCTGGTCGGGGTGCAGGGCAGCCGGCTGGTGCTGCTCCTGACCGAGCCGCGCGGCCGCATCGCCCCCGACGACCGGCCGCGCGACGGCGCCCACCCGATCGCCTCGCTCGTGGCGGACTTCGGGCCCGGCCCGGTCGTCGTCGGACCGCGGGCGCCGAACCTCGAGGCCGCGCACGTCTCGGCGCGCGACGCCCTCGCCGGGCTGCGCGCCGCTCCCGGCTGGCCCGGGGCACCCCGGCCCGTCGACGCCGACGACCTCCTCCCCGAGCGCGCGGTGTCCGGGGACCCGTCGGCGCTGCGACTGCTCGTCGAGTCCGTGGTGACGCCGCTGGAGGCGGCCGGCGGGGAGCTCCTGCGCACGCTCGCGGCGTACCTGGAGGGCGGCGGCGCCCTCGAGGCGTGCGCCCGCACGCTGTTCGTGCACCCCAACACGGTCCGCTACCGGCTCCGGCGCGTGAGTGAACTCACCGGACGCGCACCCACGGATCCGCGGGACGCGTTGGTGCTGCGCACCGCCCTGCTGGCGGGCCGCCTCGCGGACGTACCGGCGCCCCCGATCATGCCCTGACCTGGCAGAACCCTCCACCCCATGATGGACGGACGCGAAGGTGACCGGCGGGTAGCGTGCCGCCCGTTGGAGGAAACCCACAAATCGCGGCGGTCAACGTGGTGGGTGCCGGTGTTCCGTTCCCCGGCGCCGCAGTGTTGGCTGTAGCGCTGTGATCGCCTTGCTCGCGCCCGGTCAGGGGTCGCAGTCCCCCGGCATGCTCGCGCCCTGGCTGGAGGACCCCGCCGCCGCGGAGACGGTGGCGGCCTGGTCCGAGGCCACGGGACTCGACCTCGCCCGCCTCGGCACCACCGCCGACGCCGACGAGATCAAGGACACCGCGGTGACCCAGCCGCTGGTCGTCGTGAACGCGCTGCTCGCCGCGGCCCGGCTCGCCGACGCGATCCCCGCCGCCCTTCCCGACAGCGCGCCCACTGCGGGCCACTCGGTCGGCGAGCTCGCGGCCGCCGCGATCGCCGGCGTGCTCACCCCGGACGAGGCCGTGCGGCTTGCCGCGATCCGCGGCCGCGCGATGGCCGACGCCTGCGCGCTCGAGCCGACGGGCATGGCCGCCGTCCTCGGCGGTGAGGAGACCGTGGTGCTGGCCCGCCTCGAGGCCCTCGGCCTCGACCCGGCCAACCGCAACGGCGCCGGGCAGATCGTGGCCGCCGGCCCGCAGTCCGCGATCGCGGAGCTGGGGAAGGAGCCGCCGGAGGGCGCCCGCCGCGCCGCGGTGCTGCCCGTCGCCGGCGCCTTCCACACCCGCTTCATGGCCCCGGCCGAGGACGCCGTGCGCGCGGCCGCGGCCGAGCTCAGCCCCGGCGACCCGACGCGCCCGCTGCTGACCAACGCCGACGGCTCGGTCGTCAAGGGCGGCGCCGCCGCGCTCGACCTGCTCGTCGCGCAGGTGACCCGGCCGGTTCGCTGGGACTCCTGCATGGCGACGCTCGGCGAACTGGGCGTGACGGCGGTGTTGGAACTGCCGCCGGCGGGCACCCTGGTGGGGTTGGTCCGCCGCGACCTCAAGGGCGTCAAGACCTTGGCGCTGAAGACTCCTGACGACCTGGACAAGGCCGTCGCGCTCATCGAGGAGCACGCATGACGACGTTCCGGCTCGCGCCGTCCGTCCCGGGTGCGCGCATCATCGGGCTCGGCAGCTCCCAGCCCGGGCACGTCGTGACCAACGACGACCTCGCCCAGCGCGTGGAGACCGACGACCAGTGGATCCGCGACCGCGTGGGCATCGTGGAGCGCCGCGTCGCCCAGGACGAGTCGCTGGTCGACATGGCCGTGGAGGCCGGCTCGCGGGCGCTGAAGGACTCCGGGCTGACCACCGCCGACGTCGACACGGTCATCGTGGCCACCTGCACGATGACCGCGCCGATCCCCAACGCCGCGGCGCAGACCGCGGAACGGATCGGGATCGGCGCGCCCGCCGCCTTCGACCTCAACGCCGCCTGCGCCGGGTTCTGCTACGGCCTGGGCGCCGCCGCCGACCTGGTCCGGGCCGGCTCGGCGCGCAACGTCCTGGTCATCGGCGCGGAGAAGCTCTCCGACTGGGTCGACTGGGACGACCGCTCGACCTGCATCATCTTCGCCGACGCGGCCGGTGCGGCCGTGGTCACCGGCGCACGCAGCGAGGACGAGATCGGCGTCGGCCCGGTGTCGTGGGGCTCGGCCGGCGACATGGCGAACGTGATCCGGATCCTCGAGGAGAGCACGAACAAGCTGCACCAGGAGGGCCAGACGGTCTTCCGGTGGGCCACCACCCGGATCGCCCCGGTCGCGCTCGACGCGATCGCCAAGGCCGGGCTCACCCCGGCCGACATCGACGTGCTGGTACCCCACCAGGCGAACCTGAGGATCGTCGAGGCCGTGGCCAAGAAGCTCCGCAAGGAGGGCGCGCGCGAGGACATGCGCGTGGCCGACGACATCGTCTACTCCGGCAACACCTCGTCCGCGTCGATCCCGATGGCGCTCGACCACATGCGCGCCGCGGGGAGGATCCGTTCCGGCGAGATAGCCCTCCTCGTAGGCTTCGGCGCGGGGTTGTCGTACGCCGGCCAGGTCGTCCGCGTCCCCTGACCGAGATCCACCCGAGTTCCACCCCCACAGATGAGGAGCACGCCCGTGGCTGACACCGCCGAGATCCTGTCCGGCCTCGCCGAGATCGTCGAGGAGGTCGCCGGCATCGACACCGCCGAGGTGACCGCCGAGAAGTCCTTCGTCGACGACCTCGACATCGACTCGCTGTCCATGGTCGAGATCGCCGTCCAGGCGGAGGACAAGTTCGGCGTGAAGATCCCGGACGACCAGCTCGCCGAGCTCAAGACCGTCGGCGACGCCGTCTCGTACATCGAGAAGAACCAGTAACACCGCGGACCTCCGCCGCCCGCCCGCTCGCCAGAAAGGCCTTCCATGACCGACGTCGTCGTCACCGGCTACGGCGCGACGACCCCGCTCGGCGGGGACGCCGCCTCCACCTGGGACGCCCTGCTCGCCGGCAAGTCCGGCGTGGGGCACACCACCGGTGAGTGGGTGGAGAAGCACGACCTGCCCGTGAAGATCTCTGCGCAGCTCGCCGTGGAACCCACCGAGGTCCTGCCCCGTGTGCAGGCCCGCCGGATGGACCGCGCCGAGCAGGTCGCGGTGGTGGCGGCGCGGGAGGCGTGGGCGCACGCGGGCCTGGCCGTCGAGAAGGGCGAGGACCCGAAGGTCGACCCGACCCGGCTGGCGGTGATCGTCGGCACCGGTATCGGTGGCGTGACCACCCTGCTGGACCAGGACGACCTGTTGGAGTCCGACGGCCTGCGCAAGGTCTCGCCGCTGGTCGTGCCGATGCTGATGCCCAACGGACCCGCGGCGCTGATCTCGCTGGAGATCGGCGCGAAGGGCGGCGTCCACTCGCCCGCGTCCGCCTGTGCGACCGGTGCCGAGGCGATGGCGTGGGCGTGGCGGCTGCTCAAGGCGGGCGAGGTCGACGTGGTGGTGGCGGGCGGCGCGGAGGCCTGCATCGCGCCGATCACCGTCGCCGGGTTCGTCCAGGCCCGCACCCTCTCCCAGCGCAACGACGCGCCGCAGCAGGCGTCCCGGCCCTTCGACACCGGGCGGGACGGGTTCGTGCTCGGCGAGGGCGCGGGCGTACTGGTCCTCGAGCGGCGCGAGTTCGCGGAGGCCCGGGGCGCCACGGTCCACGGCACCCTGGCCGGCATCGGGCTGACCTCGGACGCCTACCACATCACGGGGCCGGATCCCGAGGGTGGCGGGCAGGGCCGGGCCATGCTCAACGCGGTCCGGACCGCGGGCCTGGAGCCCTCGGACGTCGGGCACGTGAACTGTCACGCGACGTCCACGGTGGTCGGCGACGTGGGCGAGGCGAATGCGATCAAGAAGGCGCTCGGCGACCATCCGGTGCTCACCGCGCCAAAGGCGTCCATGGGGCACCTGGTCGGCGGTGCGGGAGCGGTGGAGGGTCTGATCGCCCTGCTCTCGGTGCGGGACGGGATCATCCCGGCCACGCTGAACCTGGAGGACAAGGACCCCAAGGTGGACCTCGACGTCGTGGCGGGCGAGCCGCGGAAGATGGAGCTCACCGCGGCGGTCAACAACTCCTTCGGGTTCGGCGGGCACAACGCCAGCCTCCTGTTCACGAAGTAGGCGATCGGACCTTTCGAGGACTGCTGCCTAGTCGAGGCAGAACTCGTTGCCCTCGGGATCGGCCAGGACGAGGAAGCCCGCGCTCATCGGGGGCTCGGGCTCCGAGCGGCGCAGCCGGGTTGCGCCGAGTGCGACCAGCCGGTCGCACTCGGCCTCCAGCGCCGCCATCCGCTCCTCGCCCTGCAGGCCGGGAGCGGCCCGGACGTCGAGGTGGACGCGGTTCTTGGCCACCTTCTCCTCCTGCACCTGCTGGAAGAACACCCGCGGGCCCTGGCCGGCCGGGTCCTCGATCGCCGATCTCGTGTTGCGCTGGTCCTCGGGCACGCCGAGCCGCGCGAGGAACTCGTCCCACGCCGCCAGCGGGTCGGCGCCCTCGGGCAGGTCGACCCCGGGCGGACCGGGATGGACGTAGCCCAGCACGTCCCGCCAGAACGACGACAGCGCTCGCGGGTCGTGGGCGTCGAAGGTCACCTGGATGTGGCGGCTCATGGGCACACCTTGACATCGGGCACCGACAGAACCGGTCCGCCTGCTGCCGCTAGCAGGGTTGGGAGAGCGTGCCGCCCGGCACCCCGGCGCCGATCGCGAGACCCGGGCCGGTCATCGGGAGCGCGCTGCGCCAGCAGATCCGCCCCACCTTCAGGTCCGCGGGCGCGTCGGCGACGTCCTGGGTGCTCGTGAAGCGCACCAGCGCCCGCACCCCGTCCGGCGCGTCCTCGATCCGGTCCACGCGGATGGTGCCGTCCTGCGTGCTGCGTACCCCGGCCAGCCACGTCTCCGCAGGTTGTGCGGCGACCCGCTCGGGGGTGACGGTGGCCGCCCACGCCGCGTGGTCATGGGCGTTGATCGCGTCGAAGTAGGCCTGCAGCCGTTCGCGCACGGCGAGGTGCTGGGGATGGCCCAGGGCGTCGAGGCTCAGCTCGACGGTCGCGGAACCGGCCCCCGTGCCCGGGACCGGGACGGGCGCGTCCATGGGTGCCCCCGCCTCGAACGCCCGCCCGCCGATCAGCCAGGCCGCGACCGCCGCCGCGACCACCACCAGCGCGAGCGCCCCCGCCGTCGCGACCGCCACCGCATTCCGCACGGGAACAGTCTGCCGCAGGGCGCTGCTCCGGACGGAGCAGACACGGCCGCCGGAACGGTCAGCCGACCTGGTGCAACCAGGTGACCGGCGCGCCGTCGCCGGCGAAGCGGCAGGCCTCCAGCTCGGCGTCCCAGGCCTCGCCCAGGGCGTCGGAGATGCGGGCGGCGAGCTTCGACGCCGGTCCGTCGGCGATGATCGTGCGGAGCTGGTCCTCGCCCAGGAGCACGTCGCCGTTGGCGCTCATCCGGCCCGTCCACAACCCCAGCCCCGGGACGTGGCAGAACCGCTGACCGTCGACGCCGCTGCTGGGCTCCTCGGTGACCTCGAAGCGCAGCATCGGCCACGCCCGCAGAGCGCCGGCGAGCGCCCCGCCGCTGCCCACGGGACCCGTCCAGCTGAACTCCGCGCGCAGCTGACCCGGCACGGCCGGCTGCGCGCTCCACTGGAGCGTCACCCGTGTACCGAGGACGCCCGAGACCGCCCACTCGACGTGCGGGCAGACCGCAGTCGGCGACGAGTGGACGTGGACCACGCCGCGTGTGCTCACTGCAGACCTCCGCTTCTGACAGACGTGGATCGTCTTCCCCTACGTCCACGGTCGTCGGCGTCGGCCGGCGTTCCGGGTCCTTCGGCCCGGACGGGATGGAACAGTGCGTGATCACTCTGCCCGATCCCGCTCGCGTCTGCCAGCACCGATCGGTGGCTGCGGCGTGTCGCACACACCCGGGAGTGTCGATCGACTAAGGGCGACCCCGGGGTCCCCACGATCATCGCCGCACCTCTCCCCCGTCGACGAAGACGTTGTCCCGCAGCTCCGCGGCACCGCGGACCCGCAGCGGCGCAGCCCCGGCGTCGCGGTGGAAGCGGTTGCCGGTGATCCGCAGATCGGCGAGCGGCGCGGCAGCCGCGTCGCGCAGCAGCGTGTACCGGCCGCCGCCCAGCTCGTTGTCGCGGATGACCACCGGACCCGGCCGTTCGACCCTCCGCTCGTGGTCACCGGCGCTCTCGTGACGTGCCGTCCCGGCCGGGTCCACCAGCACGGCGCTGCCGAGACCGGGCCCCGTGCCGAGCCGGATCCGGTTGGCCTCGACCAGGACGTCGCCCTCCGGGGCGGCCAGGGCGATGGCGTCGACCGGACGGTCGGACCGCGGGGCGAAGTCGTGCAGCCAGCTGTTCCGCAGTGTGGCGCCCGGGCCGAGCCGGGCGCCGTCGGCGCGGACCGCGGTCATCTCGACGCGTTCGACGACCCAGTCCGGCCCGTCGACGGCGGCGTCGGTGAACGCGCCGGTCAGCGTGGTGTCCTCGATCCGGACCGAGCCGCCGTCGAGCGTCCGGATCCCGGCCGCGGTGGTGCCGTCCCCGGTGACGCGGCTGCGCCGGACGACCACGCCCGGGGCGGCGACGACCACTCCGCCGGTGACGTCGAGCCCGTCGAGCACGGTGCCGGGCGTCCGGACCTCGAGGGCGGCGCGGACGGGACAGAGCCGCACGCCGGCGGGGGTGCCGACACTGTTCGGCGGCGGGGGCGTGTAGGGCCCCACCTCGGCGCAGACGGGAACGGGCTCGGTGGTCGGCGCGGCCGTGTCGCTCCCCGCCTCCGCACCGACGACGAGACCCGCGGCGAGCGAGGTCGCCACCAGGCCGCCGAGCACGCTGCGGATCGAGAGCATGCACGGAGCGTACGGGGTGTGTTACGCCGGATGGCCCAACGGCCCGGCGTGTCCTGCTCCGTCCCGGTTCAGGGGAGCGCGTAGTGCAGCACGCCCTCCTGCTCCGTCCGCGTGAGCGCGCCCCGTTCCACGAGCACCTCGAGATGGTGCTGGGTCTCCAGGATCGCGAGCATCGCGTTCCACCGGTCGAGGTCGGCGAGCGCGTGGTTGCGCCGCGTCCACGGCAGTGCCTGCGCGACGAGATACGGCGTGTGCCGCCCCTCGCGCACGGCCGCGAGCGACGCGTCGAGGCGGGTGCCGTGGTGCGCCAGCAACTCGTCGACGCGCTCGTGCACGCGCCGCCCGACCGGCCCGTGCGCCGGCAGCAGCGCCGCGTCCGGACGCTCCCGGACCAGCTGCAGGGACGCCAGGAAGGCCGACAGCGGGCTGGCCGTCGGCACCGGCTCCAGGCCGATCGACGGGGTGATCCGCGGCAGGACGTGGTCGCCGGCGAACAGGAGGTCGTTCGCCTCGTCGGCGAACACGACGTGCCCGCGGGTGTGCCCGGGCGTCTCGATCACCTCCAGGGTCCGCGACTCCCCGACGACGACCTTCGCGCGGTCCTCGAGGTAGCCGTCCGGCAGGAGCCAGCCGTCCATGGCGCGGACGTGGTCGCGTCCGGCCCGTTCGATCGCGGCCGCGAGCTCCGCCGCCCCGGCCCGGCGCAGTCGCGGCACCGAGTTCTGCGACTCCGCGTGGTCGGGATCGACGACCCGCTCCAGGTTGACCCGTTCACCCGCCCCGATCAGGACCTCGGCGCCGAAGTCGCGCCGGATTGTGACGGCCTGGGTGTAGTGGTCGCGGTGCGAGTGCGTGACCAGGAACCGGCGCACCTCGCGCAGGTCCGAGCCCAGGGCCCGCAGGGCCTGGCCGAGGAGCTCGCGGGACTCCTCGAGCGCCCACCCGGCGTCGACGAGCGTCCACCCGGGGTCGCCCCCGCGCTCGTCGGCGACGGCGTAGACGTTGACCGCGCGCAGGCCGTCGTTCGGGAGCGGGAGGGGGATCCGGTAGACGCCCTCCGCCACGCGGAACACGCCGGACTCGGTCCAGTCGCCGCCGGAGAGGCTCGGGTCGTCGTCGGTGACGGTCGGAGCTACCACGCGCCGGATACTAGTCGAACGATCGTTCATTTCTCATCGGACGAAGGTGTCGGGTTCCGCACCTTGTGTGCCGTCGGTCATCCGTCCCGGCCCGTAGAACTCGTCGAACGTGGTGAGGATGAGGTCGAGCGGCAGGTCGGTGAAGACGCCGCGGTGGTGCACGTACTCCATGTAGCGGCTGCCGTCGCCGGAGAACTCGTGCATGAGCGCGTCCGTGCGGCCGTCGAACGGGATGGGCGAGACGCCGAAGCGGGCGCACAGCTCGGCGTTGAACGCCGGGGTGGCCTTCAGCCAGCGGCCCTCGACGTGCAGGTCCGTGTAGCCGTGGAAGACGAAGACGTCCGAGCCCATCCGCGCCCGCAGCCGCGGTGTCGTGAGGTGGTTGCGGACGTCGGCGAACCCCAGCCGGGCCGGGATCCCCCGGGCCCGGGCGGCGGCCGTCAGCAGGACCGCCTTCGGGACGCACCAGTTGCTCGGCGCCGTGGCCACCGCGCTCGCCCGGTAGTCGGCGGGATCCACGGAGAGGTGGTGCGGGTCGTACCAGATCTCGTCGCGGACGGCCTCGAACAGCCGCGCTGCGACCTCGACCGGATCCGTCGCGTCGCCGACGGCCCGGGCGGCGAAGCCGCGGACCTCGGGCGAGTCGGAGTCGACGAAGCCCGCGGGCGCGAGGTGTTCGGGGAGGACTGGGTCCGGGGCGGCATCAACGCTGGCGCTCACCCGTCGCAGCGTAGGCGCTCGACCCGCGCTCGCCCCCTGTGACGAGCGCCGCTGCGCACACTGCGTCAACAGTCAGTGACGATCCGTGCCTGGATCGGCCGTTTCCACTCGTTCGGGACGGCCGGAACCACCCGGACGGTGACGCTGGGTCGTCTAGGGTTCCGCACGGGAACATCACAGGTCAGCGCGTCGGCCCGGACGAGGGTCGGCGCCGACAGGGCGGAGGGGCGCACGGCATGGTTACAGGGGATCGGGACCACCCGGACGTGATCGGCGCTCCGTTCCTCACCGTGGCCGAGGTGGCGGAGCGGATGCGCGTGTCCAAGATGACCGTCTACCGGCTCGTGCACAGCGGCGAGCTGCCCGCGGTGCGTTTCGGCCGCTCCTTCCGCGTGCAGACGAGCGCGGTGGAGGAGCTCATCGCCGCGGCGCGGTACGAGGCGGGCTGACCTCGCCGACCTCGCCCGTCTCGGCTCAGCGCTCGCGGCCCCGCGGCTTCAACGGGGTGGGTGGCAGCTCGGGCGCGGCGAGGGGCAGGCCCTCGTACCCGGGGACGGCGCCGAAGCGGTGGTCGGCGCCTCCGGCGATCTCCGCCTGCCACAGGGAGCGTGCCTCGGCGACCTCGTCGCCGCTGCGCCCGACGAAGTTCCACCACATGACCAGCTGCTCGGCGAACGGCTCGCCCCCGAGCAGCAGGAACCGGCTCTCCGGCCCGGCCCGCAGCGGGATCTCCCGGCGCCCCGTGCCCAGGTAGAGCAGCGTTCCGGGGCCCACGACCCGGCCGTCGACCTCCGGGGCACCGGACACGGTGAGCACGGCGTGCTCGAAGTCCGGCTCCAGCGGCAGCGCGGTGGCCGTGCCGGCCGAGAGCCGGACGTCGACACCCACGATCGGGCTGTGCACCCGGCCCGGGGACCGCGCCTCGCCGAGCTCACCCAGCAGGACGGTGGCGCGCAGGCCGCGCGTGGTGACCTGCGGCAGGTCCACGTGGTGCTCGAAGCGCGGCGCGACCCTGCGTTCCTCCCCCGGCAGCGCGACCCAGAGCTGGGCGCCGTGCAGCAGGGGGGAGTGCCGGTCGGGAGACTGCTCGGAGTGCGCGATGCCGCGGCCCGCCGTCATCAGCCCGAGCTCGCCGGGCCGGACCAGCACGTCGCTGCCCACGGAGTCCCGGTGGTGCACCTCGCCGTCGAGCAGCCAGCTCACCGTCTGCAGCCCGATGTGCGGGTGCGGGGCGACCTGCATGCCCGGCTCGGCCGCGATCTCGTCCGGCCCGTAGTGATCGACGAAGCACCATGCTCCGACCATCCGCCTGCCCAGACTCGGCAGCAGCCGGCGGACCTCGGTGCTCTCCCCCAGCTGCACGCGGCGCGGCTCCAGCAGCTCGCTCACCGGACCGCCGGTCGCCCGCGACTCGCACACCGTGACCCGCGGATCGGCTGTCACGTCACTCATCCGTCCACCCCCGAACGTGACGATACGGGCACGCACCGACATGTTGCCGGCCGTCGCGACGCGCGAGTTCGGGACGGTCGAGGGGCCGGGGCGCGGATCGCGGCCGTGACCGGGTGGGTGCGTCGAGTTGACGTCGATGCAGGTCATGGCCGTGGTCGACGAGCTGCCGAAGGAGGATCCCGGCGCGCTGGTGGAGCTGGGGTGAGCGGGAGGGCTGTGCCCGTCTGCGGGGTGGGCGTCGGTCCCGTGATCGTCGCTCGTGGACGCGGATGGCCGCTCAGCGACCGCTCCGCTCCATGACCAATGATCACCCCGCCCCCACCGTGGCACCGGTGGTGAGGCGCGGCTGCCGTGGCGTGGGGTCCGTGGTGACGATGGCCGCGGCGCGGACCCGGTGGTCCGCGGGCAGCGGCATCCGTGGTGGTGACGGCCGCGGCGGGACCCGTGGTGCGGCGCGGCCTCAGCGAGGTCCATGGCCCGGGGTGACGGCGGCCGCGGCAGGACCGGCGCCGCCCGCTCCGAGCTCGGCGACGGCGTAGCCTCCCCCGAGCGCGACGACGACGGCGGTCGCCCCCGCCGCGACCAGCCTCCCGACCCGGCGGCGGGGCCGACGGTGCGCTCCGGTCGGCATGCCGCCGTGGCGGGGCCCGTTCCGCTCGGCGGCGGTCGGCCAGGGCTGCCCTGGTCGGCGGTTCTGCCCGGCCGGGTACGTCCGGCCGGGCCAGGAGTCGTTCGCGCACGCGACCCGAGCGGCCACCGGCTGGTCGGCGACGGCGGGCCGGCGCGCACTCTGTCCGGCCTCGGCTCGACGGCGGGGTGCTCCGGGGAACGACGCGCGGTGCGACTCGGCTCGTCGGGCGGCGATTCCGGCAGCCGCGCGGGCGACGGCGGCGCCCGGCTCGGGCGGCACCACCACCGGACGGCCGAACGCGTCGGACAACGCACGGTGGAGCAACGGCGTCGCAGCAGCGTCACCGGTGACGAGCACGGAGTCGAATGGTTCCTCGTCCATTTCCCGAATGGTGCCGAGCAGATCGGAGACGGCGTCGAGAACGGCGACGTCGACGTCGTCGCCGGTGATCCGCACCGGCCCGCGGAAGGCGGGCAGCGCCACGTCGACGACGGTCCCGGGCGCACCGACGAGCCGGCGGCGGGCGTCGCGGCAGGAGTCCGCCAGCCGTCGCAGGGCGGCCCGATCGGCACCGTCCACCGACACCTCGCGCAGCACCAGGGTCAGCACGGCGCGATCGAACGTGGCGGCGCCCACCTCCTCGGTCCGGGTGGTGGCGACGATGCGCGCGGCACCGTCGTCGACGTCGGCGAGCAGGGTCACCTCGGTCGCGGAGTCGGCGACGTCGACGACCAGGACGCGGGTCCTCCGCTGCAGCGCACCGCCGACAAGGGCATCCGTCGCGGCGGCGACCGGTCGCGGAACGGTCGAGAAGTCGTTGTGGCGCAGGAAAGATCGCACCGCTCGCTGCGTCGGTCCCAGGGCTGATCGCAACGCGGCGAGCTCGTGGCGACCCCACCGTGCGGGATGCGCGAGCGTGACGTGCCGGTCCCCCGGCCCGGCCAGGGCCGATACGGCGAGGGCGATCAGCTCGGCGCCGGAGCGTGCGGTGCCGTCGTCGGCGAGGACTGGAACGGGGTCCCCGACGCGCCCGGTGAAGTCGCGGAAGGCGGGTGCCCCGGCGGCGGCCAGGGCCAGGGCACGCTCGCCGACGACCGGTCCCTCCGCCCCGAACACGAGCACCCCGGGCACGGCCACGGGCGGCGGGGCACAGGCGAGACCGTCCGCGTCGAGGGCGATGCCGAGGTGCCGGCGCATGGGGCGGATCTCCGATCGTCGGGGGTCGCGGGTCGGCGGAAACGTAGGCCATGTGTCCCCGGAATCCGCTCGGAATGCGCTGTGCGCCCGCTGTGAACGAGGTGCTGGGTAGGCACCCAGCGTATTCCCAGGGAATTGACAGGAACCGTTCCTAGCGTCGTCGCGGCAGCCGGCCCCGGGCGATCCGGGGCCACCGGACCCCAGGAGAGATCACGACGATGTCGCCCGTACTGATCACCGACCCGACCACCGACCTGTCCGAGGGCGGCGCCGACTGCGCACCCGGGGGGTCGGGCTCCGGAGCCGGGGCCGCCGGGGCCGCCGCGGGCGCCGCACACGGGGCGGGCGACCATGCCGGCACCGAGCGTGCCGTGTCGCCGGAGCGGCAGCATGGGCAGGTCCGCGAGACCCGGCTCACGGACGAGCGGGACGTGCGGTCCGACGTCCGCAACGTCCGCAACGTCCGCACCGATCGCGACGTCCGCACCGAGCACGACGTCCGGGCTGAGCACGACGTCCGGACTGAGCACGACGGCGCCCGAGCCGAGCACGACGCCCGGTTCGAGCAGACCGCCCGGTTCGAGCAGACCGCTCGGTTCGAGCAGACCGCCCCGTTCGACGATGACGCCCGGTCCGAGGACGGCGCCAGGTTCGACGTGTCGCGGGACGTGTCCCACGCCCGCGGGGAGCAGGACGTCGACGAAGGCCGGCACCACCTGCGCCAGGAGCACACGTCGTCGAGCGAGTCGTGGTCCGCGGCGAGCAGCCGCTGGACCGGCGACGACCACACCGACGCCGGCCACTGGACCGCGTCGACCGACGAGGGTCGGCGTTCCTGGCACGGCGACTCGGAGGCGGGCCGGGGTGCCGGCGACGGGGACTCCGAGCACGACCGGCAGTGGGACGCGTCCGACCGGCACTCCGGCGAGGACCGGACCGACCTCGGCCGTGATCACGACGGTCGTACCGACCACGACACCGACGGCCGGGGGGACATTCGGGGCCGTACCGGCGACGACCGTGACGGCCACGACTCCCGCCAGAATCCCGACTCCCGCCAGGACCGCGACTCCCGCCAGGACCGCGACTCCCGCCAGGACCGCGACTCCCGCGAGGATCGCGACGCCGACCAGCGGAGCCACGACGGCTCGGCCTGGCAGGAGCGCGACGACCGTAGCGCGAGCCGGCACGAGACCGCTGCACACGACGCTCGTCAGGACGAGCGCGACGACCGCTCCGAGCAGCACGACCGCGGTCACCAGGTCGAGGGCCGGTCGATCGCCGAGGAGCACTTCGCCGGTCAGCGGGACGACGACCGCGTCGGGACGCGACACTCCGACAGCCACCACGTCGACGGCCGCACCATCGTCGACCAGCACTTCATCGGCCTCGAGACCTCCGACGGCGCCGACGCCCGACACTCCGATGGCCACCATGCCGACGGCCGATCCGGCGCCGACCAGCATGTCGGGACGCGGGAGACCCTCGGCCGCACCGGCGTCCGACACTCCGACGATCGCCATGTCGACGGCCGCACCATCGCGGACCAGCACTTCGGCGACCGCGAGATGTTCGACCGCGCCGAAGCGCGACACTCCGCCACCGGGACGTTTGACGGCACCGACGCGCCGCACTCCGCCACCGGCCGCGACGCTGCCCACCAGGAGGACACGCGCACCTTCGGAGACCAGCACCACGCCGCAGGTTTCAGTGGGGGCGACCAGCGTGGTGCCTCCGATGACGGCCGTGGCCGCGACTCCGACCAGCACCGTGCCGACGGTGACGCCCGCGGGGCCGAGCAGGACCACACGGCCGGACGGAACCACACGGAGCAGCACGCGGATGGCCGGGACCAGTCGAGCCGTCCGGACCAGACCCGGGAGGCCCACGACACCCAGGGCCACTACGCGCAGGGCGGCGGGTACCAGAGCCACGGTGCCGGGCAGTCGTACGGCACTCAGCCCGGCCGCGTCGAGCAGAACGGCCACGCCACCCGGCAGGACGGCCACGAGTACCAGCACGGCCAGGAGTCCCAGCACGGCCAGTCCATCCGGTCCGGGCAGACCTGGCAGCAGAGCCACGGCGGAACCGGGAGCCAGCAGGACCGCGGTGGCGAGCAGAACCGCACCGGCCAGCAGGGCCACGACCAGTCGAGCCAGAGCCACGACCCGACCATCCGCGGCGGCCAGCAGAACCACAGCGGCCAGCAGCACACGGCCGACGACCAGGCCTCGGGCCGTCACGTCCTGAGCGACCACTTCGGCGCCGGGCAGTACCACTCGACGACCACGGTCGACGGCCACGACGCTTCCGCGCAGCAGGGCGTCGGCGTCTCGACCTTCCGTTCGGAGCACGAGGAGCAGCGGGGCCAGGGCGTGACCCGGACCGATCACGAGGAGACACGGGGCACGTCGGCGCCGGCGGCCACCGGCGCGGCGGTGTCCGGCTCCACCGGCGCGGCGTTGTCCGGCTCCACCGGCGCGGCGTTCTCCGGTGCCACCGGCGCGTCGGTCTCCGGCGCGAGCGGGACCTCGTTCTTCGCCGCGACCGGAGGCACCGGCGGCACCGTGGGCTCGGCCCCGCTCGCGAGCGGTGTCTCGACGGCGGCGACGTCGGGCGTCGGATTCTCGCAGTCCGCCGGCGCGACGACGACCGCCAGCACGGGCGTCGCGACGGCCGCCGGCACGGCGGCGACCACCTCGCCGGTCACGACCACTCCGGTGGTGACGTCCGGCGGTTCCGGCGCCGTGGCCCCGACCGCCGACCTCGGCGGCAGCACGTCCGGCGCGGCTGTGGCGACCACGCACGGCTCCTCGATCGCGACCAGCACGCTGGCCCACCTCACGAGCACGGACACGGCCGGCGCCGGAACCTCCGTCGCGGGTACCGCCTCCGGAACGACCTTCGCGACCTCCGCCGCCGCCAGCAGTGCCGCCGCCGACCACACCGTCGGCACCGCCGCGAGTGGTGCCGACGCGCAGGCCGCCTCCGCCACCGGCGCCACGGCCCCGACGGCCGACCTCGGCTCCGGTACCTCGGCGAACCACGACGTCGCCGCGCTGCTCGGCTCGTCCGACACCGCGTCGGCCGACACCGCTCAGCACGCCAACAGCACGGCGGGAGTCCCCCAGTCCGGCACCACGCAGTCCGGTACCGCCCAGTCCGGCACGACCCAGTCCGGCAGCACGACCGGCCATGCCCTCGCCGCCACCGCGACCGGCGAGACGTCGAACACGGGCGCGACGGCAGGAACGGCGGCACCGGCCACCTCCACCGCCGACATGTCCGCCACTCACTCGTCAACGGCCGGGTCGGCTGCCACGGGGAGCGCGACCAGCGGATCCGGCGCCGCCACGAGCACCACCACCGACAGCCACACCACGGTCAGCACCGCCGGCAGCACCACGAGCGCGGGCCACGCCGGCACCGCCGACACGCACTCCACGAGCAGCACCGGCGCCGCGGCGTCGACCACGACCGGCACCACCACCGACAGCCACACGACCGGCAGCAGCACCGCGGGCAGCACCACGACGGACAGTGCGACCGCCGCCGGCTCGGACAGCGGCGCCCTCCACACCACCAGCACCACCACCGGCGGGCTCTCGACGGGCCTGACGGCCGACTCGACGGCCGCCACCACCCACACGACCACCGACCACGCGACCGACACCACGACCCTGCACCACTGACGATTCCCCCGACCGGTCGGTGCCGTCCGGCAGAACTGTCCGAAAGGGACTGTTCAACCGCACTGCCCGGGCAGTACCGAGCGCACGACACCGAGCGCGCAGCTGAACGCGCGGCACTGAACGCGCGGCACCGAACGTTCGGCGCCGAACGTTCGGCGCCGAACGGTCGACACCGAGCACACAGCGCTGAACGCACGGCATCGAGCGCACACCGAGCGCACAGTGCTGGGCGCTCGGCACTCAGCGCACGGCACCTGACCGAACCCGATCCGCGCGGGCCCCGGGACTCCCCCGGGGCCCGCGCCCCGTACGTCCTTCCGAGGAGACCCCGTGTCCGTCACCGCCGATCCCCGCTCCGCACGGCCGGAGACGGCCGAGATGGCGGGCCTGCTCGACCGCCTCCGTGTCCTCACCGCCGGCACCGGCCGACCGGACCTGGCCGACCGCCTCGCCCGCGCCCGCACACGCGTGACCGATCCGCGGATGCGTGTCGTCGTCACCGGGGAGACCGGCCAGGGCTTGTCCGCCCTGGTCGACGCCCTCGCCCCTGCCGCCCCGGGCACCCGCGAACGCCCGGTCGACGACGAGGGTCGACTGCTGCTCGTCGGCAGTCCGGGCGTGTCCGGAGTGGACTCCGCCCGCGCCGCCGCGGCACTGCCGCTGGTCGCGGGGGCCGACGCCGTCCTGTTCGTGTCCGACGCGAGCCGTGAGCTCACCGAACCCGAGATCACCTACCTCGACCAGGTGCGCCGACTGTGCCCGACGGTGGTCGGCGTCGTCACCAAGATCGACCGCTACCCGCGCTGGGCGGACGTCCAGCGCGCGAACCGCCGCCACCTGACCCAGGCGGACATCGACATCCCGCTGTTCCCGGTGTCGTCACGCATGCTCGCCGCCGCCCACCGGACCCGCGACCATGCGCTGGCGATCGAGTCCGGCGTCCCCCAGCTCGCCGACCACCTGCGCGAGCGGGTTCTCGTCAACGCGACGCAGGTGCTGCACGCAGGCGTGGTGAACGACGTCCGGGCCGTGACCGACCAGGTCGCCCTCGGCCTGAACGCGGAGCTCACCGCGCTGCGCGATCCCGCGGCCGGGACCGTCGCCGAGCGACGCCTGCACGAGGCCCGCGTCACGGCCGACGCCCTGCGCGACCGCACCGCCGGGTGGCAGATCGTCCTCGCCGACGGGGCGACCGAGCTGGGCGCCGACGTCGACCACGACCTGCGCCACCGGCTGCGCGAGCTGGTCCGCGAGGCGGAGGCCGACATCGTGTCCTCCGACCCGGCGAAGCGCTGGGAGGAGTTCGGGAGCTGGCTCGACGGCCGCGTGGCCGAGTGCGTGCAGGCCAACGTCGTGCTGGCAGAGACCCGGTCGCGGGAGCTGGCCGAACGTGTCGCCATCCGGTTCGCCGACGACGGCCGCGTCGCGCTCCCCGCGCTCGACCTCGGCGGGACGGAGGCCTTGGAGCCCGTCCGCGAGCTCGAGGCCCTCGACAGCCGCAAGGCCGGGATCGTCCAGCGCCTGATCAGCAGCATGCGCGGCTCCTACGGCGGCATCCTCATGGTCGGCGTCATGACGACCCTGGCCGGACTCGCGCTGGTCAACCCGTGGTCGATCGGGGCCGGTGTCCTGTTGGGCGCCAACACCTTCCGCGAGGACCGCAAGGCGCGCACCGCGCGCCGGCAGGCCGAGGCGAAGACGGCCGTGGCCCGGCTGATGGACGACGTCCTGTTCCACGTCGGGCGCGAGTCCCGCTTCCGGCTGCGCGAGGTCCAGCGCACGCTGCGCGACCACTTCACCGCGCTCGCCGCCGAGATGACCCGCACCGCCGACGACGCCCTGCGCGCGGCGGGCGAGGCGCGGCGCCTCGCGGGCGAGGGCCGCGACGCCCGGATTGCGGAGGTCGAGGAGCAGCTGGGCGAGCTGCGGACGCTGCGGGTGCGGGCGGCCGGGCTCGTGCGATGACCAGGTCCTTCGACGGCGTCCTCCTCGACAACGCCCACGTCGACAGTGCCCTCGTCGACAGCGCCCTCGTCGACAGCGCCCTCGTCGACAGCGCCCTCTCCGATTCCGCCCTCTTCGATGCGGCCCGACCCGTCCTCGGGGACGACGCCGTCGACGCCTGCCTCCGTCGTCTCCACGCCCCGCTGCGCATCGCCCTCGCCGGCACGCTCAAGGCGGGCAAGTCCACGCTGCTCAACGCCCTGATCGGGCATTCGGTCGCGCCGACCGACGCGACCGAATGCACCCGGGTGGTCACGACCTACCGCCGGGCGCCGGCTCCCGTGGCCGAGGCGGTTCACGACGGCGGGCGGCGCACGCCGATCCGCTGGCCGCCAGACGGGACGGGGAAAGCCCTCCACAGCCTCGAGGTCGGCCTCCCCGCTCCCCTCCTCGAGCGGTACACGCTCGTCGACACGCCCGGGACGTCGTCGAACTCCCGGGCGGTCTCCGCACGCACCCTCGCCTACCTCGATCCGGACGACGGCGTGTGCGAGGCCGACGCCGTCGTCTACCTGCTCCGGTCCCTGCACGACAGCGACCTCGCGCTGCTGCGCCGGGTACAGGCGCAGGTCGGGCGCGGCGGGCCGCTCGGGGTGGTCGGCGTGCTGTCCCGGGCCGACGAGGACGGGCCGACACCGGCCGAACTCCGAGACGATCCGCGGCTCGACGGCCTGCCCCGAGACTTCCTCCCCGTCTCCGGGCTCCTCGCCCTGCGCGGCCGCACCCTGCGTCAGGACGAGTTCACCGCGCTCGCCGCGTTGGCCCGGCGCCCCGTCGCTGAGCTCGACGCCGCGCTGGTCTCGCCTGGCCGATTCCTCGCCGCCACCGGGCACGACGGCCTGCTCGACGCCTGGGGAATGCACGGGATCGCCGAGGCGGTCGCGCTCGTGCGCGGTGGGGCGACCACGGCTCCGGCCCTGGCTGCGGCGCTGATCCGGAGGTCGGGGCTCGAGGGGCTCACCCGGATCCTGGAGGCCAGGATCGGCGAGCGGGCCGCGGCGTTGCGGATGCGGGCGGCCCTGCGTGAGCTGCGCGGACGGCTGGCGGGCCGCGCCACCAGGCTCGTCGCGGGGATCGACCGCGCGCTGGCCGACGACCACGCCCTCGTCGAACTCCGCACGCTCGGCGCGCTGCCCGGGCTCACCACGCTGCCCGTGCCGACGCGGATTGCGCTGGACCGCGTCCTCGGGGGAGCGGGCACCCGCCCGACGGTGCGGCTCGGCCTGCCCGCCGGAGTCTCCGGCCGCGAGATGCACGCCGCCGCAGTCCGCGCCGCGATGCACTGGCGGCGTCGCCTCGACGACCCGCTCCTCGATCCCCGGGCGCGTCGGGCCCTGCGCGCTGCGGTCCGCAGCTGCGAGGGCGTCGCCGCGGGGGCGGCCGTCAGAACCCGTGCGTCGTGATCGTCGACGGTCCGCCGGTGCGCAGGGCCTCCAACACCTCCCGCTCGTGCGCGACAACGGGATCGGGCAGGGCGTCGAGCGGGAACCAGCCGAGATCGGCGGCCTTGGCGCGCTCGACCAGCCGAGGGGTGCCCGACCACCGGCGGCACGTGAAGAAGAAGTCGACGCGCTCGTCGATCGGGTCACCCGTGGCCTCGGTGCGGTGCATCGCGGTCAACGGCTGCAGGTCCGCGGGCGCGATCTCGACGCCCAGCTCCTCCCGGGCCTCCCGCACGGCCGCCTCCAGCACCGACTCGCCCTTCTCGACGTGCCCGGCCGCGGCCGTCGCCCAGAAGCCGTCCCGGAAGCCGGTGTTCTGCCGGAGCTGGAGCAGGATCTCGTTCGGCTCACGGCACAGCACCACGTAGGCGGCGGGCACGAGCTGATAGCGCGGACTCACCACCCCACCGTAGATCCGGACGCAGCACGGGGACGACACGGTGGCGATGCCGCGCCCCTGGCGCCACGGCCTCCGCGACGCCGCGGGAGCCCGGCGCTCCGCCACCCGGTGCGCGGTACGGATCCATAACGCGAGTAGAACGAGCCTCGAGCCGCATTATGGTTCCATAACGCGGATTGAGGCCCGGGAAATTCGCATCATGGTTCCATACTGCGGCCTGGACGCGGGCGGCCCCGCTCCCGGAAAGCCGGGGCGGGGCCGTCCGCCAGATCCGGCTCAGCTGCAGCCGCTGGTGGAGCCGCAGCCCTCGCAGAGGTAGCAGGAGCCCGCCGGGCGCATCTTGGTGCCGCAGGTGAGGCAGAGCGGCGCGTCGGCCGCCTTGCCCAGCCGCAGCTCGAGCAGCTCGGTGGAGCTGCCGACCTCGACCGGCGCCGGGTCCACACCCGCCGGCTCGGCGGCCGCCGGGGTGGTGTCCACGCTGGAGCGGACGGCGTCGAGGTCCATGTCGGTGTCGATCGGGCCCGAACCGTAGTCCTGCTCCACCTGCGACGCCCGCTCCGCCGCGGAGAAGATGCCCAGCTGGGCGCGCTTCTCGTAGGGCAGGTAGTCCAGCGCCAGGCGGCGGAACAGGTAGTCCAGCACCGAGGTGGCGATCCGGACGTCCGGGTCGTCCGTCATGCCCGCCGGCTCGAAGCGCAGGTTGGAGAACTTCGAGACGTAGAACTCCAGCGGGATGCCGTACTGGAGGCCGACCGAGATCGACATGGAGAAGGCGTCCATGACACCGGCCAGGGTCGAGCCCTGCTTGCCGAGCTTGACGAAGATCTCGCCCAGCCCGTCGTCCGGGTAGGAGCCGGCGGTCAGGTAGCCCTCGGCCCCGGCGACCGTGAAGGACACGGTCTGGCTCGGGCGCTTCTTCGGCAGCCGCTTGCGGATCGGCCGCTGCTCGACGACGACCTGGGGCTCAGCCTTCGCCGCGTCCTCCGCTTCCCGTGCCTTCTTGCCGGCGGAGAGTGGCTGGCCGACCTTGCAGTTGTCGCGGTAGATCGCCAGCGCCTTGAGGCCGAGCCGCCAGCCCTCGAGGTAGATCTTCTCGACGTCGTCGACGGAGGCCGCCTCGGGCATGTTCACCGTCTTCGAGATGGCGCCGGAGAGGAACGGCTGGACCGCCGCCATCATCCGCACGTGGCCCATCGGCGCGATGGAGCGCTCGCCCATGGCGCAGTCGAAGACCTCGTAGTGCTCCGGCCGGAGGCCCGGCGCGTCGACGACGTGCCCGTGCTCGGCGACGTACTCGACGATCGCCTCGGCCTGCTCGGCCTGGTAGCCGAGCTGGTCGAGCGCCCGGCGCACGGTCTGGTTGACGATCTGCATGGAGCCGCCGCCGACCAGCTTCTTGAACTTGACCAGCGCCAGGTCCGGCTCGATGCCGGTCGTGTCGCAGTCCATCATCAGGCCGATGGTGCCGGTCGGGGCCAGCACGGAGGCCTGGGCGTTGCGCCAGCCGTTCTTCTCGCCGGTGGCCAGCGCGTCCTTCCAGGTGATGGTCGCCAGCTTCTGGATGGCGGTGCTGGCCGGGAACGTGCGGTAGCCGTCGTTGGCCGCGGCGTGCTTGCGCATGACGCGCTGGTGCGACTCGGCGTTGCGGGCGTAGCCCTCGTACGGGCCGACGACACCGGCGAGCTCGGCGGAGCGCTTGTAGGCGGCGCCGGTCATCAGCGAGGTGATCGACGCGGCGAGCGAGCGGCCGCCCTCGGAGTCGTACGCGTGGCCGGTCGCCATGAGCAGCGCGCCGAGGTTGGCGTAGCCGATGCCCAGCTGGCGGAACTTCCGCGTGGTGTCGGCGATCGGCTCCGTCGGGAAGTCGGCGAAGCAGATCGAGATGTCCATCGCGGTGATGATCAGCTCGACGGCCCTGGCGAAGCGCGGCGCGTCGAACCGGCCGTCCTCGCCCAGGAACTTGAGCAGGTTCAGCGAAGCCAGGTTGCAGCTGGAGTTGTCCAGGTGCATGTACTCCGAGCACGGGTTCGACGCGCTGATCCGGCCCGACTCGGGGCAGGTGTGCCAGTCGTTGATCGTGTCGTCGTACTGCAGGCCCGGGTCGGCGCAGTCCCAGGCGGCCTGGGCGATGCCGCGGAACAGCGTCCGGGCGTCCGTGCGCTCGATGACCTCACCGGTGGTGCGGGAGCGGAGCCCGAAGTCGGTCCCGCCCTCGACCGCGTGCATGAACTCGTCCGTGACGCGGACGGAGTTGTTGGCGTTCTGGTACTGCACCGAGGTGATGTCGGAGCCGCCCAGGTCCATGTCGAAGCCCGCGTCGCGCAGGACGCGGATCTTCGCCTCCTCCTTGGCCTTGGTCTGCACGAACTCCTCGATGTCGGGGTGGTCGACGTCGAGCACGACCATCTTCGCGGCCCGCCGGGTGGCACCGCCGGACTTGATGGTGCCGGCGGAGGCGTCGGCACCGCGCATGAAGGAGACCGGGCCGGAGGCGGTGCCGCCGGAGGACAGCAGCTCCTTCGAGGAGCGGATGCGGGAGAGGTTCAGGCCGGCACCGGAGCCGCCCTTGAAGATCAGGCCCTCCTCGCGGTACCAGTTCAGGATCGACTCCATGGTGTCGTCGACCGCGAGGATGAAGCAGGCGCTGACCTGCTGCGGCGAGGCGGTGCCGACGTTGAACCACACCGGCGAGTTGAAGCTGAACACCTGGTGCAGCAGCATCCAGGTCAGCTCCTGGGCGAAGATCTCGGCGTCCTCGTCCGTGGCGAAGTAGCCGTGCTCGACGCCGGCGCGGTGGTAGCTGCCGACGACCCGGTCGATCAGGGTGCGCAGGCTGGCCTCGCGCTGCGGCGAGCCGACGGCGCCGCGGAAGTACTTGCTGGTCACGATGTTGGTGGCGTTCATCGACCAGAACTCGGGGAACTCGACGCCCCGCTGCTCGAAGTTCACGCTGCCGTCGCGCCAGTTCGTCATGACGACGTCGCGGCGCTCCCAGGTCACCTCGTCGTACGGGTGGACCCCGGGAGTCGTGTGGAGCCGCTTGACGGTCAGGCCCTGCCTGACACCCTTCCCGGCCTTCGCGGCCCGGCCGCGGCCCGTTCCCCCCGCAGAGCCCTTGGCACCGGCCGTGTTGGCGGCGCTTCCGGCGGACTCCGCCCCGACGGTCTCCGTCATGCTCTCCCTCATTCGCATCCGACCATGTGCTGCACCCTCCGCCGGCTGGGGCGACGGCGGGTGTCCTGCCTGCGAGATCGGGGTCGGCTCGACTTCCGTAGTACGGGTCGGCCCCACGGGTCCCTCGGACCCCCTACCCGGTCGGCCCCGCGGTCCTCCCGGCCCGGTCCCGCCGGTCGGCTGCTTCCCCGGCAGCCGCCCTGCGCAGATCGGCGATCTCCTTCTCGAAGTCCTCGATGGACGAGAACGAGCGGTAGACGCTCGCGAAGCGCAGGTACGCCACCTCGTCGAGCTCCTTCAGCGGACCGAGGATCGCCAACCCCACCTCGTGGCTGGGGATCTCCGCGGTCCCGCCCGCGCGGACGGCCTCCTCGACGCGGTGCGCGAGCTTCTGCAACGCGTCCTCGTCGACCGGCCGGCCCTGGCAGGCCCGGCGCACGCCGCTCACGACCTTGTCGCGGCTGAACGGCTCCGTGACGCCGCTGCGCTTCAACACCGCGAGCACCGGCTCCTCGACGGTGGTGAAGCGCTTCCCACAGGCCTGGCAGGAGCGGCGGCGACGCGTCGCCGCGCCCTCGTCGACCTCGCGGGAGTCGATCACCTTGCAGTCCGTGTGACGGCAGAACGGGCACCGCATGCGGACCTCCCCCGATTCGACGCGCCCGACGGCTCGACCTGGGCCGAACCCAACCTGTAGGCGAACAACACGGATGTAACCACAACATCTGGGGGTCGCGCCATTTCCGTGCGGCGGGTCGTGCGGACTTCCCCCGATCGGGAAGGAACCTCTCACGAGCGCCGCGGTCGCCCCGTCCCCGGGTGCCCCGGTGGCCGGGTGGCGACACCCCGTGACGGCCCGCAGGTCACGCCCGCTTCCTGCACACCTGCGCGGACAACGGGTCGGCGGGCCGCGGGACCCGAACCGCTCGCCGCATCGGCGACACGCGGATGAACTGCGGGGAACGCGCCGTCCGTTGTGGCCGGCGTGTCGGCTTCCTCGGCGTGTCGGCGATACCGGCACTCACCGTGCCCGAAAGGAGACCCTCGCCGCCCACAGGACGCATCACCGGCCCCACACGCTCCGGGCCGCGACTCCACTCCGGACACCACGCCGACGGGTTCACCGCCCGTCACACGCAGGGCCGACCGCGCTCGCCGGGCGCTGCGTCCCCCGTCCGCCCGCGCGGGGCGGCCGGTCATCGCGCGACGAGGTCGGAGAGCAGGCCGAGGGCGACGACGACCGTGGCCGACGCCAGCGTGACCGCGACGACGGCCAGCACCCGGTCGAACAGGCCGGTGCGGGCCTCCCCCGCGAGTCGTCGGGCCCCGCCGGTGCGCTCGTAGCGCGAGAGCCGGGACGGGCGGGGACGGGGCGCCGGGACGCACCGCGGGTCGGCCAGGGCGGGCCGTGGCCGGACGACGGGCCGGCAGCCCGACACCACGGCGGGACCGTCGGCCCGGCGGACCAGCCGCGCCCGGGCCCCCGACGTGTAGGCCCCGAGGACGCGCTCCGGTGCCGCGGCGGGGTGCCCCCGGAGTGGGTGGCCGCGGCCGCCCGCCTCACGCCCACCCGCCTCACGGACGGCGGCACGGCCGACCAGCTCACGGCCACCGGGCTCACGACCGGCGGCGTCACGGCCCGCCGGACGGGGACGCGGACGAGCCCCGGGCCGCGCGTCGGTCCGCCGGTCGCCCGCCACACCGACCCGCGCCCCGATCGAGGACCCCGCCGGCAACCCGGTCGACGCCGCACCGGTCGACGCCGCACCGGTCGACGCCGCGCCGACGGCCGACTCGCCCGGCACCCGGCTCGACATCTCGCTCGGCACCGCGGCCAGCACTGCACTCCTGGGATCCATGACGACCTCCCACCACCGCGCCGACCCCACCCGAGCCGGATGCCCGGACCACCGATCGAACGCGTGTGCGATTCCTATCAACCACCACCGACAAAAACCGGTGCCCGTCGTGACCGGGGTCACCCGCCGGGCTCCGGGGCCCCGCGCTCAGACCGGGACGCGCAGTGCGAGCCCGGCGGGCAGCGGCGCCGCGTCCACGGGCAGCGCGTTGTCCGCCGCGATCCGCTCGACGACCGCGGCCGTACCGGCTGTGCCGGCCGACCCGGCTGCGGGGACGGTCCGGCGCGCGACGTCCCAGATGGACTCCCCGGGCTCGACCGTCACCTGGACGGTCCCGGCGGGCACGACCGCCCGGGCGTGGGCATCGCCTGCGACCCCCGCCAGGAGCCCCAGCCCGACGACGACGGCGGCGGACGCCAGCGCGAGGACGACGACCCCCACGGCCCGCCGCATCCGGTACCGCGCCGCGGGCACCGCACCGGGCAGGACCCGCACGGCCGCCCAGGACGCCTGCTGCGCCTCAGCCCGGGGCACCTGGGTGCCGGGTGCCCGCCACGCACGCAGGGCACTCCTCGGAGCCCGTACGGCCGTGTCGGACACGTCCAGTGCGCGCACCTCGCCCCCGCCATCGATGACGGCGGCGCCGGACGCCGGCGTCGCGCCCGAAGCGGCGCCACGGACCGGCACGCCGGTCACCGACGGGGCGAGCCACGCAGCACGACTGTCCGGGGCGACACCACACGAGAAGGCGCGGCCCGCCCGCTCGACAGGTCCGGGCGCCACCCCACCCCCGCTGCCGGGAGCCTGCACCGGCCGTCGGGCACGGCGGGAGGTCCGGGCGGGCCGGACCGGACGCGGCCCACGGGTCGCCCCCGCGTCGCGCTCCCCGTCCACGGCCGACCCGCCGATCCCCCGCTCCCGCACCGTCGAGACCCGGCCACCCCGGCCTCCGTCGGCCCCGTGCTCGTCGACGGGATCGCGTCCGCGCGACACGCCGAGGACACCGGAGACACCGAGGACACCGAGGACACAGCCGCTCCGCCCGCTCGCGCCCGCGGCCCCCGACGGCCCGTCCACCACGTCCTCCGCGATCCCCGCGCCGTTCACGGCAGACCCCTTCCGCCTCGTCCGCGCCGCTCAGCGGCCGGCTCTCGCACACATGTTCGATTCGAACGTCTGTGCGACGTTGTACCACCACCACGGCCGTGCGTCACGGGTCCACACCCGACACGATCGGCGTGTCGTTCGAACATGTGTTTGGCGATCGGCCGGATCCGGGCTACCGTCCGTTACCGACGGACCGGCCGGGACCCTCCGGCGGGGCCGTCCGGGTCCCCACCGGCACCGGCCCCGTCCGGCGCCCCGGTCCGGCTCCCGGGAGTACGGCCCGGCGGAACGGGCACGACCTCCGGGGAGGACCGGCGCCGAGGGCACCGGCGACGTGCGGGAACCGGGCAGCGGGCCGGACCCCACGCTCGGGACGGGCCCGGGGACAGAGCACGAGACAGGCACACGAGGAGGCGGCAGGCAGATGGCACGGGACGAGTCCGGCGGAGCCGGCGGAACCGGCCGGGAGCCCGGACAGGTGCGCGCCTTCCCGGATCCGCCGGCGGACCCGGTGGGCCTCACCCCCCGGCAGCGCAAGGTGCTCGAGGTGATCCGGGACTGGGTGGAGCGCTTCGGCTACCCGCCGAGCGTCCGGGAGATCGGTGACGCGGTGGGGCTGACGTCCACCTCGTCGGTCCACCACCAGCTGCGCACGCTGGAGCGCAAGGGGTACCTGCGGCGCGACCCGAACCGGACCCGCGCGGTCGACGTGCGCAGCCCGGAGGAGGACTCCCACGAGGGCGGCGACGCGGCGGAGGTCCGCGCGGAGCGGCCGGCGCCGGCCTTCGTGCCCCTGCTCGGCAACATCGCCGCCGGTGGCCCGATCCTGGCCGAGCAGGCGGTGGAGAGCGTGTTCCCGCTGCCGCGCGAGATCGTCGGCGAGGGCGAGCTCTTCCTGCTCAACGTCAAGGGCGACTCGATGGTCGAGGCCGCGATCACGGACGGAGACTGGGTCGTCGTCCGCCAGCAGCCCGTGGCCGAGCAGGGCGAGATCGTCGCCGCGATGATCGACGGCGAGGCCACGGTCAAGACCTTCAAGCGCACGGACGGGCAGGTCTGGCTGATGCCGGCCAACCCGGCCTACGAGCCGATCGACGGCAACGAAGCGACCATCCTGGGACGCGTCGTCGCGGTGCTCCGCCGGCTCTGACGGGCCGGCCGTCGAGCATGGTCGGCGGGCTCGTCACAGGCGGGACCGGCGCCGCCCGTGCAGGGCCATCGCGCCCGCGGCCAGCCCCAGCAGCAGGACCGCGATCCCGCCCCCGATCGCCGCGGGCAGCCAGTCCGGGGCGGGTTCCGGCGGGGTCGCCGGAGGGGGTGGGGCGGCCGTCGGCTCCGCGGGTGCGGCGGCCAGGGTCGCCTCGACGGCTCCGGGCACCCCGCGGAGCCGGCCGCGGTCCAGGCCGCGGGTCTCGGACCCGGAGAGCAGGGTGCCGTCGGGGAGGAATGCGACGGCCTCGCCCTGGGGCTCGTCCGGCAGCGGGACCTGCACCGGCGTGCCCTGCAGCGCCGCCACGACGTCGCCGGACGGCGGCACGCGGTACAGCCAGGCGTCGGTGTAGGTGCGCAGGGCGACGACCTCGCGACCGGTACTCGTCGCCCCGCCGGTCACCGTGAAGGCGCCCAGGGACCCGATCGGGCCGCCGCGGGTCTCGGACCGCGGGAAGCCGACCGAGCCCGCGCGCATCAACGGCGTGGGCCCGGGCTCGGCGAGCGGGCCCACGGGCCGGTAGACCCCGGCCGTGCCGGTGACCTCCTTGGTGACGATCACGGGCACGTCGTCGGTGCCGATCAGCACGGCCTCCGCGTCGTGCGGGCCGTCGGGATAGGTCAGCCGGTGCACCCGGGGCGCGCCGTCGGGCGGCAGGACGAGCAGGGCCACGGTGGCCCGCGCGCGATCGTTGTCCCCGGTGTCGGCGACCCAGAACGCGCCGTCGGGCGCGATCGCGAGGTCCTCGGCGTCGTAGGGGTCCAGCGCCGCCGTCCGGGTCCCGACGATCGCGCACGTGTCCGGGTCGAGCCGGTACAGCGCGACCCGGCTGCCGCCGTCGCTCATCGCCCAGATCTCGCCGCCGGCGTCGACGGCCAGCCCGGAGAGTTCGAGGAGGCGGCGGTCGGTGACCGTGCAGCGGTCCTCGGGTACGGCCGGCGCCGCGCTCGCCGGGGCGGCGAGCAGCAGCGTCAACAGGAGGACGGCGCCGAGAACCCCGGCGCGGTCAGCCGCGCGCAGCGACGCGCGCTCCGGCCGGCACGGCCCCGTTCGTGCCTCGCGAGCCTGCCGCGTCGCCCTCGGCGGGGGCCGACCCGGTCCCCCCGATCGCGAACGGCACGGCCGCGACGGCGAGCTCGGGCCCGACCCGGACGTGCAGGCGGGTGCCCTCCGGGGTGTGCTCGGAGGCGAGCACCTCGCCGTCCGAGTGCAGCCGGGCGATCAGCCCGCCCTCGGTGTAGGGCACGAGCAGCTCGAGGTCGACCTCGGGCCGCGGGAGCCGCTCGGCGACGCAGGCCTTCAGCCGAGCCACGCCGTCGCCCCGGTGGGCCGAGACGAACACGGCGTCGGGCAGCAGGTGCCGCAGCCGGGCGAGCGCGAGGTCGCCGGCCGCGTCGGTCTTGTTGACGACGAGCAACTCCGGCGGCATGGTGCCGCCCTGCTCCTCGCCGATCTCGACCAGGACCTTGCGCACCGCGGCGATCTGGTCCTCGGGCAGCGGGTCCGAGGCGTCGACGACGTGGACCAGCAGGTCGGCCTGGCCGGCCTCCTCCAGCGTGGAGCGGAAGGCCTCGACGAGCTGGTGCGGCAGGTGCCGCACGAACCCGACGGTGTCGGTGAGCGTGTAGGTGCGCCCGTCCGGCGTCTCCGCGCGGCGGGTCGTGGGGTCGAGGGTGGCGAACAGCGCGTCCTCGACCAGGACTCCGGCGTCGGTCAGTGCGTTGAGCAGCGAGGACTTGCCGGCGTTGGTGTAGCCGACGATGGCGACGCCGGGCACGTCGTTGCGCCGGCGCGAGCCGCGCTGGGTGTCGCGCACCCGGCTCATCGCGGCGATCTCGCGGCGCAGCTTGGACATGCGGTGCCGGATGCGCCGGCGGTCCAGCTCGATCTTGGTCTCACCGGGACCACGGCCACCGATGCCGACACCGCCGGCGGCACGGCCACCGACCTGCCGGGACAGCGCCTCACCCCAGCCGCGCAGCCGCGGCAGGAGATAGGACAGCTGGGCCAGCTCGACCTGGGCCTTGCCGTCCCGCGAGCGGGCGTGCTGGGCGAAGATGTCGAGGATCAGGGCGGTCCGGTCGATCACCTTGACCTTGAGCTTCTCCTCCAGCTGGCGCAGCTGGCCGGGCGAGAGCTCGCCGTCGCAGATCACGGTGTCGGCGCCGGCGGTCTGGACGGCGTGGGACAGCTCGTCGACCTTGCCGGAACCGATGAACGTGGCGGGATCGGGCTTGCTCCGCCGCTGCACCAGGCCGTCCATGACCTGGGAGCCGGCGGTCTCGGCGAGCCGGGCCAGCTCGACGAGCGAGGCGTTGGCCTGCTCGGAGGTGCCCTCGGTCCAGACCCCGACGAGCACCACGCGCTCGAGCCGCAGCTGCCGGTACTCGACCTCGGTGATGTCGGTGAGCTCGGTCGACAGACCTGCGACCCGCCGGAGCGAGGACCGTTCCTCAAGCTCCATCTCGCCCCGGGACGGGTCGAGAGCATCGTCGGCAGGCGTGTAGCGCAGGGAGGATTCAGTCATCGTGCGGTCTATTGTCCCACGTTTCGGGTCGCCGTGTCGGCACGTTTCCCGTGCGTCACCCTGCGGACTCCCACCACGACCGATCCAGTTCACCGTGCGCGACCAGGACCGCCGGGCCGTGCAGGACCGTCGACGCCCCGCCCTCGCGGACGGTGACCTCCAACCGACCGCCGGGGGTGTCGACGGGCAGGCGTCCCTCGGCGCGCCCCGCCGCCCGAAGGGCAGCCACGACGGCCGCCACGGTGCCGGTGCCACAGGACCGGGTCTCCCCCACGCCGCGCTCGTGCACGCGCATCGCGACCGGCTCGTCGCCCCGCGCGGGCGCGACGAACTCGACGTTCGCCCCGTTCGGGAACAGCGCCTCGTCCCGCCCCGGCGGCACGGTCAGGTCCAGCCCGGCGAGGTCGGTGTCGGTGACGCACGCGAGGTGCGGGTTCCCGACGTCGACCGCCACGCCCGGGAACTCCCGGCCCCCGACCGTCGCGACGCTCTCCGCCCCGACCAGCGCGCGGCCCATCTCGACCGCGACCCAGTCGCCCTCGAGCGTGACGCGCCTGACGCCGGCACGGGTGCCCAGCGGCAGCTCCCCACTGCGGAACCAGCCCGCGTGCTGCAGGTACCGGGCGAAGACACGCACGCCGTTGCCGCACATCTCGGCGACCGACCCGTCGGCGTTGCGGTAGTCCATGAACCACTCGGGCCCGTCGACGCCCAGCGCTGCCGACCGGACGACGCGCAGCACCCCGTCCGCCCCGAGCCCGCGCCGCCGGTCGCACAGCGCGGCGACCCGCGCCGGCGTGAGGTCGAGGGCGCCCTCGGGATCGGGCAGCACGACGAAGTCGTTCTGCGTGCCGTGGCCCTTGGAGAAGGGGATGCCGTCACTCACCGCTGGTCCTCGCCGACGCGCGGCCGGCGGCGCACGTCGCTGCTGTGTCGATGGTTCGCTCGCCGGCGCTCACTCACGTGACCAGCCTACGAGCCGCCGCCGACAGTTCGGGATCGGCGCCGTCGAGCCAGTGGATGCGGGGGTCGCGGCGGAACCACGAGCGCTGCCGGCGCACGAACCGGCGGGTGGCCCGGACGGTCTCCTCCGTGGCCGTCGCGAGGTCGTACGCGCCGTCCAGGGCCGCGACGACCTGCTGGTAACCCAGGGCCCGCGACGCCGTCCGGCCCTCCCGCAGGCCCTTCTCCAGCAGCCCGCGGGTCTCCTCGACCAACCCCTGTCCCATCATCAGGTACACGCGGCGGGCGACGCGGTCGTCGAGCTCGCCGGTGTCCCGGTCCACGCCGAGCAGCACCGCGTCGTACCGGGGTGTCCGCCGCCCCGGCAGGGTCGCCCGGAACGGACGCCCGGTCAGCTCGATGACCTCCAGCGCCCGGACGATCCGCCTGCCGTTGCCGGGCAGCACGTTCTGCGCCGCCGCGGGGTCGACCTCGGCCAGCCTGCGGTGCAGGGCCGGCGCCCCGACGGCGGCGAGCTCGGCCTCCCACCGGCCGCGGATCGCGGGGTCGGTGCCGGGGAACTCCAGCTCGTCGACCACGGCCTGGACGTACAGACCCGACCCGCCGACCAGGACCGGCGTGCGGCCGGCGGCGAGCAGCGCCTCGATCGCGGCGCACGCCTCCCGCTGGTAGACGGCGACCGAGGCGGCCTCGGTGACGTCGAGGACGTCGAGCTGGTGGTGCGGGATCCCGCGGCGCTCGGCGAGGGGCAGCTTCGCGGTGCCGATGTCGAGGCCCCGGTAGAGCTGCATGGCGTCGGCGTTGACGACCTCGCCGCCCAGCGCCTCGGCCAGGTCCAGCGCGAGGTCGGACTTGCCCGTCGCGGTCGGCCCGACGACGGCCACCAGCCTCGTCATGCCGGCGTCCAGACCGCCACGTGGTACGCCACGCCGTAGGGCGCGGCGGAGTACAGCAGCTCGCCGCGCCAGTCCCGGTCCTCCGCGGCCCCCGCCAGGACCTGCCACGGGGCGCGGCCGGCGGTCCACAGCTCGGCGGCGAGCCCGGGATCGAGGGCGGCCAGGGGGGCGGGGTCGCCGTGCTCGAGCGCCTTGGCGACGCCCGCGTCGAACGGGCCGGCCCGCTCGTCGAGGTGGCCCGGGGCCTTCTCCGTGTGGGTGGCCGCGCCGTCGCCCACGATCAGCAGGCCGACGGGGCCGTCGGCGGCGCCGGCCTCGGCGGCCAGCTCCCGGCCGAGCCGGACGCAGTCGGGCGTGGGGGCGTCGGCGGCGACGAGCTCGCCGCGGATGCGCGGCGAGCGCCCGGTCTCGCCGGCGGCCCAGCCGGCGACGAGGAGGGGCAACGGGAGCTCCGGGTCCGGCGCGCCGGCGCCGGGGCCGAGCGCGACCCGGACGTCCCGCCCGAAGCCCACGAACGTCCCGGCGGTCGCGGGCGGAACGGTCCGGCGGCCGCCCGGGTCGGCGCCGACGGCGATCCAGTCCGGCGCCGCGTCGGCGAGCCGGCCCGCGGCCGCGCGAACCGCGGCGCGCAGCTCCGCGGTCTCCCCCGCCGACCCCGCGGCCAGTTCCGGGACGAGGAGAGGGGGGTGCGGGAGCACGACGACCAGCGACAGCACGCGACCGACAGTAGTGCGGCCCCGGCGGTCGCGCCGCCGCCCTCCGATCACCCTGCGCGTCCGGTCGGAGCCGGAGAGTGGCGCAGGGCGGCGACTCGGCGCGCCGAGGCGGCCGTCCGTGGTCTCGTCCGGGTCGCGGCGGTTCCGTGCGCCCTCCCGACCTGTTTGAATTCCGCCGACCGGTGGTCGCGCGTCGCGACCGGCCGGTTCGTGCACGGCCCCGGCGTTCGACGGCGGGGCGCCCGTCCCCGGCGGCGGGCCCGAACGAGGGAGGACGACGGTGTCGGACGAGCACACGGACGAGACGCAGCGGGAAGGCCTGCCCGGTACCGCCGCGAGCACGCCCGCTCAGGACACCCCGGACGCGTCCCGGCCGGAGACGGAAGCGGCGGCCGAGCAGTCGGACCAGCCGGCCCTGGCGGACCAGCCGGAGCACGCCGAGCAGGCGGAGCACGCCGAGCAGGCGGAGCACGCCGAGCAGCCGGAGCAGCCGGAGCAGGCGGAGCACGCTGAGCAGGCGGAGCGGTCGGAGCAGCCGGAGCACGCTGAGCAGGCGGAGCGGTCGGAGGTCTCGGAGCCGGCCGCACCGGCGACGCCCGGGTCCGCCTCCCCGGCGTCGGACGCGACACCGGAGCCCCCGGCGCAGCCGACCTCGCCCGCCCCGGCGCAGCCGGCACCGCCCGCCCCGCCCGCGGCGGCACCGCCCCCCGCCCCGAAGCCCGCTCCCCCGAAGCCGGGTCCGCCCAAGCCCGGGCCGCCGCCCGGCCCCAAGCCCGGCCCGCGGCCGGGCCCGCCCCCCGGTGCCCGCCCGGCGCAGCCCGCGCCCGTGGCCCGGCCGGTCGCCGCGCCCGTCGAGCCCTCGCCCGTCGCGACGGCCTCGGACAACCCGTCGCGCTGGGGCCGGGTGGACGCCGAGGGTGCGGTCTTCGTCCGCACCGCCGAGGGCGAGCGCCGGGTCGGCTCGTGGCAGGCCGGCGCTCCCGACGAGGGCCTCGCCCACTTCGCCCGCCGCTTCGACGACCTGCTCGCCGAGGCCGAGCTGCTCGTCGCCCGGCTCGCCACCGGCGGCGGCGACCCGAAGCACGCGCTCACCAGCGCGAAGGCGTTGCGGGACGGGCTCGACGAGGCCGCGGTGGTCGGTGACCTCGACGGGCTGCACAAGCGACTCGACGAGCTCGTCGGAATGGCCGAGGACGCCGTCGCCAGTGCCCGCACCGCGCGTGACGAGCAGCGGCACGCCGCGATCGCCCGCAAGGAGGACCTGGTCGCCGAGGCCGAGGCCATGGCCGCCGACTCCACCCAGTGGAAGCAGGCCGGCGACCGCTACAAGGCGATCCTCGACGAGTGGCGCACGATCAAGGGCATCGACCGCAAGACGGACGAGGCGCTGTGGAAGCGCTTCTCGCGCGCCCGCGAGGCCTTCAACCGGCGCCGCGGCTCGCACTTCGCCGACCTCGACCGGCAGCGCGCCGGGGCCAAGGCGCGCAAGGAGGAGCTGGTCGCCGAGGCCGAGGCGCTCTCGGAGTCCGCGGACTGGGGCCCCACCGCCGCCCGCTACCGCGACCTGATGACGGAGTGGAAGGCGGCCGGGCGCGCCCAGAAGGACGCCGACGACGCCCTCTGGCACCGGTTCCGCAGCGCCCAGGACACCTTCTTCTCGCGCCGCTCGGCCGTCTTCGCCGAGCGCGACTCCGAGTTCGCGGCCAACGCCGACGCCAAGCGCTCGCTGCTCGACGAGGCCGAGAAGATCGACACCTCGGATCCCGACGCCGCCCGGATCGCCCTGCGCCACGTCCAGGAGCGCTGGGAGGAGATCGGCAAGGTCCAGCGCGATGACATGCGACCGCTGGAGCAGCGGCTGCGGGCCGTCGAGGAGTCCGTGCGCGAGGCCGCGGACCGGCAGTGGCGGCGCACCGACCCCGAGGCCGAGGCCCGCGTCGCGCAGTTCCGCGACCGCGTCGCCCAGTTCGAGGCCCAGGCCGAGAAGGCCCGTTCCTCCGGCGACGAGCGCCGGGCGGAGCAGGCGGAGTCGCAGGCGGCGCAGTGGCGGGAGTGGCTGGAGACCGCGGAGCAGTCGGTCCAGGACCGCTGATCACGATCTGGGCGGGTGCAGCCTCGCGTACCGAGGCTCAGCCTGCCGAGATCGTGATTATGCGTTCGCGATCGCAACGGGCCGCCGGATCTTCCTGCACGGCCGCGGGTGTGGGCGTGATCGTCCGTTCGTGCGCACACCCGAACCGCTTCTCCGGCTGATCGCCCGCCAGGACGGGCTGCTCACCCGCGCCCAAGCACTCATCCACCTGTCGCCGGCCGCGGTCGACAGGAGGGTGGCGGCCGGGCAGTGGCGGCGCGTGCGCCCGCAGGTCTACCTGGTCGCGGGTCATCCGGTCACCGACACGGTCCGGGTCCGGGCGGCGGCCCTGTGGCTCGACGGTCGGGGTGTCCTGTCGGGCGAGGCGGCGGCCTGGTGGCACGGGATGCTCGAGCGGGCGCCGCGCACGATCGAGCTGACCGTTCCTCGTCGCCGCGGACCGGCCACCGAGCCCGGTGTGCGGATCCGGCGCCGCGATCTCGAGACCTGCGACCTGGTGTCGGTGCGAGGAGTCTCGCTGACCGGGCGGGCACTCACCGCCCTCGAGACGGCGGCAGCGTTGCCGCACGGCTCGGAGTTCCTCGACCGGGCGTTGCAGAAGTACGTGGACTTCGCCGACGTCCAGCGGGCCTTCGCGCGAGCCGTGAACTGCCGCGGAGCCCCGCGGATGCGTGCCCTCCTGATCGCGGCCGCCGATCGCGCCGACTCGTTCGCCGAGCGGACCTTCATCGCGCTGCTGCGCGACGCCGGCATCGACGGCTGGGTCCTTCATCTTCCGTTCGGGTCCCACAGCCACATCGACATCGCGTTTCCCGGGGCCAAGGTCGCCGTCGAGGTGGACGGCTGGGCGTGGCACGTCGATGTCGACCGATTCCGTGCCGACCGTATGAGGCAGAACGCCCTGGTGCAGGCCGGATGGCTCCCGCTCCGCTTCACCTGGCACGACCTCGCCCGCCGTCCCCAGGCCGTGATCAGCGAGGTCCGCCGGGCGCTCCGACGACCATGATCACGATCTCGGCGGACTCGGCCTCGCTCCCCGAGGCTCCGTCCACCCGGATCGTGATCTTCGCCGGGTCAGCGGCGCTGGAGGGAGATGCGGGCCCAGGTGAAGGTCAGCAGCGCCACTCCGACCACCGCGAGGATCAGGCCGGGGCCGGGGCCCTGCAGCCCCTCGGGCGCCACGGTCTGCCGGCTCCACACCGCCCACACGCCGTTGACCAGCGAGATCCCGCAGCCGACCGCGCTGATCCAGGCGAGCGCCCAGTAGCGGGTGGTCAGCGCGAGCGCCGAGGCGACCAGGCCGAACGCGGTGGCCGTGAACGTGAACAGCCGCGGGAGCGGACCGGCCGACGCCGCACCGACCAGCAGCTGCCAGCCGGTGGCGCCGGCCACCCAGGGCAGCAGCAGCGCCCCGACGACGGCGAGGGTGCCGATCGCAGCGACCAGCGCGGCCGCCCCCGGGTCGATCTTCCGCTCCACCCGCCGGGCCACCCCGGCGAGCTCGGTCTCCAGGGCCGACAGCCGGGGATCGACCTCGCGGTCCCACGGCGCCCGGTCGCCGTCCGGTCCCTGCCGGTCCCCACCGGAGGTCCGCTCGTCGCTCATCGTCCGCTCCGTCCGTCCCTCGGGCGCGGTCGCCCGCGCCCGCACTTCCTCGCTCACGCCTGCTGCGCCCCGCACCCGGCCGCGACCGGCTCGGCCGCGGGCTTCCCGAAGCCCGGCAGGCCCAGCCCGGTGGGCGCCGGGGGGGCGGGAGCGGAACCCGGCCGCTGCCCGGCCTCGTGCGCGTCGCCCGCACGGGTGCGGCGGTGCTCCAGCACCCCGTCGTCGGCGACGAGGTGGTGCGGCGCCCCGTACCCGATCCGCACGGTGACGAGGTCACCCGGCCGGATCCCGTCCCGCCCGGGCGCGAAGTGCACGAGCCGCCCGTCCCGGGCCCGTCCGCTCATCCGCCGGGTGGCGCCGTCCTTTCGGCCCTCGCCCGTGCTGACCAGCACCTCGACCTCGCGGCCCTCGAGCGCGCGGTTCTCCTCCCAGGAGATCTGCTCCTGCAGCGCCACCAGCCGCTCGTACCGCTCCTGGACGACGGCCTTGGGCAGCTGGTCGGGAAGCTCGGCGGCCGGGGTGCCGGGGCGCGGCGAGTACTGGAACGTGAAGGCCTGCGCGAACCGGGCCCGGCGCACCACCTCGAGGGTCTGCGCGAAGTCCTCCTCGGTCTCGCCCGGGAACCCGACGATGATGTCGGTGGACACCGCGGCGTCGGGGATCGAGGCGCGGACCTCGTCGAGGATCCCGAGGAACCGCTCGGAGCGGTAGGACCGCCGCATCGCGCGCAGCACCCGGTCCGAGCCGGACTGCAGCGGCATGTGCAGCTGCGGGCAGACGTTCGGCGTCTCGGCCATGGCGGCGATGACGTCCGGCGTGAAGTCCCGCGGGTGCGGCGAGGTGAACCGCACGCGCTCGAGCCCCTCGACGGTGCCGCAGGAGCGCAGCAGCTTCGCGAACGCGCCGCGGTCGCCGAACTCCGAGCCGTACGCGTTGACGTTCTGACCCAGCAGGGTCACCTCGAGCACACCGTCGGCGGCGAGCGCCTGCACCTCGGCGAGGATGTCCCCGGGCCGGCGGTCGCGCTCCTTGCCGCGCAGCGACGGCACGATGCAGAAGGTGCAGGTGTTGTTGCAGCCCACCGAGATCGAGACCCAGCCGGCGTAGGCGGACTCGCGGCGCGCGGGCAGCGTCGACGGGAAGACCTCGAGCGACTCGAGGATCTCCACCGCGGCCGCGCGGTTGTGCCGGGCGCGCTCGAGCAGCGCGGGCAGCGACCCGACGTTGTGCGTGCCGAACACGACGTCGACCCACGGGGCCTTCTTCGTGATCGTGTCGCGGTCCTTCTGCGCGAGGCAGCCGCCGACGGCGATCTGCATGTCCGGGTTGGCCGTCTTGGCCGGGCGCAGGTGGCCGAGGTTCCCGTAGAGCTTGTTGTCCGCGTTCTCGCGGACGGCGCAGGTGTTGAACACGACGACGTCGGCCTGCCCCGGGTCCTCGGCGCGCGCATAGCCCGCGGACTCCAGCAGACCGGCCATCCGCTCGGAGTCGTGCACGTTCATCTGGCACCCGTAGGTGCGGATGGTGTAGCTGCGGGTCACGCCACGAGGGTATGCCTGTCCGGCCGGTGCACCGGCCCCGGGGACGACCGCCGGCCCGGGGACGACGGCACGGGCCCGGGACGACAGGGCGGGCGCCGGTCCGGCACGATGCGGCGATGGAGCCCGGACGCCGGTTCGACCGACGGTCGGTCCTGCGCGTGCTCGCCGCCCTCGCCGTACTGCCCGGCCTGGGCGCCTGCGGCGCCGACTTCTCCGGGCGCCGGCTGTCGATCGCCGCGGGCGTCGACGCGGGCGTCTACTTCCGGCTCGCCGGCACGCTCGCCGAGGTCTGGCGCGAGCACCTCGGCCTCGCCGCCGCGCCCACCGTGCTGACGACGGCCGGCTCCGTCGACAACCTCGACCGCCTCGCAGCGGGCGCCGCCGACATCGCGATCAGTCAGGTCGACAGCGCCGCCGAGCGGCTGACCGGCCTCGCGCCGGGCGATCCCCGCGTGCCCCGGGCCCTGGCGCGGATCTACGACGACGCGCTGCACGTCGTGGTCCGGCGGGACTCGACGGTCCACCGGATCGCCGACCTGCGCGGGCGGGTGGTGTCGATCGGGCCGCCGACCTCGGGCTATCACGCGGTGGCGCGGCGGCTGCTGGAGACCGTCGGCCTCGATCCGGACCGGGACGTCGACGCCCGGCAGCTCGACCTGTCCGCCTCCGTCGACGCGCTGCGGAACGGGACGATCGAGGTCTTCTTCTGGTTCGGCGGCCTCCCGACGGGAGGGGTCGCGACGCTGGCCGCGGACACGCCGATCCGGCTGCTGGACCTGACCGACGTCCTCGAGGCGGTCCGGGCGCGCTACCCCGTCTACTCCTCGGGCACCGTGCCGGCCTCCGCGTACGACATCGGCGAGCCGGTGGCCACCCTCTTCGTGCGGAACCTGCTGCTGGTCCCGGCCTCGCTCGACGACGACCTCGCCGCCGCCCTCGTCGGGACGATCTTCGCCGAGCAGCCCCGGCTCGCCGCGACGAGCCCCGCCGCCCTCACCATCGACGCCCGCGCGGCGATCGGCACGCAGCCCGTGCCGCTCCACCCGGGCGCCGAGCGCTTCTACCGCGAGGCCAAGACCGCCTGACGGGCTACTCGGCTGCCGGCGGGACCACCCGCCGCAGCCGTGCCGCGACCTTCAGCCCGCCGGTCGGCGGCAGCTCCAGCACCAGCGTCCCGCCCGCCAGCTCGACGGTCCGCGCGGCGATCGCGAGCCCGAGGCCGGAGCCGTCCACGTTGTTCTGCCCGGGCGAGCGCCAGAACCGGTCGGTCGCCCGCTCGAGCTCGTCGGGCGGGATCCCGGGCCCGGTGTCCAGCACCGCGACGTCGACCAGGGGCGGGGCGGAGCCGCGCACCGGCCGGACCGTGACGGTCACCGTGCCGCCGGGCGGGGTGAACTTCACGGCGTTGTCCAGCAGGGCGTCGAGCACGGTCTCGATCCCGCCGGGCGCCATCCGGACCCGCATCCCGCGCACGCCGCCGCGCAGCAGTCGCAGGCCGGTGTGCTCGGCGAGCGGGCGCCAGGCGTCGAGCCGGTCCTCGACGGCCGGGTCGACGGGGCTGTCCGCCTCCCGGTCGACACCGGCGTCGCGCTCGGCGCGGGCCAGGGCCAGCAGCCCGTCGAGCACCCCGGAGAGCCGCTCGGCCTCCTCCAGCGCGGCGACGTGCTGCTCCGCGGCCTCGCCCTCGACGTGTCCGTCGAGGTTGGACAGCCGCAGACGCAGCGCGGTCAGCGGGTTGCGCAGCTGGTGGCTCGCGTCGGCGACGAAGGCGCGCTGGGTGGACAGCGCCTGGCCGACCGACTCGGCCATGCGGTCGAAGGACAGGGTGAGGCGGCGCAGCTCGGGCGGCCCGGAGCCGTCGGACACCGGTTCGGCCGGGCGCCCGGCCAGCACCGCGCGCGTCACGCGGCCGGTGCCCTCGTCGAGGCGGCGCACCGGCCGCAGGATCCAGCGGGTCACCGGCACCGCGACGAGCACCCCGAGCGCGAGCGCGGCCAGCACCAGCGCCGCGACCAGCGACCAGACCCGGATCTCGGCGGCGCGCAGGGCGTCCGTCGGGGACACGGTGACCGTCGCGCCGCGCACCTCGCCGTCGACCAGGACCGGTTCGGCGAGCACCAGCGGGCGGGTGTCCCACGGCATGATCAGCGGCGGGACGGCGGAGCGGCGGCCGGCCAGGGCGACCTGGACGCGCTGCTGACCCTCGGCGTCGAGGACGGGCGGTGCCGCCCGGGAGCCCGCGACGACCCGCCCGGCCCGGTCGACGACGGTGACCGCGACGCCGTAGACCTCGTCGTAGCGGGCGATCTCCTCCTGCAGTCCGGCCGCAGCGGTCTCGGTGATCGGCCGCTGGGCGCGCGAGGCGAAGTAGATGGTGTCGGTGAGCCGGTCGATGAACAGCTCCTGCTGCGCCGCCCGCGAGTTCGACACCGCCAGCGGTACGCCGAGCCCGAGCGCCAGCAGTCCGACCAGCACGCAGACGATGACGAGCAGCCGGGTGCGCACGCCTCGGCCCCCGTTCCCCGGCCCGCTCAGCCGCCGAGCCGGTACCCGACGCCGCGCACCGTCTGGACCAGCTCGGGCCGGCCCAGCTTGGTGCGCAGCGTGGCCACGTGCACGTCGAGCGTCCGGTTCGCGCCCGGCCAGCTCCGCCCCCACACCTCGGCGACGATCCGGGTGCGGGTGCACACGGTGCCGCGCGCGGCCGCGAGCAGGGCCAGGACCTGGAACTCCTTGCGGGTCAACGTGATCTCGGTGCCGTCGACGGTCACGGTGTGCCGGCCGAGGTCGATCGCCACGCCGTCGTCCGTGGTGACGACCCGGTCGGCGGGCTCGGCCTCGCTCGGGCCGCGGCGGCGCTGCACGGCGTGGATCCGCGCCACCAGCTCGCCGACGTCGTAGGGCTTGACCACGTAGTCGTCGGCGCCGGAGTGCAGGCCGACGATCCGGTCCTCGACGTCGCCGCGGGCGGTCACCACGATGACGGGGACGTCGCTGGCCTGCCGGATCGCCCGGCAGACGTCGACCCCGTCGGCGTCGGGCAGGCCGAGGTCGAGGAGGACGACGTCGACCCCCGCGAGATGGTCGACCGCGCCGCGGCCGCGTTCGAGCCGCGTGGTGGTCATCCCGTGCCGGTGCAGGGCGGGGCGCAGCGCCGCCGCCACGCGATCATCGTCCTCCACGAGCAGAATGTGCACGCGGGTTCCCCTCCGAGGTCGTTATTCGATAGAGACCCTAAAGGTTGCCCAAGGTGGTGGACTCGCCTGTCCGAATCGTCCTAGCGTCCCGCCATGCCTGGAGGCCGACCGTGACCGACACCCCCATGATCCGCATGGCCGCGGTGGACAAGCACTTCGGCGAGCTGCACGTGCTCAAGGACGTCAACCTGGAGGTCGACCGCGGGCAGGTGGTGGTGGTGCTGGGTCCCTCGGGCTCCGGCAAGTCCACCCTGTGCCGCACGATCAACCGGCTGGAGCCGATCGACTCCGGCACCATCGAGGTCGACGGTCGCGCGCTGCCCGCCGAGGGCAAGGCGCTGGCCGGCCTGCGGGCCGACGTCGGGATGGTGTTCCAGAGCTTCAACCTGTTCGCGCACAAGACGGTGCTCGAGAACGTCATGCTCGCGCCGCTCAAGGTGCGCAAGCAGGACAAGGCGGCCGCCGAGAAGAACGCGGTGCGACTGCTCGAGCGCGTCGGCATCGCGAACCAGAAGGACAAGTACCCGGCGCAGCTCTCCGGCGGCCAGCAGCAGCGCGTGGCGATCGCCCGAGCGCTCGCGATGGACCCGAAGGTGATGCTGTTCGACGAGCCGACCTCCGCGCTGGACCCGGAGATGGTCCAGGAGGTGCTCGACGTCATGACCACCCTCGCCAAGGAGGGCATGACGATGCTCGTGGTCACCCACGAGATGGGCTTCGCGCGGCGCGCCGCGCACCGCGTGGTCTTCATGGCCGACGGCGAGATCGTCGAGGACTCCACTCCCGACGACTTCTTCACCAACCCGTCGAGCGACCGTGCCAAGGACTTCCTCGGGAAGATCCTCACCCACTGACGCCGCTCCCCCTCTCGAACGACAGGAGTTCCGATGAAGTTGCGTGCCCTCGTGGTTGGGCTGGCCGCGGCCGCTCTCACCCTGACCGCCTGCGGACAGTCGGGGAGCCCCGGCGGCTCCTCCGGCGGTCCCGTGGTGTCCGAGGCCCCGGCGGCCAACGTCCAGGTCCCCGGCTCGGCGACCTTCGCCGCCATGCAGCAGCGTGGCCGCGTCGTCATCGGGGTCAAGGACGACCAGCCCGGCCTGGGCTTCAAGGACGCCACCACCGGTGAGTACTCCGGCTTCGACATCGAGATCGCCCGGCTCGTCGCCGCGAAGCTCGGCTTCGGCACGGACAAGATCGACTACAAGACGGTCCCGTCCGCCGCCCGCGAGGACGCGATCTCCCGCGGCGAGGTCGACTACTACGTCGGTACCTACACGATCAACGACGCCCGCAAGCAGCGCGTGTCGTTCGCCGGCCCGTACTTCGTCGCCGGCCAGGGCCTGCTCGTCCGCTCCGACGAGACCGCGATCACCGGCAAGGACACCCTCAAGGGCAAGAAGGTCTGCTCGGTGACCGGCTCGACGCCGATCCAGCGGGTCCGGGAGCAGGGCCTGACGGAGCCGAACAACATCGTCGAGTTCCAGACCTACACGCAGTGCGTGGACCAGCTGCTGTCCAAGCAGGTCGACGCCGTCACCACCGACGACGCGATCCTCAAGGGCTACGCCGCGCAGCAGCCCGACAAGCTCAAGCTCGTGGGCGACACCTTCTCGACCGAGCCCTACGGCATCGGCCTGAACCACGACGACACCGCCCTGCGCAACAAGATCAACGACATCCTGCAGGCCGCCTACGACGACGGCACCTGGCAGAAGATCTACGACAACACCCTCGGCAAGTCCGGCTCGCCGGCCTCGCCGCCCGCGCTGCAGCGGTACTGATCCGATCCGGCCGGGGCGGCTCCTGACCACCAGGACCCGCCCCGGCCGGCGTCTTTCGTCCGAGAGCTCCACCGGAAAGGGGTGGGCCCCGCCGTGAACGTCCTGCTGGACAACATCGACCTCTACGCCCGGGGCTTCCTCGGCACCATCGAGCTGTTCGTCGTGTCCGCGATCGGCTCGCTGATCCTCGGGGCGATCCTGGCGGCGATGCGCGTCAGCCCGGTGCCGATCCTGCGGGCCTTCGGCACCGTCTACATCAACATCCTGCGCAACACGCCGCTCACGCTGGTGATCTTCTTCTTCGCGTTCGCGTACCCGCGACTGGAGATCTACGACCTCTCCTACTTCACCCGCGCCTGCATCGGCCTGATCCTCTACACGGCCGCCTTCGTCTGCGAGGTCATCCGGTCCGGCGTCAACACGGTCCCGGTGGGGCAGGCCGAGGCCTCCCGTGCTCTGGGCTTCACCTTCACCCAGACGCTGTCGCAGATCGTGCTCCCGCAGGCCGTGCGCAACGTCGTGCCGCCGCTGGCCAACATCCAGATCGCGCTGCTCAAGAACACCACGATCGCCGCCGGCTTCTCGGTCACCGAGGCCGGCGGGATCTACCAGGCGCTGTCGGAGCGCGGCGCCAACGTCTTCGTCGGCCTGCTGTGGGTCGCCGTCGGCTTCCTCATCCTGGTCGTGCCGCTGACGCTGCTGCAGCGCAACCTGGACCGGCGCTGGAGCACCGCGCGATGAGCGCGCATCGACAGAGTGCGATGAGCGCGCATCGGCCCAGCGCGATGAGCGCGCATCGACCCAGCGCGACGAGCCGCCGCCCCCTCCCCGCCCCGTCCGCGTCGCACACCGGGAGCGCCTCGTGACCGCCGCCGTCCTCTACGACATCCCCGGCCCCCGGGCCCGGGCGCGCAACGTCCTGATCGGCGTCGTCGGCACCCTCGTCGTGCTGGGGATCATCGGGTTCGTGGTCTACCGCTTCGCGGTGACCGGGCAGTTCGACGCGCGGCTGTGGAGCTGGATCACCTACGTCAACATCCAGTACCTGCTGCTCGGCGCGCTGGGGAACACGCTGAAGGCGTTCGCGGCGGCCGCGGTGCTGTCGCTGGTGTTCGGGGCGGTCTTCGCCGCCGGCCGGATGTCCGACCACCGCTGGGTCAGCCGGGTCTCGACGACGATCGTCGAGTTCTTCCGCGCCGTCCCGCTGCTGGTGCTGATCTTCATCCTGTTCTTCGGCGTCTCCCGCGGCCTCGGCGTGAACATCTCGGCCTACTGGGCCGTGGTGCTCGGCCTGATGCTCTACAACGGCTCGGTGCTCGCCGAGGTGTTCCGGGCGGGCGTGCGCGCGCTGCCGCGCGGGCAGTCGGAGGCCGCCTACGCGCTGGGCCTGCGCAAGACGCAGGTCATGACGAACGTGCTGCTGCCCCAGGCGCTGCGCGCGATGCTGCCGACGATCCTCAGCCAGCTCGTCGTGGTGCTCAAGGACACCGCGCTCGGGTTCATCATCCTGTACCAGGAGCTGCTCTACCAGGCGCGCTTCCTCGGCAGCCAGGGCCAGCTCGGGGCCCCGATCCTGCAGGTCGCGATGGTGGTCGCGGTCATCTACATCGCGATGTGCCTGATCCTCTCGGGACTGTCCAAGCTGCTGGAGAAGCGGCTGCGGAAGAGCCCGCGGGCCGGAGCGGACGCGGCCCGCGAGGCCGAGCGCGAGGAGGAGTTCGCGGCGACCCTCTAGCGGCCGCCCGCCTGGTCGCCGCGGCGCAGGTTCTCCACCCGCACCGGCTCGATCCCCTCGGCCTCGGGCAGCGCGAAGCCGAACACCTGGGCGTAGAAGCTCAGCTCGGCGTCGAGGGCGCGGCGGATGTTCTCCGAGCGCCGGAAGCCGTGCTGCTCCCCCGGGAACAGCAGGTAGGCCACGGGCACGTGACGGGCGCGGAGGGCGTCGACGATCGCCTCGGACTGGTTCGGCGGGACGATCGCGTCCTCCGCGCCCTGCAGCACGATCAACGGGGTGCGGAACAGCTCGACGTGCCGGATCGGCGAGCGCTCGACGTACACCGCCCGGGCCGCGGGGTACGGCCCCACCAGCCCGTCGAGGTAGCGGCTCTCGAACTTGTGCGTGTCCGCCGCCAGCGCCTCCAGGTCGGCGACGCCGAAGTGGTCCGCCCCCGCGGAGAACGGGGTGTCCGCGCGGGCCAGCGCGGCGAGGGTGGTGTACCCGCCGGCCGAGCCGCCGCGGATCGCCAGCCGGTCACCGTCGACCCGCCCCGTCGTCGCGAGGTACCGCGCGGCGGCCAGGCAGTCCGCGACGTCGACGATCCCCCAAGCGCCCTTGAGCTGCTCCCGGTAGGCGCGGCCGAAGCCGGTGGAACCGCCGTAGTTGACGTCGACCACCCCGAACCCGCGGCTGGTCCAGTACTGCACGCCGACCGAGAGCACCGGCATCGCCGCGGCGGTCGGCCCACCGTGGATCACGACGAGCAGCGGCGGCAGGGCGCCCTCCGGTCCGACGGCGGCGGGATTGGCCGGCGGGTAGTAGAGCGCGTGCGCGGTCCGCTCGGCGCCCTCGACGTCGACCGACGGGAAGGAGATCGACTCCGGGACGGAGACGTACCCGTCGTCGACGCCGAGCTCGCGCGGCGCGCGCAGGGTCTCCAGGTCGCCGTCGACGCTCACGACGTGCACGCCGGGTTCCTCGGTGGGCGTCCCGGCGACGACGAGCACGCTGCCGACCCCGTACGGCACCACGGAGGAGACGGCCGAGAAGGGCAGGTCGAGCTCGGTGAACTCGCCGTCGGGCTCCCGGACGCCCAGCCCGTCGTAGCCCGTGCTCCAGCGCGCGAACACCACCCGGCCGCCCGGCAGCACGGCGTAGCGCGCGGAGCCGAGCTGCCAGCCGGGGACGCCGATCTCGGCGTCGAGCACCACGACCGGCTCGATGTCGTGCCCGGGCAGCCAGCGGTAGAGGTTCCACCAGCCGGTGCGGTCGGAGAGGAACCACAGCGACCCGTCGGCCTGCCAGCGCGGTTCGGAGACCGACTCCCCCGGCCCACCGGCGATGACCGCCTCGTCGCCGGTCTCGACGTTGCGCCCCATCAGGACCGTGTCGTCCCACGGCATGGACGGGTGGTCCCACTGGACCCACACCAGGCGCACGCCGTCGGGCGACAGACGCGGGCTGGTCACGAAGTCCGGCCCGCTGACCAGCACCTCGGGCTCCGACGGCCGGTCCGCGGCCAGCCGGACGATCTCGTTGCGGACCGCCGCGGCGCCGCCCTCCGGCGCGTGCCGCTCGCGGATCGCCAGGATCGCGGAGCCGTCCCACGTGAGGAACCCGTCCGCGTAGCGGTCGGCCCGTGGGAAGGCCGGTTCCGGCGTGAGCGGCTCCGGCGCGCCTCCGGGCGCGAGCCGGTAGAGCCGCTGGTCGACCCAGTTGGCGAACCAGACCACCCCGTCGCGCACCCACCAGGAGCCGCCGCCGTACTCGTGGACGCCGGTGCGCGCGTCGAAACCCTCGGGCAGCAGGTCGACGGTGCTCCCGTCGGGGGCGCGGCGGACCAGCTGGGTGCGGCCGCCCTCGGTGGGCCGGGCCTCGGCCCAGATCACCGCGTCGCCGTCCGTCCGCGCGCCGGACAACCGCACCGAGGCCTCGACGACGCGCTCGGACGTGATCGGGGTCGGCCACGAGCCGAAGGGCAGGACGGCGGGCGGGCCGTCGTGGCCCGGGGCGGGCGGGGCGGCGTGCGCGGAGGTCACGCCGGCCACGCTAGTGCCCGGCACCGACCGTTCGCGATCACCCGCGGCGAACCGCGTCCCGGTGTCGCGGTGCCGGGCGTTGCGGTGGTGCGGTGTCGGAGTGTCGCGGTGTCGCCGCGGTGCGGTGTCGCCGCGCCCGGTCACGGTCCCGGGGCACGGCGCGGCGTCCCCAGCGCCGTGCGCAACAGCCCGACGGCCCGCCCCAGCTCCCCCGGCCGCAGCACCGGCAGGATCCCGACGGCCCCGGACAGGCCCGTCCACCAGCGCACCTGCCCGTCGATGCGCAGCACCCCGACGGCCGGGGTGCGGCAGCCCGCGACCGCCGCGGGCAGGTTCGGGTAGATCTCCGCCAGCCGCGGCTCGGTGCAGGGCCGCACCCTGACCTTCACGGTCACGCACTCCGGCAGCTCGCGCGCGATGCGGGAGCAGTGCGGGCAGGCCACGTCGTAGACCACCACGAGCTCCCGCACAACACGCGTCACCCCCGAAGGATCTCCTCCCCCGCCCCCCGGCGCGGGATCGGGGTCGACCCGGATCCGACGGGTGGGCGGGCCGCGTAGCGTGGTCACCACCGCGCGGACAGGAGGCACCGACATGAGCCGGCCCGACGACCCACTCCCCGCCGACCCCGCCGACGCTGCCGCGCAGGCGGCCGACGAGCCGATCGACGCCGAGATCGTGGAGCCGGAGACCGTGGCGGGCTCTGCGGCGGGGACCGCGCCCGTCGTCCCGGTCGCCCCGCCCGCGCCCGGCAGCCCGCCCGCCTCGGGCTACACCGACGAGGGCGTACCCACGCTCGACTACGTCCGGGACAAGATCGAAGGCCGCGCCGCGACCGCCGCCGGGTGGCAGGAGCTCACCGGCGACACCGAGGCCGGCCGGACGGCTGACGAGCAGCTCGCCGAGCGGGACCGGAAGGCCAGGGACAGGCTCGAGGAGATCCGTCGCTCGATGGGTCCGTAGAACGGGGGACGCGATCGTGCGGCTGTCACGGCTCTTCGGGCGCGGCGACGACCACCCGGCCGCCGCGGACGCGATCGTCCGCGAGAAGGCCTTCCGGCTGACGTCCACCGCGGAGAACTCGACCGTCGCCTGGTGGGAACAGTACGACTACGTCGAGGACATCCGGGACGGCCGCGGCTACACCGGCGGCCTCGTCGGCTTCACCAGCGCGACGTCGGACATGCTCGAGCTCGTCGAGCGCTACGCCCGTGCGCGGCCCAGCGGCAACCCGCTCGCGCCGTACCTGCCCGGCCTGCGCGCCTGCGCGGAGTTCGGGGAGACCGTCGACCGGGCCGACTACGGCCGCGACGGCGCCGGCGCGTCGGCCGCCGCCGACCGGCACCTCGGGCCGGCCTTCCGGACCGCATGGGCGCAGGCAGCGCGCACCGACCCGGTGTTCCGCCGGTGCCAACGGGAGCTCCGCGACGAGGTCTACTGGCGTCCCGCCCACGAGGCCGCGGTCGCCGACGGGCTCGGCCCGCTCGGCCGGGCGCTCTACTACGACACGGCCGTGAACCACGGACCGGGCGAGGCGGGATCCGGCGACGGCTCGTTCACCGACATCCGGTCCCGCACGCCCGGCACCCCGCCGTCCGGCGGGGGCGCGGAGACGGCCTGGCTGGCCGGCTTCCTCGCCCGCCGGTCGGCGGTGCTGACCGAGTGGGGCGACAACCCGCCCGACGGCCGGGTCGCCCTGTTCGGCCGGCTCCTCGACTCCGGGAACCCGGAGCTGACCACCCCGTTCTCCTGGTCGGTCTACGGCGACGAGTTCACGATGCCGACCGACCCGGAGCCGCGTGACGACCTGCCGTGAGCCGGCGGAGAACCGCCGGCCCACGAGGCGGTCAACGGCGGAACAGCTTGTTGCCCAGCCAGACCACCGGGTCGTACTTCCGGTCCACCACCCGCTCCTTCAGCGGGATGATCGCGTTGTCGGTGATCTTGATGTGCTCCGGGCAGACCTCGGTGCAGCACTTGGTGATGTTGCAGTAGCCGAGGCCGTGGTCCTCCTGCGCGAGGTCCCGGCGGTCCGCGGCGTCGAGCGGGTGCATGTCCAGCTCGGCGATCCGCATGAGGAAGCGCGGGCCGGAGAAGGCGGCCTTGTTCTCCTCGTGGTCGCGCACCGCGTGGCAGGTGTTCTGGCACAGGTAGCACTCGATGCACTTGCGGAACTCCTGGCTCCGCTCCACGTCGACCTGCTGCATCCGGTACTCGCCGGGCGCCACGCCCGCCGGCGGGGCGAACGCGGGCACCTCGCGGGCCTTGACGTAGTTGTACTCGACGTCCGTGACCAGGTCGCGGATCACCGGGAACGTGCGCAGCGGGGTCACCGTGACGACCTCGTCGTCGGCGAAGGTCGACATGCGGGTCATGCACATCAGCCGCGGCCGGCCGTTGATCTCCGCCGAGCACGAGCCGCACTTGCCCGCCTTGCAGTTCCACCGCACGGCGAGATCGCCGGCCTCGGTCTGCTGCAGCCGGTGGATGATGTCGAGGACGACCTCGCCGTCGTTGACCTCCACCGGGTAGTCGACGAGCTGGCCGCCCTCGGCGTCGCCGCGCCACACGCGGAAGTGATGGTCGTGCTTCGCCATCAGGCCCTCTCCCCCGCACTCTGCTCGATGCTCACTTCGCAGGCTCCGTCCGGTGACCGCCGAGCTCCTCGCCGGTGTAGTACTTCTTCAGTTCGTCGAGCTCGAAGAGGTCGAAGAGCTCCGGCCGCATGGGTATCTGCTCCTTGCGGGTCAGCTCCACGTCGTCCTCGCCGAGGCCGCGGCAGACCAGCAGGACGTGCCGCCAGTCGGAGTCCATCACCGGGAAGTCGTCCCGGGTGTGGCCACCGCGGCTCTCCTGCCGCTCGAGCGCCGCCTTCCCCACGCACAGCGAGACCAGCAGCATGTTCCGCAGGTCCAGGGCGAGGTGCCAGCCCGGGTTGAACTCCCGGTGGCCCTCCACGCTGACGGTGCGGGTGCGGGTCGCGATGTCCTCGAGCTTCTTGAGCGCCATCTCCATCTCGTCGGCCTTGCGGATGATCCCGACGAGCTCGTGCATGGTCCTCTGCAGCTCCAGCTGCACGACGAACGGGTTCTCGCCGCCGTCGGTGGCGCTGGAGAAGGGCAGCAGGGCCCGCTCGATCGCCGCCTCGACGTCGCCGGACGCGACCTGCGGAAGCCCGCCGAGGGCGTCGACGTACTCGGCCGCGAACAGCCCGCACCGCCGCCCGAAGACGAGCAGGTCGGACAGCGAGTTGCCGCCCAGCCGGTTCGACCCGTGCATGCCGCCCGAGCACTCCCCGGCCGCGAACAGGCCCGGCACCGAGCTCATCCCGGTGTCCGGGTCGACCTCGATCCCGCCCATCACGTAGTGGCAGGTCGGGCCGACCTCCATCGGCTCCTTGGTGATGTCGACGTCGGCCAGCTCCTTGAACTGGTGGTGCATCGACGGCAGCCGCTTGAGGATCTCCTCGGGCTTGAGCCGGGAGGCGATGTCCAGGAACACCCCGCCGTGCGGGCTGCCCCGCCCGGCCTTGACCTCGGAGTTGATCGCGCGGGCGACCTCGTCGCGCGGGAGCAGCTCCGGCGGGCGGCGGTTGTTGTCCGGGTCGGTGTACCAGCGGTCCGCCTCCTCCTCGCTGGTGGCGTACTGCTCCTTGAACACGTCCGGGACGTACTCGAACATGAACCGCTCGCCCTCGGAGTTCCGGAGCACGCCGCCGTCGCCGCGGACCGACTCGGTGACGAGGATGCCCTTCACCGACGGCGGCCAGACCATGCCCGTCGGGTGGAACTGCAGGAACTCCATGTTGATCAGCGTCGCGCCGGCGCGCAGGGCCAGCGCGTGGCCGTCGCCGGTGTACTCCCAGGAGTTCGACGTGACCTGGTAGCTCTTGCCGACCCCGCCGGTCGCCATGACGATCGCGGGCGCGTCGAACCGCACGAAGCGCCCGTCGTTGCGGAAGTAGCCGAAGCAGCCCGCGATCCGACGCTCCTCCGCCGGGGCACCCGGACCCGGGCTCGTGGTGAACAGCTCGGTGATCGTGCACTCGTGGAAGACGCGCAGGTTCGCCTGGTAGTCGCCGGTGACCTCGTGGTCGTCCTGCTGCAGGGACACGATCTTCTGCTGCAGCGTGCGGATCAGCTCCAGGCCGGTGCGGTCGCCGACGTGCGCCAGCCGCGGGTAGGTGTGCCCGCCGAAGTTGCGCTGGCTGATCTTGCCGTCCTTGGTGCGGTCGAACAGCGCGCCGTAGGTCTCCAGCTCCCAGACGCGGTCCGGCGCCTCCTTGGCGTGCAGCTCGGCCATCCGCCAGTTGTTGAGGAACTTCCCGCCGCGCATGGTGTCGCGGTAGTGGACCTGCCAGTTGTCGTTCGGGTTCGCGTTGCCCATCGCGGCCGCGCACCCGCCCTCGGCCATCACGGTGTGCGCCTTGCCGAACAGCGACTTCGAGATGATCGCGACCCGCTTGCCCTGGAGTCTCGCCTCGATCGCCGCCCGCAGGCCCGCACCCCCGGCGCCGATCACGACGACGTCGTAGGAGTGGTGCTCGATGCTCCGGTCGTCCCTGTCCGCCATCACGTCACCCCACGATCCGCAGGTCGGGAATCCAGCCCGCGGAGACGCACATGATGTAGGCGTCCGTGATCGCGAGGCTGGCCAGCGTGGTCCACGCCAGTTGCATGTGCTTACCGTTGAGCCTGGTCACGAAGGTCCAGGCCTTGTACCGCATCGGGTGCCGCGAGAAGTGGTTGAGCCGGCCGCCGACGATGCTGCGGCACGAGTGGCACGACACCGTGTAGGCCCAGAGCAGCACCACGTTCGCGACCAGGATGATGTTGCCCAGGCCCAGCCCGAAGCTGCCGTCGGCCTTGACGAACGCCCGGATCGCGTCGTACGTGTTGATGATCGAGATGATCGCCGCGATGTAGAAGAAGTACCGGTGCAGGTTCTGCAGGATCAGCGGGAAGCGGGTCTCGCCGGTGTACTTGCCGTGCGGCTCGGCCACGGCACAGGCCGGCGGGCTGCCCCAGAAGGCCCGGTAGTAGGCCTTGCGGTAGTAGTAGCAGGTCAGCCGGAACAGCAGCAGGAACGGCAGCGAGATCAGCGCGAACGGCAGCCAGGGCACGTCCGGCACGAACCGGCCGAAGTGGGCGGCCTGCTCCACGCACCCGTAGGACACGCAGGGTGAGTAGAACGGCGTCAGGTAGTTGTACTCCGGCACGAAGTACCAGGCCTGCATGAAGGCCCGGACGGTGGCGTAGACGACCCACGCCCCGAGCCCCACCAGATTGAGCAACGGTGGGAGCCACCAGCGGTCCGTGCGGAGCGTCCGTGCCGCGATCCGGGCCCGGCCCGCGGCCCGCTGATCGGCGATGTCGGTGGTGGATGACACGTCGTTCTCGTCCCCGTCTTCTCCGGCGTCTTTGCCTGTAGTGCGGATCACAGGGAGCCTACGACGTGGATCACACGAGGGGTGTGTCAGGTGGGGAACAAATGGGTAGGCGAGACGGACGTCACAGTGCGTGTCCGACTCGTCACGCAGCACGACGAGCCCGACCCCACCAGGGGAACCGGGCTCGTCGTGTGGAGTTGTCCGACCGCGTCGGGGCGGGGGTCAGGCCTTCTTGCGCCGCCCGCCGACCGTCGCCTTCAGGTAGTCGTGGTTGAGCTGGGAGATCACGTCGAGCGGGATCTCCTTCGGGCAGGCGGTGGCGCACGCACCGGTGTTCGTGCAGCCGCCGAACCCGGCGTCGTCGTGCGTCTCGACCATGTTGACCACGCGCTCCCAGCGCTCCGGCTGGCCCTGCGGCATCTCGCCGAGGTGGGTCAGCTTGGCGCCGAGGAACAGCGAGGCCGAGCCGTTCGGGCAGGCCGCCACGCACGCGCCGCAGCCGATGCAGTTCGCCGCGGCGAACGAGCGGTCGGCGTTGGCCTTCGGCACCGGGGTGGAGTGCGCCTCGGGGGCCGAGCCGGTGTTGGCGGAGATGTAGCCGCCGGCCTGGATGATCTTGTCGAACGCACCCCGGTCGACGACCAGGTCCTTGATCACCGGGAACGCACCGGCGCGGAAGGGCTCGACGGTGATCGTGGCGCCGTCGTTGAACTTCCGCATGTGCAGCTGGCAGACCGTGGTCGCCTTCTCCGGCCCGTGCGGGTGGCCGTCGACGACCATGCTGCACGTGCCGCAGATGCCCTCGCGGCAGTCGTGGTCGAACGCGACGGGCTCCTCGCCCGAGAGGATCAGCTTCTCGTTCAGCACGTCGAGGAGCTCGAGGAACGACATGTCCTCGCTCGCGTCCTCGACGACGTACTCGACCATGCGGCCCTTGTCGACGGCGTCGTGCTGCCGCCAGACACGCAGGTTGACCTTCACTTGTAGCTCCGCTGGGTCGGGTGGACGTACTCGAACAGGAGCTCTTCCTTGTGCAGCACCGGGGCCGAGCCGCGCCCCGTGTACTCCCACGCGGCGGCGTACGAGAAGTTCTCGTCGTCGCGCTGGGCCTCGCCGTCCTCGGTCTGGCTCTCGCCGCGGAAGTGACCGCCGCAGGACTCCTTGCGGTGCAGGGCGTCCAGGCACATCAGCTCGCCGAGCTCGAGGAAGTCGGCCACGCGGCCGGCCTTCTCCAGGCTCTGGTTGAGCTCCGCCCCGGTACCGGGGATCTTCACGTTGTTCCAGAACTCGCGGCGCAGCTCCGGGATCAGCTCGAGCGCCTTGCGCAGGCCGTCCTCGGTGCGCTCCATGCCGCAGTAGTCCCACATGATGTGGCCCAGCTCGCGGTGGAACGAGTCGACGGTGCGCGAGCCGTTGATCGACAGCAGCGACTCGATCCGGTCCGTGACCGCCTTCTCGGCCTCGACGACCTCGGGGGCGTCGGGCGCGACCTCCGGCAGCTTGTTCGACGCCAGGTAGTCGCCGATCGTGACCGGGAGGACGAAGTAGCCGTCGGACAGGCCCTGCATCAGCGCGGACGCGCCGAGCCGGTTGGCGCCGTGGTCGGAGAAGTTCGCCTCGCCCGCCACGTACAGGCCCGGGATGGTGCTCTGCAGGTCGTAGTCGACCCACAGCCCGCCCATCGTGTAGTGCACGGCCGGGAAGATGCGCATCGGGACCTCGTAGGGGTTCTCCCCCGTGATCCGCTCGTACATCTCGAAGAGGTTGCCGTACTTGGCCTCGACGGCCTTGCGGCCGAGCCGCTGGATGGCGTCGTCGAAGTCCAGGTAGACCCCGAGACCCGACGGACCGACGCCGCGCTTCTCGTCGCAGACCTCCTTGGCCGCACGCGATGCGACGTCGCGCGGGACCAGGTTGCCGAAGCTCGGGTACTTGCGCTCGAGGAAGTAGTCGCGCTCCTCGTGCGGGATCTCCCGCGGGTCACGCGAGTCGCCGATCTGCTTCGGCACCCACACCCGGCCGTCGTTGCGCAGCGACTCCGACATCAGGGTCAGCTTCGACTGGTGGTCGCCGGAGACCGGGATGCAGGTCGGGTGGATCTGGGTGAAGCACGGGTTGGCGAACAGCGCGCCCTTGCGGTGCGCGCGCCAGGAGGCGGTGACGTTGCAGCCCTTGGCGTTCGTCGACAGGTAGAAGACGTTGCCGTAGCCGCCGGTCGCCAGCACGACGGCGTCGGCCAGGTGCGACTCGATCTCGCCGGTGATCATGTCCCGGACCACGACGCCGCGCGCCCGGCCCTCGACCACGATCAGCTCGAGCATCTCGTGGCGCGGGTACATGGTGACCGTGCCGGCGTTCACCTGGCGCTCGAGCGCCTGGTAGGCGCCTAGCAGGAGCTGCTGGCCCGTCTGGCCGCGGGCGTAGAAGGTGCGGGAGACCTGGACGCCGCCGAACGAGCGGGTGTCGAGCAGGCCGCCGTACTCGCGGGCGAAGGGCACGCCCTGCGCCACGCACTGGTCGATGATCTGACGGCTGATCTCGGCGAGCCGGTGGACGTTCGACTCCCGCGAGCGGTAGTCGCCGCCCTTCACGGTGTCGTAGAAGAGCCGGTAGACGCTGTCGCCGTCGTTGCGGTAGTTCTTCGCCGCGTTGATGCCGCCCTGCGCGGCGATCGAGTGCGCCCGCCGCGGGCTGTCCTGGTAGCAGAACGAGGTGACGTGGTAGCCGGCCTCGCCGAGGGTCGCCGCCGCGGCGCCGCCGGCCAGGCCGGTGCCCACGACGATGATCTTGACCTTGCGCTTGTTCGCGGGGTTGACCAGCTTGACGCTGAACTTGCGCCGCTCCCAGCGGGTCTCGATCGGACCGTCGGGGGCGGCCTTGTCGAAGACGGGAGTGCCCTCGCTGTAGTCGGAGTAGCTCATATCAGATCCATCCGAAGGTGACGGAGACCGGGACGATCAGGAAGCCCAGGATCAGCAGGCCCGAGAAGACCGTGGCGATCGCCTTCAGGACCGGCTCACGACGGTTGCTGTTCCAGCCGAAGGTCTGGACGGCGCTCCACAGCCCGTGGCGGAGGTGCAGGAAGATCGCGATCAGCGCCGCGATGTACCAGATCGTCACGTACCAGCGGCTCGGGGCGAAGTCCGCGTGCACGTTCTGCCAGACGGCGAGGTGCTCGCCGTTCGGGTTCAGCGTGCCGACCGTCAGGTCCAGGATGTGGTAGACGATGAACAGCAGCACGATCACGCCGCCCCAGCGCATGGTGCGGGTCGTGTAGTTGCCCTTCACCTTGTTGCCGGCCGCGTACTTCACCGGCCGCGCCTTGCGGGCCCGCAGCGCCAGCAGGGTGGCCGCCCAGATGTGGCCGATCACCGCCAGCATCAGGACGATGCGGATCACCCACACGAAGCCCTCCCAGCCGAGCACGGGCTGCAGGAGGGTGCGGAGCCAGACCGCGTAGTCGTTGATCGCCGTCTGCCCCCAGAAGATCTGGAGGTTGCCGATCATGTGCGCGATCAGGTACAGCACCAGGAACACGGAGCTGACCGCGATCACGAACTTGAGCAGGACGGCGGGGATGCGCGGCCTCCTGGGCCGTGCGGGCGCCGCCGCCGAACTTGCCGGGGCTCCGCCGCTGGCCTTCTTGGCTGCCGAGCCCCTGTCAGACACCTGTGTCGCCACGCGGCAAGTGCACTACTCAGGGGTCGGGCCGTCCAATGCATGAGATCGGCATGATCTATGCACGTACGCTATACCCGTGACACTTCAGCAGCTTGCGTACTTCGTGGCGGTCGCCGACGTGCGCAGCTTCACTCGGGCGGCCGATGTCGTGGGTGTAGCACAGCCCACACTTTCCCGGCAGCTCAAAGCCCTCGAGGACGATCTCGGGGCGCCGCTGGTCAACCGGGGGAAGGTCGTCACGCTCACGCCCGCGGGTGAGGCGGTGCTGCCGCTGGCCCGCCGGATGCTCGCGGACATGGACCTGGCACGCACCTCGGTCGCCGAGCTCGTCGGGTTGCGGACGGGCCGGGTGCGGGTCGGGGCCACGCCGTCGATGTGCATCGGCCTGCTCGCCGACGTCCTGCGGCTGTTCCACGAGCGGCACCCGGAGATCCACCTGGAGCTCGCCGAGAACGGCTCGCAGTCGCTGGTGCGCGACCTGGCGCGGGGCGCGCTGGACGTGGCGCTCGTGATCGTGCCGCCCTCCGGTGTCGATCCCGCGCTGCACACCCTGCCCCTCCTGCGCGAACGGCTGTCCGTCGCCTCGCCCCGGTCCGGGCAGCCGCCGTCCTCCCGCGGGTCGATGACGGTGGCCGAGCTGTCCCGACGCTCGCTGGTCATGGTGCGGCAGGGCTACGACCTGCGCGAGGTCACGCTGGACGCCTACCGCGCCGCCGGCGTCACGCCGCGGTTCGCCGTCGAGGGCGGGGAGATGGACGCCGTGCTCCGGCTCGTCGAGGCCGGCACCGGCGTCGCCGTGGTGCCGGACCTGGTGTTCGCCGGCCGCCCCCGGCTGCGTCGCACGGTGCTCACCCCGCCGCTGTACCGCACGGTCGCCCTCGCCCGGCGCACCGACATCGCCCCGACCCACGCCGCCCAGGCCTTCATCGACACCCTGCTGACCTACATCGGCTCGGTCGCCGCGACGGGCGGACTCTCCGCGGACGTCCAGGTGCTGCACCGGCCGGAGGAGTGAGCGGGCCGGCGGCCCGTCACCGGCCCCGGCGCGGTGCGTCCCGGCCCAGGTCGGTGCGCAGCCGGGTCAGGGTCTCGTCGGCGGCGAGCACCGCGCGCTCGTGGCGGGCGGCGACCGCGAGACACAACGCGTCGGTGAGGACGCCGGCGGTCAGTCCCTCGCCCGTCACGTCGCCGAGGCCGTGCACGGCGGCGAGCACGACGTCCGCCCGGTTCCCGAACGCCGCGCCCAGCGCGTCCGTGACCAGCACGGACCGGGCCCCGACGGCCCGGACGTGGTCGAGCACCACCCCCGCGTCGTGCGTGCGGCGGGCCGGGAGGTAGAGCACCACCACCCCGTCCGGACCGAGGCCCACCAGGTCGTCGGCAAGCCGGAAGCCGATCGCCCCCGTGGCCCGCGCCCGCCGCCCGATCCGGGTCAGCCGCAGCGCGAGCGCCCGCGCGACCAGCTCGGACGGCCCGATCCCGTAGCCCACCACCTCGCCCGCTCCGGCGAGCAGCGCCACCGCCGCCTCGAACGCCGCCCCGTCGACCGCCGCGGCCGTACGCGCCAGGCGGTCCGCGGCCTCGGCGAAGACGCGCCCGAGGAGCCCCGTCGGGGAGTCCGCCGCCACCCGCCGGACCTGGGCCGCCGGGCCCGACGCGTCGACGACCCGGTCGGTGAGGCTCTGCCGCAGTTCCGGGAGGCCTGCGAAGCCGAGCGCCCGGGCGGTCCGCACGACAGTCGCGTCGCTCGTGCCGGCGCCCTCCGCGATCTGCCCGGCGCTCGCCAGGATCGCCTGGCCCGGATGGGCCAGCACGTAGTCGACGACGCGCTGCTCCGCCCCGGTCAGCCGCACCGCCCGCGCCCGGGCCTCGAGCGAGTCCGGCATCGCACCGCCTTCTGTCGTACTCACTACAGCGTAGGGCACGCTCACTGTAGTGTTCACGACATGACGACGGCGGGGACCGACGCGCGCGGGCCCGGCCCGTTCTTCGCCGCGCAGGTCGACCGGCGCTTCTCCTACCGCCTCTCTGCACCGGCCACGCGCGGGCCGCTGCCCCTTGTCGTGGTCGTTCGACCCGGGCTCGCCGTGGTGGCTCGGCATCGCGAACGTCGAACAGCGGTTCGGCCGCTCGGTCGACCTGGCGACGCTGCGGACGGTGCCGGTGCAGACGGTCGTCGGCGACCGTGACCTCGCCACTACCGAGATCGCCGAGCCGGGGGTCGACACCGGTGGCGCCACCCGGCTGGAGGCCGGTGGCGCCACCCGGCGGGGGGCCGGCTGACGGCCCCCGGCTTCCCGATCTCCCACGCCCTCCCGGCTGACACCACCACCCACCACCTCCCCCGCACCACGGAGAGGTCCCATGTCCCGCTACGCCCTGCGCCGCGCGCTGCTGCCGGCGCTCCTTCTCGGGCTCGTCGCCGCGTGCGCCGCGCCCGCGCCGACGAGCTCCGGCAACACCGACGTCGCCACCGGCGGCGCCCGGTTCTCCACCGCCGACGCCGCCACCGCGGCCCTCGGTGCCGACGTCGGCCCCGGCGTGTTCCCCCGCACGGTCACCCACGCCCGCGGGACCACCCGGATCGACGCCCGGCCGACCCGGGTCGTCGTCCTGGACACCGGCGAGCTCGACGACGTCCTCGCCCTCGGCGTGACCCCGGTCGGACTGGCCGGCCCCGACGGGAAGGTCCCGTCGTACCTCGAGCCGAAGGTCGGCGGCGCCGCCCGGCTCGGCACGCTCGACCCGCTGAACCTGGAGGCGGTCGCGGCGCTGAAGCCGGACCTGATCCTCGGCAGCCAACTGCGCGTGGACCAGCTCTACGACCGGCTCACCACCATCGCGCCCACCGTGCTCAGCATCCGGCCCGGCTTCCCGTGGAAGGAGAACCTGCGCCTCGCGGCGGCCGCGCTCGGCGAGGAGCAGAGGGCGGTCGACCTGCTGAACGCCTATCAGGGCCGCGCCGACGAGGTGCGGGCCGCGCTGGCCGGCGACCCGCCGACGATCTCGCTGGTCCGCTTCATGCCCGGCCGGCTCCGGCTCTACGGGAACCTGTCGTTCATCGGGGTGATCCTGCACGACGTCGGCCTCCCGCGGCCGTCGGTGCAGGACATCGAAGAGCTCGCCACCGAGATCTCGGAGGAGCGGATCGACCAGGCCGCGGGCGACCGGATCTTCTACTCCAGCTACGGCGACCCCGAGACGACCGGCGAGCACGCCGTGGTCAACGGCGACCTGTGGTCCCGCATCCCCGCGGTGCAGACCGGCCGTGCCCAGGAGGTCGACGACAGCGTCTGGTTCCTCGGGCTCGGCCCCACCGGGGCGAACCTCGTGCTCGACGACCTGACCCGGCTCCTCGGCTGAGGGCGGCCGGGACCGACGGCGCCCGGGCGGGACGTGCTGCTGTGCTCGGGTGGCTGTGCTCGGGTGGCTGTGCTCGGGCGGGCTGTGCTCGGGCCGGCTGTGCTCGGGCCGGCTGTGCTCGGGCCGGCTGTGCTCCGGGTTCGCAGCGAGGTGAACGGTCGCCCGCACTCCTCGAGGTGGGCCTCGACAGCAGCGTGGTCGCGTGCGGCGGGAAGAACGAGTCCGGGTGTGCGGCCTGGTGGCTGGTGTAGAGGACCCGACCGGCGCCGGCACGGTATGCGGCGTCGATGGCGGCCTTGTGCTGGGCCACGGCCCCCTCACCCAGCTCGTCGACCGACACGACGAGCACCTGGGAGGCCCCCTCGAACGCGGCCTCGAGCGTGACGGCTTCGGCGAAGTCGCCCCGGCGCACCCGCACACGGCGCGCGGCCAGGCTCCGCGCCCGGTCGGGATCGCGGACGCTGACACCGATCCGGTCGGCCGGGACCCGCTCGAGGAGTCGGGCACGACCGCCGTCGCCCTGCGCGCCGCCGCTCCGGAGCTGCCCATGTTCAGCGCGGGCGAGCGGGCGCACCTGACCGAGTGGCTGGACCGTGTGACGTCGACGTGATCGTCGCGACGCGTCGGAGGTGGGTCCTGACGAGGTGGGCCCTGCCGAGGTGGTCCCTGTCGAGGTGCTGGGCCCTGACGAGGCGTGGGCCCGGCCGAGCGTCCGGGAATCAGTCGAGGTCGGCGGGGCCGAGCTCGTCCTCCTCCGCGCCGTGCTCGGCGAGGGCGGTGCGGACGACCCGGTAGGCGATCGGTGGCGGGTAGCCCTTGCGGGCGAGCATGCCGAGCAGCCGGCGGCCGGCCCTCTGGCGGTCCTCAGGGCCGGAGACGGTCATCGTGCGGAGGCGGCGATCGACGAGGTCGCGGGCGCGTTGTTCCTCGGCGGCGTCGTCGACCTCGGTGAGCGCGGTGTCGGCGATCTCCTTGGCGACGCCCTTGCGGCGCAGCTCCTGCGCGATCGCCCGCCGGCCCAGGCCCCGCGCGCGGTGCCGCGAGCGGACCCAGGCGTCGGCGAAGGCCTGGTCGTCGATGAGACCGACCTCGTCGAAGCGCTCGAGAACCTTGTCGGCGATCTCGTCGGCAATGCCCCTCTGCCGGAGCTTCGTGGCGAGCTCGTGCTTCGAGCGGGCGCGGTCGGTCAGCAGGCGCAGGCAGATCTCCTTGGCCTCCGCCTCCTGTTCCTCCGGGGACCGCGTGTCGGAACCCTCGGGTACCTCGGCGACTCCGGTGCCGTCGCCGCCGGCCCCGCGAGAACCGCCGCGGCGGCCTCTCCGGGCTCCCCCCGTGGACTCGCCCTCACCGCCCGGGAAGCGGCCGGTGCGCCGCCGCGGCTCGGGGTCGGCCGACCGCTCGGAGGTGCGGGTTCCTCCACGGCCGGCACCGCCGCCCGAGCGCCGTGCCCGGCGGATCCGGAGGTCCTCGAGGGAGAGGACCGTGGACTGTTCCGCCGGGGCGTCGAGCTGTCCCAGATCCGCGGCCTCGCGGGCAGCGGACACGCCGGGCTCGAGGGCGTCGAGGTCGACGAGCCCGACCCGCCGCTCCCGATCGGGGTCGGCTCCGGCGGCGGCCCGCTCCGCGGCGGGCCGCACATCGTGTGCGCGCCTCCGGGACGGATCACGCGGCTCGCCGGCGTCCGCCTCGTCGGGCTCCTCCTTCGCGAGCGCCTCGGTGGCGACGTCCGCGAGCCGGTTCCCGTCGGTCGCGAAGTCCGCGAGCCGGTTCCCGGAGGCCGGGCTCCGGTTCTCCGCCGGATCGAGGTCGTCGAAGGAGACGACCGGGAGGGTCTCCCGCGGGGCCGGTTCGAGCTCGTCGGACGACATCCGGTGGCGGGCCGGCCGCGCGGGACGCAGGGGCGGGCCGCCCCCGTCCTCGCCGGAGGTCGCCACGGTCAGAAGTCGACGGGCGCGGGCAGCGGCTCGACCTGCTCGGTGTCGGCATCGAGCACCGCGCCGATCCCGAGCTTCTCCTTGATCCGCTTCTCGATCTCCGCGGCGATGTCGGGGTTCTCCTTGAGGAACTTGCGGGCGTTCTCCTTGCCCTGCCCCATCTGGTCGCCCTCGTACGTGTACCAGGCGCCGGACTTGCGGATGATCCCCTGCTCGACGCCCACGTCGATCAGCGAGCCCTCGCGGCTGATGCCGACGCCGTACAGCACGTCGAACTCCGCCTGCTTGAACGGCGGGGCCACCTTGTTCTTCACGACCTTGACCCGGGTCCGGCTGCCGACCATGTCGGTGCCGTCCTTCAGGGTCTCGATACGCCGGATGTCCAGCCGGACGGAGGCGTAGAACTTGAGCGCCTTGCCACCGGTCGTGGTCTCGGGGGACCCGAACATCACGCCGATCTTCTCGCGCAGCTGGTTGATGAAGATCGCGGTGGTACCGGACGTGCTCAGCGCACCGGTGATCTTGCGCAGCGCCTGGCTCATGAGGCGGGCCTGCAGACCGACGTGGCTGTCGCCCATCTCGCCCTCGATCTCGGCGCGCGGCACGAGCGCGGCCACCGAGTCGATCACGATGACGTCCAGCGCCCCGGAGCGGATCAGCATGTCCGCGATCTCCAGCGCCTGTTCGCCGGTGTCGGGCTGCGAGACCAGCAGATCGTCCGTGTTCACGCCGAGCGCCTTGGCGTACTCCGGGTCGAGCGCGTGCTCCGCGTCGATGAACGCGGCGGTACCTCCCGCGGCCTGTGCGTTGGCCACCGCGTGCAGTGCGACGGTGGTCTTACCGCTGGACTCCGGGCCGTAGATCTCCACGACGCGGCCGCGCGGGAGACCACCGACGCCGAGCGCGACGTCGAGCGCGATCGACCCGGTGGGGATCACGCCGATCGGCGGACGCGTGTCGTCCCCCAGGCGCATCACCGAACCCTTGCCGTGGTTCTTCTCGATCTGGGCGAGGGCGAGCTGGAGCGCCTTCTCGCGGTCGGGAGTGCTCATCTGACTACCTCGCTCGGTGCGGGACGGGCCTGTGTTCGCTGTGTTCGCTGTGTTCGACGACTTCCGGGGAGCCACGGGGAGAACCGTATTGGGTCCCCCCGACAGTTCCGGTACTCGCGCCCCTGCTGTGGACAACCGGGGCCGGGTGTGGAAGCCACGGTATACGAACACGTGTTCGAGGCCGAGTCCGACACGCCGATCGGCTACCCTGCCGCGCCGAGCGGTGCGCCCGCCGCGCACCGCACCGCCGCAGCTTCGCTGTGACCTCCGCCCCGCAGGCCGGGGGAGATCTCAGTCGTCCCGGCCCAGCCTGCGGTCCTCCGGCACGTCGTAGGCCTCGCAGATCACCCGCCAGACCCGCTTCGGGTCGATCCCCGCCTCGATGGCCTGCTCCGCGCTGCGCCCGCCGAGCTCGGCGAACACGTGGTCGCGCGCCAGCGAGCCCGCCCGCATCTCGCCGAACTCGTCGTGCATCAGGGTCCGGAACTGGCTCAGTCGCACCCGGCCGAGGGTAGCCAGGCCCCCGGGCCTGCGGCGCACCACGCGCCCGGCGTCGGCCGTCGGAAGGGCGTGGAGCACTGGGCCCGGGCGACCGTGGGTCCCCTGCGCCCCCACCCGTGGATCCTGCGGACCCCGCCGATGCTGGGCCCGCCCGGCACACCGCACCGGCTGACCTGGCTGGAGTACGGTCTGCGCGCGCTGCGCCCCATGCCGCTCGCGAGTCGGAGAAGCTCTACGTCATGCTGCTCAACGCCCACGCCTTCGGCGACCCGACCTTCCACCGAAACCTCGACGGCGTCGTGCGGCTGGTCGAGGCCCGGGCAGGAGGGACGTCGTGATCGGACGGATCTGGGCCGAGCTCGGCGGCGCCCCGGGCGAGCTCGCCCGGCTGACGACGACCGGCCCCGAGCGCACCCTGAGCAGCCGGTTCCCGGTCACGGAGTTCGGCACCGCGACGATCGGGGCGGCGCTGCTCGCGGCCACGGCGGACGACACGGCGGCAGCTAGGTCGGGCGGGGGCCGGCCCGTCGCGATCGACACCCGGCAGGCCGCCGTCGTCCTGCGCAGCGAGCGGTACCTGCGGCGGGACGGCGCGAGCCCGGGCAACCCGTTCGACCCCCTGTCGGCCTTCCACCCGACGGCCGACGGCTGGCTGCGGCTGCACGCGAACTACCCCTGGCACGCCGCCGCGGCCCGGAACGTCCTGGACCTGGGTCCGGACGCGGGCCTCGAGGAGGTGCAGGCCGCGATCGCCGTCTGGGGCAAGGTCGCGCTGGAGTCCGCACTGCACGAGGCCGGCGGGGTCGCGGCGGCCACGCGCACCGAGGACGAATGGGCCGCCACCGAGGCCGGGCGCGCCGCGCGGGCACTGCCCCTCGTGGAGCGGCGGGTGCTGGGCGAGGCACCGCCGCGGCCGGTCCGCCGGGCCCGGGTGCTCGACCTGACACGCGTGATCGCGGGCCCGGTCGCCACCCGCTTCCTCGCCGCGCACGGCGCGGACGTGCTGCGCCTGGATCCGCCGCACCGCCCGGAGATCGCCGCGCAGGCCTGGGACACGCTGCCGGGCAAGCGGTCGGCGATCGCCGAACTGCCGGCGGAGGACCTGCTGGCGGGGGCCGACGTCGTCGTGACGGGGTACCGGCCGGGGGCCCTCGACCGCTTCGGGCTGGCCCCCGAGGAGCTGGCGGCACGGCATCCCGGGCTCGTGGTCGTCACGTTGTCGGCGTGGGGGCACACCGGCCCGTGGGCGGGACGGCGAGGGTTCGACAGCCTCGTCCAGTCCGCGTGCGGCATCGGCGTCACCGAGGGCGGTCCCGGCATCCCAGGAGCGTTGCCCGCCCAGATCCTGGACCACGCGACGGGCTACCTCGGCGCGGCCGGGGCCCTGCTCGCGCTCGACGCCCAGCGCCGCGACGGCGGCACCCACCACGTCCGGCTCGCGCTGGCCGGCACGGCCTCCTTCCTGCAAGCGCTGCCCCGCAGCGAACCGGGCGCGGCGAACGTGGAGGAGGTCGACGCGACTCCATACCTGGAGGCACTGGGCCCGTTCACGCTCGCCTCGCCCCCGGGCACGGTCGACGGTGCGCCCCTGCACTGGCCCTCCCCCGCGGACTACGGCGGCGCGCGGCCCGCGTGGCTACCCTGACCGGTATGTCCGATCCCACCGGCCTGTCGTCACCGCTCGGCCAGGCTGTGGTCGTGCTGATGCTGCTGGCCTCGCTCACCCTGCTCATCCGCTGGTGGGTACAGAACCGCAAGCGCTGACGCCTTGGCCCGGGCGGGCGCGTCCGGGTCGCCGCCGGCCGTTGCAAGCACCGTCGCCCCCTCGTAGAGGAGGTGCAACGCGACCCCGGTGCTCTCCGGGTGGCCTTGCTCGCGCGCCCGGTCCACCAGGAACGCCCGCATCCACTCCTTCTCCGCCCGGATCACCGGCTCGGCCGGGTGCCCGGTCCCGCCGATCTCGGCGTAGGCGTTGACGAAGGCACAGCCGCGGTCCTGCTCGCGCAGCCACAGGGCCAGGACGTCGAACAGGTCCTCGACCGGCCGGCCGTGCAGGTGCTCGTGGAGGAACTCCCGCCAGATCCCGGTGCGCCGTTCGAGGTACAGGGCGACCAGGGCGTCCTTCGACCCGAAGCGGTCGTAGAGCGTCTTCTTCGTGGTGCCGGCGGTCTCGGCGATCAGGTCCACGCCCACCGCCCGGATCCCGTGCCGGTAGAACAGCGTGCTGGCCGCCGCGATCAGCTTCTCGCCCGCAGGGGTGCTCATACACTGCGAGTATACCGACCGGTATGGTTACTTCGGAACCATGAGACGAGACGCGGTCGCGGGAGCGGCGTTCGTGCTGTTCTGGAGCTCGGGGTTCGTCGGGGCCGAGCTGGGGACCGGCTACACAGGCGCGGACACGTTGCTCGCATGGCGGTACCTGATCGCCGCCGCGGTGTTGTGGCTGATCGTGGCGCTGCGCCGGCAACCCGTCCCGCGCGGCGCCTCCGCGCGCCAGGTCCTGCTCGGGACCCTCTCCCAGGTGCTCTACCTCGGCGGTGTGGTGACGGGCGTCGGGCTCGGGGTGCCGGCGGGCACCGCGGCGCTGGTGGCCGCGCTGCAGCCGCTGGTCGTCGCGACGGCCGCGGGCCGGTTCCTCGGCGAGCACACGACCACTCGTCACCGGGTCGGGCTCACCGCCGGGCTGGCCGGGGTCTCCCTCGTGGTGGCGGGCGGCCTCGGCCCGGGCACCGCCCCGGCCTGGGCGTTCCTCCTGCCGCTCGGCGGGATGCTGGCGCTGTCGGCCGGGACCGTGCTGGAGCGCCGGATGCGACCGCCCGAGTCGCCGCTCACCGCGATGGCCCTGCAGTCGACCACGGGCGCGGTCCTGTTCACCGCGGTCGCCGCCCTCGCCGGGGACCTGCGCCCGCCCACCGAGCCGGGGTTCTGGGGTGCGGTGGCCTGGGTGGTCGTCCTGTCGTCCTTCGGCGGGTACGGCACCTACCTGGTCGTCCTGCGCCGCAGCGGCGCCACCCGGGTGTCCGCGCTGCTCTACCTGACGCCGCCCACGACCATGCTCTGGACCTTCCTGATGTTCGGCGAGGTCCCGGCGCTGCTCGCCGTGCCGGGCATCGCGGTGTGCGCCGTCGGGGTGTGGCTGGTCCTCGGTCGGCCCGAACCTGCTCGGCGGGAAACTGTCGGTGCCCGGGCGCATCATGGGGACCGTGACCTCGCTGGACGGTTTCTCCCCCGCCACCCGGGACTGGTTCCGGGGCGCCTTCGCCGCGCCCACGGCCGCCCAGGAGGGCGCGTGGAGCGCCGCCCAGGCGGGGCGGAACGCGCTGGTCGTGGCGCCCACGGGGTCGGGTAAGACGCTCGCGGCGTTCCTCTGGGCGCTGGACCGGCTGGCGTCGGAGCCGGTGCCCGAGGAGCGCACCCGCCGGTGCCGCGTGCTGTACGTGTCCCCGCTGAAGGCGCTGGCGGTCGACGTGCAGCGAAACCTGCGCGCCCCGCTCACCGGGATCCGGCAGGAGGCGCAGCGGCGCGGCGACCCGGTCCCGGACATCACGGTCGGCATGCGCACCGGCGACACCCCGGCGGACGAGCGGCGCCAGTTCGCCCGCACCCCGCCGGACGTGCTGGTCACCACCCCCGAGTCGCTGTTCCTGCTGCTCACCTCGGCCGCGCGCGAGTCGCTGCGCGGGGTGGAGACCGTGATCCTCGACGAGGTGCACGCCGTCGCGGCGACCAAGCGCGGCGCCCACCTCGCCCTCTCCCTCGAACGGCTGGACGAGCTGCTCGAGAAGCCGACCCAGCGGATCGGCCTGTCCGCCACCGTCCGCCCGCTCGACGAGGTCTCGACCTTCCTGTCCGGCGCGCGGCCGGTCGAGGTCGTGCAGCCGCGCACGCCCAAGACCATCGAGGTCCGGGTGGAGGTCCCCGTGCCGGACCTCGCCGCGCTCGACGAGCGGCCGGCCCCGGGCAGCGCGGACGAGGAGGTCATCGGGTCCGCGGCCGGCGGCGCCCAGCGGCCCTCGATCTGGCCCGCCGTCGAGAAGCGGCTGCTCGACCTGGTGCGCGAGCACCGCTCGACCATCGTGTTCGCCAACTCCCGGCGGCTGGCCGAGCGCCTCACCGCGAAGCTCAACGAGCTGGCCGCGGAGGAAGCCGGCGAGGCGGTGGAGCTCGACCGGTTCCCGGCGGAGGCGATCGGCGAGTCCGGCGTGGGCGGCGGGGCGCCGCCGGTGGTGGCCAAGGCGCACCACGGGTCGATGTCCCGCGAGCAGCGCACCCTCGTGGAGGAGGAGCTCAAGAGCGGCCGGCTGCCGTGCGTGGTGGCCACCTCGAGCCTCGAGCTGGGCATCGACATGGGCGCGGTCGACCTGGTGGTGCAGGTGGAGGCGCCGCCGAGCGTGGCGTCCGGGCTGCAGCGCGTCGGCCGCGCCGGGCACCAGGTCGGCGCGGTGTCGCAGGGCGTGGTGTTCCCGAAGTTCCGCGGCGACCTCGTCTCGTGCGCGGTGGTGGCCGAGCGGATGTCCGGTGGGGCGATCGAGTCGATGCGCTACCCGCGCAACCCGCTCGACGTGCTGGCCCAGCAGGTCGTGGCCATGGTCGCGATGGACCCCTGGAAGCTCGACGAGCTGGCGGCGCTCGTCCGCCGGGCCGCGCCCTTCGCCGCGCTGCCGGACTCGGCGCTGCACTCGGTGCTGGACATGCTGGCCGGCCGCTACCCGTCGGAGGAGTTCGGCGAGCTGCGGGCGCGGATCACCTGGGACCGCGTGACCGACGAGCTGCGCGGCCGCCCCGGCGCTCAGCGTCTCGCGGTCACCTCCGGCGGCACGATCCCCGACCGCGGCCTGTTCACGGTGATGACCCCGGGCGGGGCCGACGGGGCGGGCTCGCGCGTCGGCGAGCTCGACGAGGAAATGGTCTACGAGTCCCGGGTGGGCGACACGTTCCTGCTCGGCACCTCGAGCTGGCGCGTAGAGGACATCACCCACGACCGCGTGATCGTCACGCCCGCGCCCGGGGAGCCGGCGCGGATGCCGTTCTGGAAGGGCGAGTCGATCGGGCGGCCGCTGGAGCTGGGCCGCGCGGTCGGCAGGTTCGTCCGCGAGATGGCCGGGCTCGACGACGAGGAGGCCCGTGCCCGGTCGGCCGCGGCCGGGCTCGACGAGTGGGCGACCGACAACTTGCTCTCCTACCTGCACGAACAGCGCGAGGCCACCCGCCACGTCCCGAGCGACCGCACGATCCTCGTCGAGCGGTTCCGCGACGAGCTGGGCGACTGGCGGCTCGTCGTGCACTCGCCGTTCGGTTCGCAGGTCAACGGGCCGTGGGCGCTCGCGATCGCGGCCCGGATGCGGGAGAAGCGCGGGGTGGAGGTGCACGCCGCCGGGGCGGACGACGGGATCGTGCTGCGCCTGCCCGACGCACTCGACGACAGCGGCGGCGAGGTCGTGCCCACCGCGGAGGACGTGCTGCTCGACCCCGGTGAGGTCGAGCAGATCGTGGTGGCCGAGCTGGGCAATTCGTCGCTGTTCGCCTCGCGGTTCCGCGAGTGCGCGGCCCGGGCGCTGCTGCTCCCCCGGCGCGACCCGAAGCGGCGCAGCCCGCTGTGGCAGCAGCGGCAGCGCTCGGCGCAGCTGCTGGCCGTCGCCGGGAAGTTCGAGCAGTTCCCGATCACCCTCGAGGCGATGCGCGAGTGCGTGCAGGACGTCTACGACCTGCCGGGCCTGCGCGAGCTGATGTCCGACGTGGAGTCGCGCAAGGTCAAGGTGGTCGAGGTGGCCACCCCGCAGCCCTCGCCCTTCGCGCGCAGCCTGCTGTTCGGCTACATCGGAATGTTCCTGTACGAGATGGACGCGCCGCTGGCCGAGCGGCGGGCGGCCGCCCTCTCGCTGGACTCCACGCTGCTCGCCGAGCTGCTGGGCTCGGAGGCGATCCGCGAGCTCCTCGATCCCGAGGTGCTGGCCGAGGTCGAGGCCTCGTTGCAGCGCACCGCGGAGGAACGGCACGCGCGCGACGTCGAGGGCGCGGCCGACCTGCTGCGGTTCGTGGGCGACCTGTCCGAGGCCGACGGCCGGGCCCGCGGCGTCGATCCCGCCTGGTTCGCGGAGCTGGAGGCGCAACGCCGGGCGATCCGAGTGCGGATCGCCGGCGAGGAGCGCGTCGTCGCGATCGAGGACGCGGGACGTATCCGGGACGCGCTGGGCGCGCCCCTGCCGGTCGGCGTCCCCGAGACGTTCACCGAGCCCGTGCCGGACCCGCTCGGTGATCTCGTGCTGCGGTACGCCCGCACGCACGGCCCGTTCACGGCTGCGGAGTGCGCGGCCCGGTTCGGGCTCGGCGTCGCCGTGGTGGCCGGGGTGCTCGACCGGTTGACCGGGGTCGGACGGCTGGTCCGGGGCGAGCTGCGCCCGCAGGCCGCCGGCGGCGGTGAGGGCTCGGTCGAGTACTGCGACGCCGAGGTCCTGCGCCGGCTACGGCGTGCGTCGCTCGCGCGGCTGCGGGCCGAGGTCGAGCCGGTGGAGCAGCGGGCGCTGGGCCGGTTCCTGCCCGCGTGGCAGGGCGTCCGCACCCACGCGGGCGGCGAGCGGCGCGGGCGCATGCGGCGCGCCCCCGGCGCGGAAGACGTGCTCGGGGTGGTCGAGCAGCTGGCCGGGGCGCCGCTGCCGGCGAGCGCCCTGGAGTCGCTGATCCTGCCGGCCCGCCTGCCGGGCTACACGCCGGCCCTGCTCGACGAGCTCACCGCGGCCGGCGAGGTCACCTGGACCGGCTGCGGGCCGCTGGCCGGCAGCGACGGCTGGCTGGCCGTGGCCCCCGCCGACGTCGCGGACCTGCTGCTGCCCGAGCCCGAGCCCGAGATCGCCGCCACGCCGCTGCACCGCGCGCTCCTCCGCGCGCTCGGCCTGCCCGAGCTCGGCGAGCCCGCGGTCGGCGGCGGCGCCCTGTTCTTCCGCCAGCTCGCCGACCAGGCCGGGCGCACGCTCGTGGCGCAGGGCGAGGAAGCCCCGACCGACGACCTGACGGTCACCGCGATCTGGGATCTCGTGTGGGCCGGGCTGCTCACCAACGACACGCTCGGGCCGCTCCGGGCTCGCCTCGGCGGCGGCCGCGGTTCCGGCAGCCGCGGCGCCCCGGCCCACCGGACCCGGCGAAGCGCCTCCCGGGGGCGGTACGCCCAGCTACGGGCGGGGCGGCCGCAGATGCCGAGCCGGACCGGACCGCCCTCGGTGGGCGGCCGATGGGCGCTGGCCGTGGATCGCGAGCCCGATCCCACCCGCCGGGCGCACGCGCGCGCCGAGGCGTTCCTGGAGCGGCACGGGGTGCTGACCCGGGGCGCGCTGGGCACCGAGCGTGTGACCGGCGGGTTCGCCGCGGTCTACAAGGTGCTGCGGGCCATGGAGGACTCCGGTCGGGTACGGCGCGGGTACGTCGTCGAGGGGCTCGGGGCGGCGCAGTTCGCCGTGCCCGGGGCGATCGACCGGGTCCGCGCGCTCTCCAGCCCGGACGGGAGCCCCGCGACGAGCGGATCGGCGTCCACCCCGGCGGCGGGTACTCCGGCCCCCGGTGCGGGCCCGCACCACGGCGGGTTCGGGGACTTCGCCGCTGATCCCTCCGAGACCGTCGCCGGCGGCCACGACCCCGCAGACCCCGCGGACCACCTCGACGGGCGGCACTTCGGGGGGGCCGGGCGCGCACCGCACGACGCGGGCGGCGGCTCCGGGCTGTCGAGGGTCGTGCTGGCGGCGGCCGACCCGGCCCAGCCCTACGGCGCGGCCCTGCCGTGGCCGGCCACGGTCGGCGACTCGAAGCACCGGCCCGGGCGGAAGGCGGGGGCGCTGGTGGTGCTGGTGGAGGGGGCCCCGGCGCTCTACGTCGAGCGCGGCGGCAAGTCCCTGCTGTCGTTCACCACCGAGTACGAGGAGCTCTCGGCGGCCGCGCACGCGCTCGCCGGCGCGGTGCACGAGGGCTGGCTCGGCACGCTCGCGGTCGAGCGCGCCGACGGCGGCGGGGCGCTGGGCTCGGAGCTGGCCGAGGTGCTCACCGAGGCGGGCTTCCGCGTCACGCCGAAGGGCCTGCGCCTCCGGGCGTGAGGATCGGCCCTCCGGCGCAGGGATCATCGGCCGGAGCCGGGTGCAGGGATCATCGGCCGGAGCCGGTGCAGGGATCATCGGCCGGAGCGGGTGCAGGGATCGATCATCGGCGGAAGCCGCCGACCGACCACCGGCCCGATCCGGACGAGCGATCGTTCAGGCTTCCGGCGGATGCAGGCGACCGCATCAGCGACGATGATCGGGTCACCGACTCCGATGCCGTGGGAGGCCCGACCGTGACGACCGTCGAGTACGACTTCGACCCCGAGCTCGCCGCCGCCATTCCGGTGCTACCCGTCCTCGACGTCACCGACCTGCCGGCCGCGCGCGGCGTACTGACCCAGCTGCGCGCCCAGCTGCCCGCACCGGACGAGACGGGCGTGACGGTGACCGAGGTCCTCGTCCCGGGACCCGAGGGCGCTCCCGAGGTGCCGCTGCGGATCTACCGGCCCGACCAGCCGTCCGGCCCCGCCGGCATCTTCGACGTGCACGGCGGCGGCTTCATCATGGGCGATCTCGACGGCGGCCACGCCGCCAACATCGCGATCGCGCGGGGCGTCGGCGCCGTGCTGGTCACGGTGGACTACCGGCTCGCGCCCGAGAACCCGTTCCCGGCGGGGCTGGAGGACTGCTACGCCGGGCTGGCCTGGTTCGCCGAGCACGCCGCGGAGTACGGCGTGGATCCCGACCGGATCGCGATCCACGGCATCAGCGCCGGCGGCGGCCTGTGCGCCGCGCTCGCGATGCTGGCGCGGGACCGGGGCGGTCCGGCGATCGCCTTCCAGTACCTGGGGGTCCCCGAGGTCGACGACCGGCTGGAGACGCCGAGCATGCGCGCCTTCACCGACACGCCGATCTGGAACCGGCCCAACGCCGTCGTCAGCTGGGACTCCTATCTGGGCGAGGGCGTCCGCGGCACGGACGGGGTCTCGCCGTACGCCGCCCCCGCCCGGGCCACCGACCTGTCCGGCCTGCCGCCCGCCTACGTCTCGGTGATGGCCTTCGACCCCCTGCGCGACGAGGGCATCGCCTACGCGCTGGCCCTGCAGACCGCCGGCGTCCCGGTGGAGCTGCACCTGTTCCCCGGGACCTTCCACGGCTCGTCGCTGATCGAGGACGCCACGATCTCGAAGCGGGAGGCCGCCGAGCGGGTCGCCGTCCTCCGGCAGGCCCTCGACCTGCCCCGCCGCGACTGACACGACCCGACCGGCCCGCCGCGACTGACACGGCGGGCGGCCCCTCAGGCGAGGGCCCCGCCCGCCCCGAGCGTCCGGGCGACGACGAGCTCGACGTAGCCCTCGACGGCCGCGTCGAGCGAGAGGCCGCGGTCGTCGCGGAACCAGCCGCTGAAGCCGTTGAGCATGTCGAGCACCGCGAACGCGGCGAGCTGCGCGTCGGGCACCGTGAACTCGCCGGACCGTGCGCCGGCCGTGATCACGTCCCGGACCCGCCGCTGGTAGTAGCGGCGGTGCCCGTCGATCTCCGCACGGTGCTCCGGGGTCAGCGACGCCATCTCGTGCAGGCCCACGAGGTGCTCGACCCGCCGGCGGTACAGGTGCCGCAGATGCGCCCGGACCAGCATGGCCATCCGCTGCGCCGGCGTGCCCGCGGCGTCGAGCAGGGGCAGGTTCTCCTCGCACGGCTCGCGCGTCACCGTCAGGCAGACCGCGTAGAGGATCTCCTCCTTGGCCGCGAAATGGTGGTAGAGGCTGGCCCCGCGGATGCCGACGGCGTCGGCGATGTCCCGCATCCCGACGTGCGCGTACCCGCGGTCGGCGAAGGTCCGGGCCGCCGTGGTCACGATCTCCTCGCGGCGCAGCCGGGTCCGCGCCGTCCGGGACAGCGCCAGGGGTTCCTGCGTCACGCCGTCACCCCCTCACCCCGGTCACACGGCGACCTTCCGCAGCTCGCGCTTGAGGATCTTGCCCTGCGGGTCGACGGGCAGCTCGGCCACCACGTGCACCGCCTTGGGCACCTTGTAGCCGGCCATCCGCTCCTTGCAGAAGGCGATCACCTCGGCGGGATCGACGCTCGTGCCCTCCTGCGGGACCAGGAACGCCGTGACCGCCTCGGACCAGTACTCGTCCGGCCTCCCGACGACCGCCGCCCGCAGCACCCCGGGGTGCTCGTGCAGCACCCGCTCGACCTCCTGCGACGAGACGTTCATGCCGCCCGACTTGATCACGTCCTTGAGCCGGTCGCGGAAGAAGAGGTTGCCGGCGGCGTCGATGCGGACCATGTCGCCGGTGTGCACCCAGCCGTCGACCATGACCTCGGCGGTCCGCGTCGGGTCGCGGTGATAGCCGAGCATGACCGACGGCGTGCGGCACAGCAGCTCGCCGATCTCGGCGTCGCGGCCCTCGGCGTCGACGACCCGGACCTCCAGGTGCGAGACCGGGGTGCCGATCCAGGTGGGGTCCTGGTCCGGGACGTCGTCGAGCGTGCGGAACCAGCCGACGGTGCCGAGCTGGGACAGCTCGGACTGCCCCCAGTAGGTGCCCCAGACGACGCCGGGCGCGGCCGCCGCCCACGCCGAGATCCCGTGCGGGGCGACCTGGCCGCCGTAGGTCATGCACCGCCGGACTGACCCGACGGCGTCGGCACCGAAGCCCGCCTGCCCGGCCAGGGCCAGGTAGAACGTGGGGGTCTGCGCGATCACCGTGACCCGTTCGCGGGCGATGATCTCCAGCGAGCGGGCGGGGTCGGTGGTCGCGGGCAGCACCAGCGTGGCGCCCATGAGCGTCAGCGTGGTCATCGAGCCGAGCCCGGCGATCGTGTGGAACGGCATCACGAACAGCCAGGTGTCGTCCGGCCCGGTGCGCAGGCCCCAGCTCCACGCGGGCGCCGTGGAGATCAGGTAGTTGCGGTGCGGGACCAGCACGCCCTTCGGCGTGGCCTCGGTGCCGGAGGTGTAGACGAGCATCGCGACGTCGTGCTCGTCGACCTCGGCCTCCGGCTCGGTGTCCGCCGCCGGCAGCTCCGCGCCGTACTCGACCAGAGCCGTCCCGGCCGGCAGCACGTCCCCGACCAGCGCGGCGAACGCCGGCGCGGCCAGCACGACCCGGGGCTCGGCGTGCCCGAGCTGGTGTGCGACCTCCGCGGAGCGGTGCAGCGGGTTGATGCCGGTGAACGCCGCGCCGAGCTTGAGCGCGCCGTAGTAGGCGGCCACGACGTCGACCGAGTTGGGCGCCATCGACGCGACGACGTCGCCGCGGCCGACCCCGAGCCCGCGCAGCAGATGGGCATACCGGTTCGCCCGCCGGTCCAGCTCGGCGTAGGTGGTCTCCGAGCGGGTCCCGTCCGCCGTGTACCCGACGACGGCGACCGCCGCGGGCCGGGTGCGTGCGTGCCGCCGCAGCTGGTCACCGATCGTGGCGCGGGCCAGCGGGCGGGTGTACTGGTCGGCGAGGGTCATGCGAAGAGCGGGGAGCCGAAGGTGTCGGCGAAGACGGTGTCCTCGACCGGCTGGCGGCTGAGCCGGTGCGGGAAGCCCTTGGCCGGGTAGCCGATCGCGACGTGCGCGGCCGTGATGATCCCGTCCGGGATCTCGAGCAGCTTGCGCACCTCGGGCTCGGCGTGGCAGAGCAGCGTGGTCACGGCGGACCCGACGCCCTGGTCGCGCAGCGCGAGGCAGAAGTTCTGCATGGTCGGGTAGATCGACGCCCCGCCGACCACGGACAACCGGCCGAGCTCGTGGTCGGTGGGGTGCAGCCCGTCGAGCTCGGCGCAGACGACGACGATCGCGGGCGCCTCGGCGAGGTGCTCGGCGAAGTGGTCGGCGTCGGCGACCGCCTTCGGCACGGCCCCCACGCGGACGTCGCCGATCCCGACGCCGGCCAGGTAGGCCTTCCACGGCGGCAGGTAGAGGTCGGCGAGGGCGCGCTTGCGGTCCGCGTCGCGGACCACGACCCATCGCAGCGGCTGCCGGTTGCCACCCTGCGGGCCGAAGCGGGCGGCGTCGAACGCGCGGTGCAGCACCTCGTCCGGCACCGGGTCCGGGGTGAAGTACCGGCAGGTGCCGGTGGTCCGCATCGCCTCGGTCAGCTCCATCGCTGCCTCCCTGTCCATGGTTAGGTGTTGGGGAGGAGCATGCGGCGACACACGACACTCGTCAAGTGCTCAGATGCTGGGGCGCCTTCCCTGTTTGCCTAACCGCGGTTAGGCTCGCGTTCGGCTCATGACGACGGGGAGGTCGCTGATGGGGTTCGTGCCGTTCGCGCCGGAGCGCGCGCCGATCGACCGTGCCGCGCTGGTCGCGGCGCTGGAGCAGGCGAACCTTCCGTCGCTGGTCGCGGTGCTGTACCAGCTGACCGGCGACCGGCGCTGGCTCGCCGACCCGTACCGCCCCACCCGCAGCCGCGGGATGGAGGACAACGACCCGGGCGGCTTCCCGCCGGAGATCCGGGCCGAGATCCGGGCCGCCGCGGCCGACGCCGTGTGCGCCTGGGCCGACGGCGCACCGGTCGCCGTCCCGGCCCCGACCGGCGAGGTGTTGGCGGAGATCATGAGCGCGGCCGTCGGCGAGGTCGTGCCGCTCGAGTACGCCGAGATGACCGCCGAGGACATGGGCTTCGCCCCGGTCGAGGTGCGGCGCGCCCCGCCCGGCGCCCCGCGGGCGATCGTGATCGGCGCGGGCGTGTCCGGGATGCTCGCGTCGATCCGGCTGGCCGAGGCCGGGATCGAGCACGTCGTGCTGGAGAAGAACGCCGACGTCGGCGGCACCTGGCTGGAGAACGCCTACCCGGGCGCCGGCGTCGACACCCCGAGCCACCTGTACTCGTACTCCTTCGCGCCGCGGGACTGGACCACCCACTTCGGCAAGCGGGACGAGGTGTGGGAGTACCTGGGTGCCGTCGCGGACCGGCACGGCCTGCGCGAGCGGATCCGCTTCGGCACCGAGGTCGTGGCCGCGACCTGGGCGGACGGGTACTGGACGGTCCGGACGGCCGCCGGCGAGGAGCTCACGGCGGAGGTCGTGATCACCGCGACGGGGCAGCTCAACCGGCCCAAGGTCCCGCCGATCCCCGGTCTCGACCGCTTCCGCGGCCCGCTCTTCCACACCGCCGAATGGCCCGCCGACCTCGACCTGACCGGCAAGCGGGTCGTGGTGATCGGCACGGGCGCGAGCGCGATGCAGGTCGTCCCCGCCGTCGCCGGGCAGGTGGCGCACCTGACGGTCTTCCAGCGCTCGCCGCAGTGGGTCGCCCCCAACGAGGTCTACTTCTCCCCCGTCCCCGAGGGCGCCCGGTACCTGGTGGAGCACGTGCCCTTCTACCGGCTCTGGTACCGCACCCGGCTGGCCTGGAACACCAACGACCGCGTGCACCCCGGCCTGCAGAAGGACCCGGCGTGGGAGCACCCGGAGCGTGCGGTCAACGCCCTCAACGACGGCCACCGGCGCGTCTTCACCCGCTACCTGGAGGCCCAGCTCGCGGGCCGGCCCGACCTGGTCGCCAAGGCGCTGCCGGACTACCCGCCCTTCGGCAAGCGGATGCTGCTGGACAACGGCTGGTTCGCGGCCCTGCGCCGGGAGAACGTCACCCTGCTCACCGAAGCCGTGACCGAGGTGACCGAGACCGGGGTGCGCGGGTCCGACGGGGCCGAGGTCGAGGCCGACGTGGTCGTCCTCGCGACCGGCTTCCACACGCACCGGGTGCTGTGGCCGATCGAGGTCCGGGGGCGTTCCGGCCGGCGGATCGACGAGGTCTGGGGCCCGGAGGACGCCCACGCCCACCTCGGCATCACCGTGCCGGACTTCCCGAACCTGTTCCTGACCTGCGGACCGGGCACCGTGCTCGGCCACGGCGGCAGCTACATCACCATCGCCGAGTGCCAGGTGCGCTACATCGTGGACCTGCTGGTCGCGATGGCCGAGCGGGGCGTCGGCGCGGTCGAGGTGCACCCCGAGGTGGAGGCGGACTACGTGCGCCGCCACGACGAGGCGCACGAGGCCATGATCTGGACCCACCCCGGCATGCGGAACTGGTACCGCAACGCCGCCGGGCGCGTGGTCTCCGCGCTGCCGTGGCGGATCGTCGACTACTGGCGGATGACCCGCGAGCCCGACCTGCGGGACTTCCGGATCGAGGAGCGGACCGGCGCGGGCTACAGGGCGGAGCCGGCCTTCCAGTCCGCCCAGCTCAGCTCCCAGTCGCCGTAGGTGTCGTAGACCGGCAGGGCCGGGCCGCCCGAGTTGGTGATCTCCACGACGTCCCCGATGCCGAAGTGGTCGAAGAACCACTGGGCGTCGGCGGGCGCGAGGTTCACGCAGCCGTGCGACACGTTCGAGTTGCCCTGCTGCCCGACGGACCACGGCGCGGAGTGCACGAACTCGCCGTCGTTGGAGATCCGCTCGTCGAGGTCGACCTTCTCCTTGTAGTAGCCGGGCTGGCCCTGGCACACGCCGTAGGTGCAGGAGTCCATGACGATCGACGGCTGCTTGTCCGAGATGACGTGCGGGCCGGTGTGCGACGGGAAGCCCGGCGAGCCCAGGCTGATGTTCATGGTCTTGACCAGCTGGCCGTTGTCGAAGATCTGCATCTGCTCGGTGGCGCCGTCGGCCTTGGCGACCCAGGCGTCGTGCACCTTGACCGTCATGGTGCGGTCGGTCGAGCCGTAGGTACCGGCGCCGAGGTCCACGCCGTAGAGGTCGGCCTTGACCGTCAGGGTGGTGCCCGGCTTCCAGTACTGCTGCGGGCGGTAGTGCACCTCGGTGTTCGAGATCCAGTACCAGCTGCCGGCCTGCGCCGGGCTGGAGGTCACGGAGAGCTGCTTCTCGGCGGCGGCGCGGTCGGTGATCGCGTGGTCGAAGCGCACGACGATGGGCTGCCCGACGCCGACCGTCGGCACCGAGTTCGGGGCCGGGATGAACGACGGGTAGGCCTGGGCCTTCGGGTCGATGGTCGCGACCGTGCCGTCGGTGTGCCCGGGTGCCTGGTCGCGGTCCAGCGTGTCGACGCCGACGGAGTACGTCGCCGAGTACGCGAGGTCGCCGGTGGAGGTCCAGGTGTGCCCGTCGGGCGCGAGGGTGCCGTCGACGGCCTTGCCCGTCGAGGCGTTCGTGACGTGCACGGCCTGCGCGGTGCCGTCGGCGACGGTCACGGTGATCGGCTGCGTCGGGTTCAGCGCGGTGCCCTGCTCGGGCGTGATGTGGACGACGGGTGCGGGCGCGGCATCGATCGTCGGGAGCCCGGCCACCGGGGCGAGCCCGGTCGCGCCGAAGGCGCCCGCCGCGGCACTGGGGTGGCTGCCCACGAAGACCCCGAGACCGAGCAGGACCACGGTCGCGACCCCCAGCGCGGTGGCACCCCACCGTCGCGTCACCTTCATCCCCACCGTCCTCCGCCGTAGACCGCGCAACATTGTGACGACGTGAGCACGACCACCCGGCAGCGGTACGCGAACGTCCCGATCGGGCGATTTCGTCCCGGACGAACCGGACGGATCACTGCCCGACCGCGGCGACGAGCGCCCGCAGGCCCTCCTGCATCGACGCCAGGTCCGGCCCGCAGGCCGCGGCCGGGCCGGGCGGGGCGCCGACGGGGATGCACTGGTCCTGAGTGAACCGGTTGACCGCCCCGTCGACGTCGTCGGCCGCCTTCGTCAGGGCCTGGGGCGCGGCGACCTGGCCCGCCTCGGCCCGCGCGGCGGGCACCACGTTCTGCACCTCGCGGACGAACCGCGCGCAGTCGGGGTAGATCTGCGCGGCCGGCTGCGTGGCGCACTCGTCGAGGGAGATCGACGCGAGCTTGGTCCGCAGCGCGGGGAGGGTCGCGCTGGGCGCGCCGTTGCCGCCGGAGCTCGCGGCGTGGGTCGTCGACTCGCCGCACCCGGCCAGCGCCGCGAGCGCCACGGCGACCGCGGCCGCCAGGCGGGCCTTTCGGAACGTGCTCACCCCGTCGACCCTAGGCGCCCGGCCGGACCCGGGCCGCCGTCGCCCCGGGTTTGCGGATCGGCTTCTGACCCGGGCGTGGTGCACGGGCGGGCGTCGGTGCAGGTGTGGGTACGGCTGCCGGCGGCTGTTCCCGCGCCACGACCCGGCCGATCACGTGCTGCTGCCCGAGCGTCCACGCGTTGCTGGTCAGCCAGTAGACGAGGATCGCGATCGGGAACGGGAAGAACAGGCCGCCCACGATCGCCCCCAGCGGGAACAGCCACGGCGTGAGCTTCATGAACTCGGCGACCTGCGCGGTCTGCGGGTCGCTCGCCGGCTGCTGCTGCCGCAGCGACCGGCGTGCCGTGCCGTGCCGCTTCTTGAGCTCGGCGAGCTGCGGGGCGATCCGGCGCATCCGCTGGGCCGAGCGCATCTGGCTCAGCACCGGCTTGATCATCAGCGCGCGCAGGGTCAGCGCCAGGAACACCACGGACAGGGCCCACGCCACGCCGCTGCTCGGGCCCAGCACCAGGCCGAACGCCTGGTGCCAGAACCACATGACGGCGGACACGGGGTAGTACAGGAAGTCGAGCACGTGCACACCTCCACCTCCCGGGGCCGGGAGGGAGTCGGGTTCTCGGGACGCCGGGGAGCCCGGCGGCGGAGTGGGGTGACTACACCGCCGGGAGGAGACCCGACAGTGCGCGTGCGCGTGTGCGACCCGGGGCGTCCGGGTCGAGCTGGCGGAGGACCCGCGCGCGGGAGGCCCGGCAGTGCCCGTGCCGGCGGACCGCCGCGGGCCCGCGGGCCGAGGTCGCCCGCAGGACGGCCGACGCATGCCGCGCCAGCCCGATCGCCCAGAGCGCGGCGCCGACGACACCGAGCAGCACGCTCGGCTCCGCCGCCACGAGGGCCCAGCCGGTGAGGAGCAGCGCGAGCAGCAGCACCCCGCTGCGCTCGATCGCTCTCCCGGTCACGGCACCGTGGTGGCACGGCGGACGACCGGGGCGCGGCCGCCGCCGGGCGGCGGTAGCGTCGAGGGGTGCCCGAGGGCGACACCGTCCACCTGGCCGGCAGACGCCTGAACGCGGCGCTCACCGGGCAGACGCTGCTGCGCGGGGAGATCCGGCACCCGCGGCTCGCGGGCGTCGACCTGGCCGGGATCGGGGTCGTCGGCGTCGCGTCGGTGGGCAAGCACCTCTTCACGCGGTTCGACGACGGGCGGAGCCTGCACAGCCACTTCCGCATGGACGGCGCGTGGCACCTGTACCGTCCCGGGATGCGGTGGCGGCGCCCCGGGTACGAGGCCCGCGCGGTGCTCGAGGTGCCGGAGCGCGTGGCCGTCGGGTTCGCCCTGCACGACCTGGAGCTGCTGCGTACCGAGGAGGAGTCGCGGCTCGTCGGGCACCTCGGGCCCGACCTGCTCGACCCGGCGTGGGGCCCGGAGCACGAGGCCGAGGCGCTCCGCCGGCTCACCGCGCGCGCCCACCACGAGCTGGGCCTGGCGCTGCTGGAGCAGCGGGTGATGGCCGGGGTCGGCAACCTCTACAAGACCGAGATCTGCTTCCTGCTCGGCCTCTCGCCGTGGACGCTCGTGCGGGACACCCCGGACCTGCCCGCCGTCGTCGCGCTCGCCCGCAAGCTCCTGCTGGCCAACGCCGACCGGCCCGAGCAGACCACCACGGGGTCGTTGCTGCCCGCCGAGGCCCACTGGGTCTTCGAGCGCGGGGGCCGGCCCTGCCGCCGCTGCGGCACCCGGATCCGGGTCGCCGAGCAGGGCGACGGCGTCTACGCCCGCGTCGCCTACTGGTGCCCGCGCTGCCAGCCCGGTCCGGCCCCGCGCCCGGTCCGCACCCGTCGCCCGCCGCGCCGCTGAGAGCGGCGCTGAGAACGGCGCTGAGAACGGCGGACGCCGCCGGCCTCGGGGAGGCGGGCGGCGTCCGGAGCGGGTGGCTCAGGCGGTGCCGGGCTGCTGCTGCCCCTGCGGGGTGCTCTGCGGCGCGGCCGGGATCTGCTGGGTCGGCTTCTCCTCCGACCCGGAGATCGGGGTGCCGTGCATCGAGGCGCGGATCTGCTCGAGCCGGTTGGCGCCCGCCATGTCGACGGTCGCCTGCTGGACCTCGAGCATCCGGCCCTGGACCGAGTTCTGCGCCAGCTCGGCCGAGCCGATCGCGTTGGCGTAGCGGCGCTCGATCTTGTCCCGGACCTCCTCGAGCGACGGCGTGTTGCCCGGCGCCGAGAGCTCGGTCATCTGCCGCAGGGAGGCCGCGGCCTGCTCCTGCATCTTCGCCTGCTCGAGCTGGCTGAGCAGCTTCGTGCGCTCGGCGATCTTCTGCTGCAGCATCATCGAGTTGCGCTCCACGGCCTGCTTGGCCTGGGCGGCGGCGCCGATCGACTGGTCGTGCAGCGTCTTGAGGTCCTCGACGGACTGCTCGGCCGTGACCAGCTGGGTGGCCGTGGCCTGCGCGGCCTGCTCGTACTGCTGCGCCTTCTGCTCGTCGCCCTGGGCCCGCGCCTGGTCCGCGAGGACCAGCGCCTGGCGCGCTGACGCCTGCAGCTTCTCGATCTCCCCCAGCTGCCGGTTGAGCTTCATCTCCAGCTGGCGCTGGTTGCCGATGACGGCCGCCGCCTGCTGCGAGAGCGCCTGGTGCTGGCGCTGTGCGTCCTCGATGGCCTGCTGGATCTGCACCTTCGGGTCCGCGTACTCGTCGACCTTCGACGAGAACAGGGCCATCAGGTACTTCCAGGCCTTCGTGAAACCGTTGGCCATCTGCTCCGCCTACCTCCGAGTGCGAACCGGGTACCGCCTTCACCGAGCGGCCCGTGTGTGTCCCCCCGCGACCGCCGAGCGGTGCTCTTGCGCCCATCGTGGCATCGCCACGGCCTCGGGTGCCACCGCGTGCGGACGATATCGGGGATCGTCCCGAGGCCGCCCTCGGGGCGACCCGGGGCCCAGGCTACCGGGCGCCGGGGCGCCGGTGCGGGAGGAACGGACGAACCGGACGGGCGCGGACGGGTCCGCCCACAGCCGGATCTCAGTGAGCCGGGAACCCGGCGGGACTCAGGCCGCCGACGCGACCGGGGTGCCCGGACGACCGCCGAGCGGGGCGCCGGTGCGCACCGGCGCCAGGCGCAGGTCGGTGTGCCGCTGCCCGATCGGGACCAGGGTGTCGTTGCGCCCGACGAACTCCAGCTGCTCGTCCCGCGTCATCTCGCTGATGACCTCGGCGAGCAGGTCCGGCAGGGCGACGTCGAGCGCCTCGCAGATCGAGGCGAGCAGCTCGCTCGAGGGCTCCTTGCGGCCGCGCTCGACCTCCGAGAGGTAGCCGAGGCTGACGCGAGCGGCGCGGGAGACGTCACGCAGGGTGCGCTTCCGCAGGGTGCGGGCACGCCGAAGGCTGCCACCGATCGCCTCACGCAGCAGCAGAGCCATGCGCCCACCCTCCTCGTCGACCCGAGCCACCCCGTCCGGGGGACGGGGTGCTCCCACCGTACCGAGTCGGGAGCGCCCGCGTCGCCGCAGCGCGGCGCCGGACACGTCCGCCGTGGGCGAACAGCCACGCTCAGGCGTGATCGGGCACGGCGCAGCGGCCAGGCACGGCGCAGCGGCCAGGCACGGCGCAGCGGTCAGGCACGGCGCAGCGCGGCACGGGCCGCGGCGCGCAGCCGGACCGCCCGCACCACGTAGTCCAGACCGGTCACCACGGTGAGCACGATCGCCACGGCCATCAGCGTCCAGCGCACGACCTCGATGGCCCCCGTCGCCGCGGGCAGGAGCAGCGTCAGCGGCAACACGTAGAGCCCGATCGCGAACGTCTGGACCAGCGTCTTGAGCTTCCCGCCCTTGCTCGCCGGGATCACCCCGTGCCGGATCACCCAGAACCGCAGCAGCGTCACGCCGATCTCACGACCCATGATCACGATCGTGACCCAGCAGGGCAGCAGGCCCAGCACCGACAGCCCGACCAGGGCCGCGCCCATCAGCGCCTTGTCGGCGATGGGGTCGGCGATCTTGCCGAACGACGTGACCAGCCCCCGCTTGCGCGCGATCTCGCCGTCGAACCGGTCGGTGATCGCGGCGACGGCGAACAGCAGGGCCGCGACGAGTCGCCAGCCCAGGTCCGTGCCGTCGAGGTGCAGCAGGGCGAGCAGGAAGAAGGGGACGAGCAGGAGCCGGACGCCGGTCAGGACGTTCGCGATGTTCAGCAGCGGGACCGCGTTCTCCGGCGAGGCGACGGGCTCCTCGGCCGGGACCGCGCTCATCGCGCTCCCCCGGCGCTCATCCCGCCGTTCCCACGGCCACGAGGCCGGCGGCGGCCGGGACCACGACCTCGCGGGCCTCGACGACCAGGTCCGCGCCCTCGGAGTCGATCACCTCGGCCCGCACGAACGCGCCGGGTTCGAGGGGCTCGCCGTCGAGCTCGCCGGAGACGAACACGCACTCGCCGTCGACCTCGGGGGCCTGGTGCGCGGCGCGCCCGGTGGCGTCCTCGGTCTCCGACTCGGCCGTCTCCACCAGCACGACGACCTCGGTGCCGATCCGCTCCTCGGCCCGCTGGGTCATCAGCTCGTCGACCAGCGCGGAGATCCGCTCGACGCGCGCGGCGACCTCCGCCGGGTCGAGCTTGCCCTCGTAGCCGGCGGCCTCGGTGCCCTCCTCGTCCGAGTACCCGAAGACGCCCACGGCGTCGAGCCGGGCGCCCGTCAGGAACGCCTCCAGCTCGGCGAGGTCCTCCTCGGTCTCCCCCGGGAACCCGACGATCACGTTGCTGCGGATGCCCGCCTCGGGCGCGAGGGCGCGGATGCGCTCGCAGAGGTCGAGGAAGTCCGTCCGGGAGCCGAAGCGGCGCATCCGGCGCAGGACCGGGTTCGACGCGTGCTGGAAGGACAGGTCGAAGTAGGGCGCGACGCCGTCCGTGGTCCCGACGACCTGCAGCAGGTCGGGGCGGGTCTCGGCGGGCTGCAGGTAGCTGACCCGCACCCGCTCGATCCCGGGGATCGCCGCGAGCCGCGGCAGCAGGTCCACCAGGGCCCGCGTGCCGCCTGGCAGGTCCTTCCCGTACGACGTCGAGTTCTCGCTCACCAGCACGAGCTCCCGTACCCCGTCCCGGGCGAGCCATGCGGCCTCCGCGAGCACCTCGTCCGGATGACGCGAGACGAACGAGCCGCGAAAGGACGGGATCGCACAGAACGCGCAGCGCCGGTCGCAGCCCGACGCCAGCTTGAGGTTCGCGACCGGGCCGGTGCTGAGCCGGCGGCGCGCGAGGTCGGGGACCCACGCGTGGCCGGGGATCGCGATGTCGGTGCTCGCCTCCGGGCGCTGCACCGGCGAGATCGGGAGCAGGGTGCGGCGGTCGACCGGGATGTGCGGCGCCGGGGCGTGCCCGGCGACCACGTCGCCCAGGCGCTCCGCGAGGTCCGGGTAGGCGTCGAAGCCGAGCACGGCGTCGGCCTCGGGGAGGCTGTCGGCCAGCTCCTTGCCGTACCGCTCGGCCATGCAGCCGACCGCGACCACCTTGGCGCCGCGGCCCTTCGCCACGTCCGACGCCGAGAGCAGCGTGTCGATCGAGTCCTTCTTGGCCTGCTCGACGAAGCCGCACGTGTTCACGACGATCACATCCGCCTCGTCGGCCTCGGCCAGCTCCCAGCCGCTACCGGCCAGCCGGCCGGCGAGCTCCTCGGAGTCGACCTCGTTGCGGGCGCAGCCCAGGGTCAGCAGGGCGGCCCGGCGGGGCGCGGCGTCACGGGAACTCACGAGTCACAGGGTAGACGGCAGCTCGCATGATCTACGCTCCACCGCCATGGCAGCGGTGGCCGTCCGGCGGGCGCGCACCGCCGACGTGACGACGATCAAGTCCCTCGTGGACAACTACGCGGGCAAGGTGCTGCTCGCCAAGGAGATCGTGACGCTCTACGAGTCGGTGCAGGAGTTCCTGGTCGCGGAGATCGACGGCGAGGTCGTCGGGTGCGGGGCGTTGCACGTGCTGTGGGAGGACCTCGGCGAGATCCGCACGGTCGCGGTGCACCCCAAGGTGCTGGGGCGCGGGGCGGGGCACGCGCTCGTCTCGGCGCTGATCGACGGGGCCCGTGAGCTCGGGCTCAAGCGGCTGTTCGTGCTCACCTTCGAGCGGCACTTCTTCGGCCGGCACGGCTTCGCCGAGATCGACGGCACGCCGGTGTCGCAGGAGGTGTTCAACGCGATGCTGCGCTCCTACGACGCCGGGGTCGCGGAGTTCCTCGACCTCGCCCACGTCAAGCCCAACACCCTCGGCAACGTCCGCATGCTGCTGACCCTGTAGGCGCGGCAGATCTCCGCGAGTCGCGCCCCGGGCTCCCGCGAGTCGCGCCCCGGGCTCCCGCGAGTCG